>NZ_JANINT010000175.1 GCF_024509035.1 Nocardioides sp. | reverse complement strand
GGCCGCTGCAGGTCCGACGCACGGCCCGCACGCTCGTCCTCGTCGACGGCTCGCCGGCCGCCGCCGACCGCTACGAGCACCGCGCCGATGCTGCCGTGCCGGTCGTGCGCCGCGTGCTTCCCGACTGGGACCGCGGGCTGGTGGTCGAGGTGCCCGACTCCGTCGAGGAGCTGAACCGGGCGCTGGACGCCGACCCGGGCACCTATGACCAGATCGCCGCGGTCACGACGTCGCCGGACGGGACGACGTCGGCCGACGCGCCCGTGCACGTGTTCGTCAACCCCGACGTCTACGCCGGCCTGCGCCCGACCGGCGCCCAGGTCGTGATGAGCCACGAGGCCACGCACGTCGCCGCCGGTGCCTGGACCAGCCAGATGCCGCTGTGGCTGCTCGAGGGCTTCGCCGACTACGTCGCGCTGCGCGACGTCGACCTGCCGGTCTCACGGTCGGCCGCCCAGATCATCGCGGAGGTACGCCGCGGGGGTCCGCCCCGGGCGCTGCCCGGGGCAGCCGAGTTCGGCACCCGCGCCACGCACCTGGGGGCGACGTACGAGAGCGCCTGGCTGGTCTGCCGGCTGCTGGCGCAGGTCGGGGGAGAGGCCGACCTCGTGCGCTTCTACCGCGACGTCGACGGCGGCCGGCCGGTCGGGTCAGCGCTGGAGGCGACGTTCGGGCTCACGACCCGCGAGCTGACCGCCCGGTGGCGCGACCTGCTCGCCGACCTCGCCCTGCCACAATCGACCAGGTGAGAACCTCGCGGGAGCGCCCGGACCAGCGCCGGGTGGCGCTGGCCGTGACCCTGGCCGGTGGGCTCGTGTTCGTCGCGCTCGCCGCGTGGCTCGTGCCGTGGCACCCGGTGCCCGGTGGCACTCCCGCGCCGGCGGACCCGGCGTCGGTGTTCACGCCCGCGGAGATCCAGCGCGGCGAGGACTACGCCCGGTGGGCCCGGGTGTGGAGCTGGAGCTCGCTGGCGGTCTCCCTGGTCGTGGCCTGCGTCCTGGGCCTGGGGCCCTGGGGCGCGCGACTTGTCGACCGGCTGCGCGGCTGGTGGTGGGTGCGGGTCGTGCTCGCCGTCGCGGCGTTGGCGGTCATCGGCCGCGTCGTGACCCTGCCGTTCGCCGTCCTGCTGCGGCAGCGCGCCCTCGACCACGGGCTGAGCACCCAGGCCTGGTCGGGGTTCACCGCGGACGTGGTCAAGAACGAGCTCGTGACGATCGTGGCGACCTCGATCGTGCTCGTGGTGCTGGTGGCCTGCGCCCGGCGTTGGACGAGGGCGTGGCCGGCCGTCGCCGGTGGCCTGATGGCGGCACTGGTGCTGGCCGGATCGTTCGTCTACCCGGTGGTGATCGAGCCGCTGTTCAACTCCTTCACCTCGCTGCCCTACGGGACGCTGCGCACCGAGGTGCTCGACCTCGCGGCCCGCGAGCACGTGCCGGTCGACGACGTGCTGGTCGCGGACGCGTCCCGACGTACGACGACGCTCAACGCCTATGTCTCCGGCTTCGGCGGCACTCGCCGGGTCGTGCTCTACGACAACCTCGTCGACGACGTGTCCCGCGACCAGGCGCTCTCGGTCGTCGCCCACGAGCTCGCCCACGCCCGGCACGACGACGTGCTCACGGGCTCGCTGCTCGGGGCCGCAGGCGCGGCGTTCGGGGTCGGGCTGCTGGGCCTGCTCGTCGGACGCCGACGTCCGGACATGAGCGACCCGAGGGTCGTCCCGCTGGTGCTCGCGCTGCTGGCGCTCGGGACGGTGCTGGCCAGCCCGGTCGAGAACGGCATCAGCCGCGAGATCGAGACCCGGGCCGACGTCGACGCCCTGGAGACCACCCACGACCCCGACGCGTTCATCGGCGTGCAGCGCCAGCTCGCGCTGCACTCCCAGGCCGACCTGACCCCGCCCGCCTGGGCGCAGTTCTGGTTCGGCTCGCACCCCACGACGATGACCCGGATCGCGATCGCGCGGCAGCTGGGGGAGTGACCCGGGGAGTCCGGAAATGGCGAGTGGCCGCGGACCTCGCGGTCCGCGGCCACTATGACGCAGGCTGACTGTCAGGGGCAGGCCGTGCTGGCGCTGTCGGTCGTGCTGCCCGCGGCCACCTTCGTGCAGGTGTCCTTGAACAAGCCCGTCACGTTGTTGCCCAATGCGAATACCAGGACGACAATGAGCGCCGCGATGCCGCCGACCAGCAGGCCGTACTCCACGGCGGACGCGCCGCGTTCGTTCCGGTTCCGCTGCATCGAGAACATGTTCCGCAGGAACTCCAGCATGATGTTTCTCCCTCTCCCACATGTGGTCCCGAGATCGGACCGGGGTCCCTCAACCCCTCGGACGCATCGTGTCCTGTGAAGCGAGTCACCCGGATCGGGAGAACGCGTGCGTCTCCATAGCCCGAAATGACTATGCGGTGCCGCCGATCGGACATCGTTGGCGGGCACGGACGGGTCAGGACGCGCGGGACCAAGGTCCCGGGACCAAAGTCCCGACGAGGCGCAGCAGTTCAGCGCGCGGGGTCGGCCGGCCGCACGCTCGAGAGCAGCCCGACGCGCATCGCGGTGACCAGGGCCTGGGCGCGGTTGGCGGCGCCGAGCTTCTGGTAGATGTGCGCGATGTGCGACTTGGCCGTCGACTCGCTCATGAACAGCCGCTCGGCGATCGTGGCGGTGCCGAGGCCCTCGGCGAGCAGCAGCAGCACGTCGTGCTCGCGGTCGGAGAGCCGGGCGGTCGTCTGACCGACCCGACGCACCATGGCGTCCGCGAGTCCGCTGCAGACGAACGAGCGTGGCGAGACGGCCGCGTGCCGGATCGTGCGGACCACCTCGCCGGCCGGTGCGTCCTTGCCGACGAAGCCGGACGCTCCTGCCTCCATGGCCGCGAAGATCTGGTCGTCGCCGGAGTGCATGGTCAGCACGACCAGGCCGGTGGTGTCGCTCTCACGACGTACGGCGCGCGCGATGTCCAGGCCGGTGCCGTCGGGCAGCTGCAGGTCGGCCACGACGACGTCGGGCCGCAGCTCGTCGACCGCGGCGAGCCCGGCGGCCACCGTCCCCGCGGTGCCGACGACCGTGAGGTCGGTCTCGAGGTCGATCACCGCGGCGAGGCCGCTACGGATCAGCTCGTGGTCGTCGACGAGCAGCACGGTGGTCACGCCGTCACCGCCTCCTCGCGCGGGCCCGGTCGGGACGTCGGCGCGGGAACGGGCTGCGCCACCGGGGCCGGCACGCGCACGGTGATGCTGGTGCCGTGAGGGTGCTGGGGGTGCACGTCGAGCCGCCCGCCGATCAGGGCCGCGCGCTCGCGCATGATGTCGAGGCCCTGGGAGTCGGGGCGGCCCCGGCCGAGGCCGGTGCCGTCGTCGCGCACGATGAGCACCGCTCGCGGTGGCCGCACCCGGCAGTGCACGTCGATCGAGGTCGCCCCGGCGTGCTGGACGGCGTTGGTCATCGCCTGCTGGGCGATCCGGAACAGCTCGGCCTCGACCTCCGGGCGCAGCCGGGTCTCCCGCTCGTCGAGCGTGACGTGCACCGGCGTCCCCGACGACTCCGTGAGCTGGCGGGCCAGGCTGCCCAGCGCCTCGCCGAGGCTGGCGCTCTCACCGACACTGGTGCGCAGGGTGACGACCGAGCGGCGCACCTCGGCGACGACCGTCGTGATCTGCCTGCGCAGCGCCTCGATGCGGGCCGCCTGCGCCGGGGTGCCCCGGTCGGCCGCGAGGGCATCGACGAGGTAGCCCAGGGACGCGATGTCCTGGGCGAGGCCGTCGTGCATCTCGCGAGCCAGCCGGCGCCGCTCCCGTGCGGTGGCGCGGTCACGCAGCGTCTCGAAGAGCAGTGCGGTGTCGAGGCGGACGACGCTCGGCGCGAGCCGGGTCGCCAGCGTCGCGATGCGGGCGTCGAGGTCGATCCGGTCGGGGTCGAGACGCTCGGAGAGCACGCCGGCCACCACGCCGACGACCGCTCCTCCGGCGTGACCGGAGTGCAGGGGGAAGGCGAACCGCCGGCCCTCGACGATCGGGCCGCCCGACCACCAGCAGGCCGTGGCGATCTCCTCGACCGGGTCCTGCTCGGTGGGGCCGTGCAGCGACCAGGTGACGAGCGGGGCGAGGTCCTGCACCGGGGCGACGTAGACGGTCAGCACCTCCGCCGGCAGCTCGTCGCGCACCGTGTCCATCAGCCGGGTGCCGAGCGTGGCCGGGTCGAGGCCCGAGCCGAACCCGTCGGAGAGCTCGATCAGCTGCCGGATCAGGGCCTGGGCGTCGTGGTAGGGAGCCAGCGCGTCCGGGTCGCGCCGCAGCGCCGCATGGAGGTACGTCGCGATCATGCCGAGCCCGATCGCGGCCACGCTCCAGGTCATGATCGCCACGCCCTCGGTGTCGGTGACCGGTCGTCCGCCGCCCAGGGCGACCGCAAGCAGGGCGCCGAGCTCGGAGACGATCGCGAGCAGGGCCCCCGCGGCCCCGGCGCGCAGGGCGGCCGTCAGTGGCCCGATCGCCAGCGCGCCCAGCATCGCCGTCGAGGTGTGCAAGGCGACCCCGCAGATCGCGCCCACGGTGAGCGGTTCGAGCACGGTCGTGAACCAGACCGGGAGCGCGGGGTTGACCTCGGCGATCTCGCCGAGCAGCCAGGCGCCGCCGATCGCCAGGATCGCGAGCAGGGCGGCGGTG
>NZ_JANINT010000174.1 GCF_024509035.1 Nocardioides sp. | reverse complement strand
ACTTCATCGGCGACGCGTTCGCCGACCAGCAGCACTGGATCTCGATCGCCGCCGGGGTGGCGTTCCTCGTCTTCGCCGCCTGGACGCTGCGCGGCGACGAGCTCACCGAGGAGGAGGCGGCCAAGGCCCGCTCCAGCCAGGGCGCAGCGATCCTCGCCGTCGGTGTCGCGTTCTTCCTCGCCGAGCTCGGCGACAAGACGATGCTGGCCACGATCACCCTGGCCACCCAGGAGGGCTGGTTCGGCACCTGGCTCGGCTCCACGCTGGGCATGGTCGTCGCGGACGCCCTGGCCATCGGGCTCGGCGCCCTGCTGGGCCGCCAGCTCCCCGAGCGCGTCATCAAGATCGGCGCCGCCGTGCTGTTCGCGGCGTTCGGCGTGCTCCTGATCGCCGACGGCCTGGCCTCCCTCTAAGGGCCGAGGAGCACCGCCCTCAGGGCCGAGGAGCACCGCCCTCAGGGCCGAGGAGCACCGCCATCGGACGCCCGGGACGTCGGGTTGTCGCCGTGCGCAAGACTGGCCGGCGGACGCCCGACCCCCGCACCGACCCGGAAGGCCCACCACGATGACCCAGGTCCCGACCGTCTCGATCGAGGGCGTGCCGCAGCCGCTGCCGGAGGGCCTCGTGGTGCTCGACGTCCGCGAGCCCGAGGAGTGGCAGCACGGCCACATCGAGGGCGCGCTGCACATCCCGCTCTCGCTGCTCCCGCTGCGTCGTGACGAGCTGCCCGACGCCCAGACCCTCGTGGTCTGCAAGGTCGGCGGCCGGTCCGCCCAGGCGGTCGCCTGGTTGCAGCAGCAGGGCCACGACGCGGTCAACCTCGACGGCGGGATGCTCGACTGGGAGGCGGCCGGCCGGCCGATGGTCAGCGAGACCGGCCGCCCGCCCCAGGTCGTCTGAGCCGAGCTCGCGGCCGGCGTAGCGAGACGCCTACGGGCTCTCGGTGAGATCGCCCATCTGGTCCTCGAGCTCGGACATCATCGACTCCATGTCGTCGGGGTCCATGCTCGCGAGCGCCGAGGGGTCGATGCTCGGCAGGTCCGAGGGGTCGATGCTCGGCAGGTCGAGCGGGCAGTTCTTCTCGGTCCAGCCGGCGAACGCCTCGCCGTCGGCCTGGTCGGACTCGCTCAGGTCGTCGCCGAGGTTCTGCAGGTCGTCGAGCGTGGCGTCCTCGTCGAGGTCCTTGGCCTGGTCGATGAACAGCTCGAAGCCGTTGCGCGCGTCGTCGGGCATGTCGCTCGGGGTGCCGATGTCCTCCATGTCCCCGGCCCAGTCCTTCAGGGCCGTGATCATCGCCGAGGAGTCACCGCTGGCGCCTTGCGCGAGCACCTTCTCGAACAGCCCGTTGAACCCGTCGCAGAAGTCGCTGGTCGAGGCGTTGTCCGGCGCCGAGCTGCCGGCGCCGCCGTCGTCGCTGCCGCCGCACGCCGTCATCGACGCCGCCAGCGCCAGGCCGGCCAGGCTGGTGAGTGCTGCTCGTGTCTTGCCCATGGGGTCTCGTCTCCCGTCTGCGAATGTCCGTCGGCGTCACCCTTCCCACCGCCGGTCACTTCATGCTTCACCCTCAGCACGGACTTCGGACAGGGCGAACGCCTGTGGGATCGGCAACGGCAGCGCCCGGCCCAGGGCGCGGAGGTACGCCGACCGCGGGACCTCCACCGCCCCGAGCGAGGCCAGGTGCGGTGTCAGCCACTGCACGTCGAGCAGGCGGTCGGCGGCGCCGTCCTCGCGCAGCAGGTCGACCAGCCCGACGAGCGCGACCTTGGAGGCGTCCCGCTCCCGGTGGAACATCGACTCCCCGGCGAACAGGCCGCCGACCGCCACGCCGTACAGCCCGCCGACCAGTCGGTCCCCGCGCCACGCCTCCACCGAGTGCGCCCACCCGAGCGCGTGGAGGCGCGCGTAGGCGTGCCGGATCCGCTCGTCGATCCAGCCGCCGGGGCGACGCGGGTCGGCGCACGCCGCCACGACCTCCTCGAACGCCGTGTCCACGCGCAGCTCGACCTCGCGGCACGCCCGCCGCAGCGACCGCGACACCCGCAGCCCGTCGAGCGGCAGGATGCCGCGTCGCACCGGGCAGAACCAGGCCACCGGGTCGCGTCGGCCTCCGGACGGCATCGGGAACAGCCCGCGCCGGTAGGCGGCCAGCAGCGTGCCGGGCTCGAGGTCCGCGCCCATCGCCACCATGTCGTCGGCCTGATCGGCGTGATCGGCGGTGTCGGCGTCGTCGTACGCCGCCGGGTCGGCGAAGGCCCAGCGCGACGGCGGGGGTTCGACGGGCACGGGACGACGGTAGCCGGGCGGTCCGTACGATCGGGCGCATGAGCGGCAAGGGCATCGGCGGACGCCTGGTCCATCAGCACCTGGCGCCGCGGGTGCCGCACCTGGCGCCCGACCTCACGGCATCGTTCGTCCGCGAGGCGCTCGACCGGGCGATCCACGGCGTCGGTCCGCTCCCCGCCGCGGCCGAGGCCGCGGACAAGCAGCTGCGCGAGCAGCGCGGCGACGTCAAGCGCGCGGTGCACGAGGTGATCGAGAACCACGTCCGCTACGCCGGGGCCCAGGGACTGCTGACCGGCGTCGGTGGCGTGGTGACCGCGGCGGTGACCATCCCCGCGAACGTCACCGGCCTCGCACTGATCCAGGCCCGGATGGTCGCCGGCATCGCCCACCTGCGCGGCTACGACCTCGCCGACGCCCGGGTGCGCAACGCGGTGCTGGCCTGCATGCTCGGCGGCGACGCCGTCGACAAGCTCGTCAAGGAGCGCAAGCTCCCCGCGCCGCCGATGGCGATCGCCACGGCCCCCGTGCACGACCCGCAGCTCGACCGGGTGCTCTCCGCGGAGGTGACGTCCGACCTGATCACCCGCGTCGCCGGCAAACGGCTCGCGATCACGATCGCGCGGCGCACGCCGGTCGTCGGTGGCGCGTTCGGGATGGGGGCCGACGGCTTCGCGACGTGGAAGATCGGCCGCTACGCCGACCGCGAGCTGCGTCCCCGCGCCCGCCGGTAGCCCGCGAGCAGCCGGCGGCCGACGGCGCCGGTCTGGAGCCGGCGCACGAGCTTCTCGCGCAGGCGGTACGTCGGGCGCAGGTAGGAGCGCTCGAGCGCGATCTGGGTCTCCCGCAGCTCGTCGCGCAGCTGCTGCTCGGACTGGCGCAGCCGCGCGCCCTCGAGCAGCAGCGCCTTGATCGCGTCCACCGCGGCCGCGGAGACCTGACGCTCGGCGGGGTGGTCGGGGTCGGCGTACTGCGCCACCGGCGGCGCGCCGAGCAGGTCGTGGAGGTCGCCGATGACGTCGTAGCCACGCTGCTCGATCTCCGCGATCCAGGACTGGGTGAGCTCCTGGGTCCACGGGTGCACGTCCGGCGGCAGCGCGAGACGGGGCGAGCGGGTGCGCCGCGAGAGCGTCTGGTGGGCGAGCAGCTCGCGCACCAGCGGGCGGTAGTCGGCGGGCGCGAGCTCGCGGTTGGCGGCCCGGTTGATCCGGCGCACCAGCGCGGTCTCGGGGGCGCCCAGCGACGGGTTGGCGCGCTCCGCCTCGAGGTCGAGGTCGAGCCCGTCGAGACCGAACGCGAGGCTGAAGCGCTTCCACAGCAGCTGGCTCGGACCACCCATGGGCGGCACCGTGACCAGGTGGATCCGCTCGGGCGGCAGGTCGTGGCCCCACCGGTTGAGGATGTCGGGGATCTCCTGAACGCCCCAGAACCACGTGGCGATCCGGCTCTCGCGGCGGGGGTCCTGGATCTGGTCGAGGAACGCCCCGTAGGTCAGCGCCTGCCGGTGCTTGACGTTCTCCTGCCACTCCGCCGGGATCTGGCGCACCAGGTCGCGCACCGAGAGCACGACGTGGACCTCGGTGCCGCTGCCGTGGCCGAGCGACTCCAGCGCGCGACCGGCCTGCATGCGCGAGGCGGTCGCGAGGATCTCGTGGCTGATGATCGCGGTGCCGTGGTGGCGCCGCACCCGGGCGGCGAGCCGGTCCCAGGCACCGATCGCCTCAGCCTCCAGGCCGCCCCAGGGCAGCCGCATCAGATCGAGGGCGGCGAGGAAGTGGGCGTCGAACCGGTCGGCGGGGTAGAGGATGTCGGCAGCGGCGAGCCGGCGCCGGTTGCGGTAGAGGACGTCCTGGAGGTACGACGTGCCGGTCTTCGGCGTGCCGACGTGCAGCAGGACCCGCTTGCTCATGACTCGTTCCTCAGCAGGAGGCGCAGGGCGAGCGCCAGGACTCCGGCGTCGGAGGGCTCCGGGACGCCGGTGCGATCGACGGGCAGCAGGCTGTCCGGGTCGCCGTGGACAGCGTATCCAGCCCGGAGCAGCGCATCGCGCACCCGCGTCGCCCGCGCGTGGACCCAGTCGGCGTGCTCGGGCGGCACCACGAGCGCCGGCCCGGGGATCGCGAGCAGCCGCGGACGCAGGGTGTCGCGCAGCAGCGCCTCGCGGCGCGGCGGCAGCGCGAGGAGGCCGAGCACCTGGCCGACCCGGCGGGCCAGATCGACGGCGTCGGCCGACGGCTGGCGCGGGATCGCGAGCGGCCGACGTACGCCGACCAGGCCGGCCACCAGGGACGGGTCGAGCACGACCTGCACCCGCTCGACGCCGACACGCGCGGCCCAGGTGCGGGCCGCGCCCACCACGTCGGCCCGCGGCGGCAGCGCCTTGCGGCGG
>NZ_JANINT010000173.1 GCF_024509035.1 Nocardioides sp. | reverse complement strand
GGTCGTGGCCACCGGCGAGATCACGCGGGTGGTCGTCGACGCCGAGCGGTTCATGAGCCGGGTCTGAGACCCTGATTTCTCCTCCGCCCCGGAGTTTGAGAGACTGCTCGTTGGCCCCTGACCGGGCCAGGACCGTCCGATCAGGAGGAACATCATGGGCAAGACCGGCCGCAAGCGCCGCGCTCGGAAGAAGAAGGGCGCGAACCACGGCAAGCGCCCCAACGCCTGAGCGCTGAAATGCATGAACCCCCGAGCCACCGGCTCGGGGGTTCTCTGCTTGGTGGGCCGAGTGAGTCCTACGGCGTCTCGCGGATCTGCACCTGGACCTCGCGGATCCGCAGCATCACCCGCTGGCGCAGGTCGTCGGGGGCCGACTCGGCGCAGGAGCGCGCGACGACCGCCTTGACCGTGCGCTGGAGGTCGTACTTCTCCAGGCAGGGGTTGCAGCTGTCGAGGTGCAACCGCACCGCCGAGCAGTCACCCTCGTCGAGCTCGTTGTCGAGGAAGTAGACGATCCGCTCGAGGAAGTCGGCGCAGTCGGCCGGCGACGGGTCGGAACCGTGCTCGTGGCTCATGACGCGCCCCCCTCGGTGGTGCCGCGGCCGACCGTGAGGAGGTCGTTGTCGCGGACGTAGTCCGACAGCATGTCGCGCAGCTGTCGTCGGCCGCGGTGCAGACGGGACATCACGGTGCCGATCGGGGTGTCCATGATCTCGGCGATCTCCTTGTAGGCGAATCCCTCGACGTCGGCCAGGTAGACCGCGAGGCGGAACTCCTCGGGGAGCCGCTGCAGGGCGTCCTTGACCTGGGAGTCGGGAAGGTGCTCCAACGCCTCCATCTCCGCCGACCGCAGGCCCGTCGACGTGTGCGACTCGGCCCGGTGGAGCTGCCAGTCCTCGACGTCCTCGGACATCGACTGCTGCGGCTGGCGCTGCTTCTTGCGGTAGGTGTTGATGAAGGTGTTGGTCAGGATCCTGTAGAGCCACGCCTTGAGGTTGGTCCCGGGCCGGAACTGGTGGAACGAGGAGTAGGCCTTCGCGAAGGTCTCCTGGACCAGGTCCTCGGCATCCGCCGGGTTGCGCGTCATCCGCATCGCGGCGGAGTAGAGCTGGTCGAGGAACGGCAGGGCCTCGCGCTCGAAGCGCGCGGACCGGTCGGCCTCGGTCTCGGTGGCGACGTCGATCTCGGCGACGTCGATCTCGGCGGCGTCGGCCGGAGCGTCGACGGCCTCGACGTCGTCGGTGGGGTCCAAGACGCCCTCGGGCGTCGGTGCAGGGTCAGTCATCGTGTCCCAGACTAGCCCCGGGGCGGGTGGTTCGAGCACGGCCAGCATGCTGGAGCAACGCCTCAGGCGGGGCGGCCATTCCCGGCGCCGGCGCCGGTCACCTCACGCACGATCCACTCCAGCGCGCCCTCCACGACGATCGCGAGCGCGTCGTCCTGGCTGATCGGGCCCCGGGCGGGCACCGCGAGGCCGTGGTCGGCGCCCGGCACGACGCACAGGTCCGTCCCGTCGGGGAACTCCTCGGGCCGGCCCATCGGGTCGCGCTCGCCCTGGATCACCAGCGTCGGCACCCCGGCCTTCGCGAGCTCCTCGACCCGCGACTTCTCCGGACGACCGGGTGGGTGCAGCGGGAACGAGAGGGCCAGGCAGCCACTCGCCGCCAGCCGGCGCGCACAACGGGCCGCCGACCGCGCTCCCGCGGAGCGCCCCCCGACGACCAGCGGCGTGCGGGTCCGCAGCCGGTTGGCGGCCGCGACCAGACCGTCGTCCAGCGTCGGCGGCGCGGTCGCGACCCGGCGGCCCGCCACCTTCCACGGCTGCTCGAGCCGCACGACCGTGACGCCGTTGCGTGGGAGGTGGCGGGCCAGCGCCTCGAGGTCGGCGGTGTCGATCCCGTTGCCCGCGCCGTGGCTGAGCAGCAGCGTCGCGACCGGTTTGCGCGCCTGGTCGACGAGCAGCCGGGCCTCGCCGTGCGGCGTGTCGATCCGTCGCTCGATCGCGGTCACCGGCCACTCCCTTCGTCGTCGTGGAGGACATCGTCGCGCACATCGGCGGGCACGTCGTCGAGGGGCAGTGGCTCGAGCAGCTGTGGGCCGTTGTTGCGCACGTTGCTGACGAGGGTCGAGACGGGGTAGGCCTCGAGCGCACCGGGCGCGGCCGGGACCAGGAGCTCGAGGAGGTGGTCCTGCGGCGCCGTCGGGTCGAGCCAGGCGCCCCAGCGCTCACGCTCGACCATCAGCGGCATCCGGTCGTGGATGTGGCCGACGGCGTCCTCGGCCTCGGTGGTGATCACCGTGCACGTCCAGCGGAACCGGTGGGGATCGTCCTCGGCCTTGGTGGGGTCGCGCCAGATCTCGTACAGCCCGGCCATCGCCAGCACCCCGTGGTCACGCGGACGGATGAAGAACGGCTGCTTGCGCGGCTTGCCCTTCGCGGTCAGCTCCTGGGTGGGGTACCACTCGAAGTAGCCGTCGGCGGGCAGCAGGCAGCGCCGCTTCGCGAACGCCCGCTTGTACGCCGGCTTCTCGGCCACCGTCTCCATCCGGGCGTTGATCATCCGGTTGCCGATCGAGGGGTCCTTGGCCCACGACGGCACCAGGCCCCAGGTCAGCACCCGCAGCTGGCGCTCCGGCGGCTCGTCGCTCTCCTTGCTCGGAGGTCGCTCCACGACCGCGTAGACCTCCTTGGTCGGGGCCACGTTGTAGTCGGCCTCGAGCGGGGTCGGGATCCGCACGTCGGCGATGTCGAACTCCTCGACGAGGTCCTCGGGCCGACGGCTCGAGGCGTAGCGACCACACATAGCCAGACCCTAGCCGGGCGAGGCGCCGGCGAGGTGGCTACACCCTGGTCAGCTCGTCGAGCAGGCGTCCCGCCGCCTCGTCGGAGTCGGGCAGGCCCTCGATCCAGACCCGGGTGTGGGGTACGGCGCTCCCGTCGAGCATCCGGCGCAACAGGCCGACCCGGCGCCCGATCCGGTCGTCACGGCCGGCGAGCACCACGACCCGGCCGGGAGCGACGTGGCCGATGGTCTCCGGCCCCGCGAACACGGCGCGGGCGGTGTCGCCGAGCTGGGCGGTGCGCATCGCGCGGGTGAGCACGTCGTCGCGTCCGGAGGCGGCGTCCGGCCACGGCGGCGCCGCCACGACGACGAAGGCGTGCGACTGCGAGACAGGGGCCCCGGCGCGGTGCTCGCCGCGGTAGACGTCGGCGACCCGGGTCCGCAGGTGCGCGAGGCTCGAGAGCCCGGTCAGCGGGTCGTCGCAGGAGAGCCCGTGGAGGTACCCGAGGACCGCCTCGCTCCAGGCGACGGTGAACGCCCGCGTCGCGGCGAAGTCGGGATCGGTCCCGAGGACCAGGTGTGCGGTGGTGGCGAGCCCGGTCAGGGCCTCGTCGAGCGAGAGCCCGTCTCGCGCGAGGAGACCGCCGGCCACCTCGCACGCGGCGATGGTGCCCGACCCCGAAGCAAGGGCCTCCCCGACTGCCTCGAACTGCGGCGGCAGGGCCGCGCGCTGCTGCGAGGACAGCTCCCCCCTTGCTTCGGGGTCGCCCGTGGTGCCACGTCGCCTGCGCGTCGTGATCCGGCCCACGGTGTGCTCCCCCTCGGTTGGTCTGTGGAGGTGAAACGGGCCTGGCGGCGGTCCATGACGCGACTCCACGCGAACTTCGTCACTTTTTTTCTCGGCCCTGGTGCCGTGATCTTTTCGCCGGTGCCGCGTTGGACTCGATGTGGCCAGCCATGTCTCCATCCTCGAGGGCCCCAGTGACGGCGAGCTGATCTCCGCCGTCAGGGGCGGTGACTCCGATGCCTACGGCGAGCTCTTCTCGCGTCACGTCGAGGCCGCGCGCCGCTTGGCGCGGCAGCTGGTCGCGCCGGGCGACGTCGACGACCTCGTCTCCGAGGCGTTCGCGAAGGTGCTCGTGGTCCTCCAGCGCGGAGGAGGGCCGGACCTCGCGTTCCGGGCCTACCTGCTCACCGCCGTACGACGTCTCCAGGTCGACCGGATCCGGTCGACCGCCCGGCTCCAGACGACGGGCGACCTGACGCCCTTCGATCCGGGGGTGCCCTTCCGCGACACCGCGCTCGAGGGCTTCGAGAGCCTCACCGCTGCCCGCGCCTTCGCGTCGCTGCCCGAGCGTTGGCAGCTCGTGCTGTGGCACACCGAGGTCGAGCAGCAGAAGCCGGCCGAGGTCGCGCTGCTCCTCGGCATGACCGCCAACTCCGTGTCCGCCCTCGCCTACCGGGCCCGCGAGGGCCTGCGCCAGGCCTACCTGTCCATGCACACCCAGGACGTCGAGGACGACGCGTGCGCCCGCACGCGCGCCCAGCTCGGCGCCTACGTGCGCGGGGGTCTCTCACGCCGCGACACCACCCGGGTCGAGCAGCACCTGCAGGAGTGCCGGCGGTGCACCGCCATCTACCTCGAGCTCACCGAGGTCAACTCCGGGCTGGGCGCGCTCCTCGCGCCGCTGCTCCTGGGCTCCGCCGCTGCCGGCTACGTGGGCGCCACCACCGGCACCGTCGGCGCGGCCACCGGTGGCGTCGCCGTGCTGCTCGGCCGTGCCCGGGACGCCGTCGTCACGCACGCCCCGACCGCCGCGGTCGCCGGTGCCGCCGCGTCCGTGGTCGCCGCCGGCCTCGTGGTCGCGGTGCTGCAGCAGCAGGACGACGTCAGCCG
>NZ_JANINT010000172.1 GCF_024509035.1 Nocardioides sp. | reverse complement strand
CCTACCTCGACCCGGTCACGGCCGAGGCGTTCGGGCTCGCCGGGACCGCGAACGTGATGAGCGTCACGCCGGCCGACGGCGACCGACCCGACGACGTGCGTCGCGCGCTCCTCGGTGTGCCGCACGTCGCCTCGGCCCAGACGCCGCAGGCCGCGATCGACGGGATGCGCTCCACCCTCGACGAGTTCGTCGGCATCCTCAACGTCGCCGCGCTCGTCACGCTGCTGCTCGCGCTGCTGATCGCGTTCAACACCACCAGCATCGCCGTCGACGAGCGCACCCGCGAGCACGCCACCATGCTGGCCTACGGCCTCCCGGTGCGCACGGTGCTCGGGCTCACCGCGGTCGAGACCGTCGTCGTCGGCGCCCTCGGCACCCTCACCGGGATCGGCGGCGGCTACCTCGTGCTGCGCTGGATGGCCGCGACCACGATCGCCGACGTGCTGCCGGAGATCGGGGTCACCGCGACGCTGTCGACCACGACGGTGGTCGGCGCGCTGGGGCTCGGGGTCCTCACGGTCGCGGTGGCGCCGCTGTTCACGCTGCGCCGGTTGCTGCACACCGACATCCCGTCGGCGCTGCGCGTCATGGAGTGAGCGCCCCGCCGACGCGACGAGGGGCGGGGCGCGCCGACAGGCTCCGCCCCGTGATGGGCCCGTGCGGCGCCCGGCTCGCCCGAGCTCAGGCGGTCTCGGGGAACCTCACGCCGGTGTTGGCGTGGCAGCGGTAGCCGTTGGGGTTCTTGGCGAGGTACTGCTGGTGGTGGTCCTCGGCGTAGTAGTACGTCGTCTCGCTGGCGGGCCGGATCTCGGTGGTGATCTGGCCCAGGCGCCGCCGCTCGAGCTCCGCGCCGTAGATCGCCGTCAGCTCGCGGGCGACCTGCTCCTGCTCGGGTGAGGTGTAGTAGATCGCGGAGCGGTACTGGGTGCCGATGTCGTTGCCCTGGCGGAAGCCCTGGGTCGGGTCGTGCACCTCGAAGAACGTCTTGACCAGGTCGGCGTACGAGACCCGGGCGGGGTCGAACACGATCCGCACGGCCTCGGTGTGGTTGGTCGCGCCGGAGCAGACCTCCTCGTACGACGGGTTCGGCGTCGTGCCGCCGGCGTAGCCGACCGAGGTCGACCAGACGCCCGGCACCTGCCAGTAGATCTCCTCGGCGCCCCAGAAGCAGCCGAGCCCGAAGAAGGCCACCTCGAAGCCGTCGGGGACCTCGTCGGTCACGACGGGCGCGTCCAGCACCCGGTGCCGCTCGGAGATCGAGAAGGTGCGCTCGCTGCGGCCGGGCAGGGTCTGCTCGGGGGCGACCAGCTGGGCCTTGCGGGTGAGGAACACGGGCACTCCTAGGTGTCGCAGGGACGTTGCACAGTCTCCAACACCGCTGGTCGCCCGGTCGTTCCCGGTCGGGTCAGCGGTCGTCGAGGTCGCCGCTCGCGGCGACGTACAGCTCGAGGTGCCCGCACACGGTGCAGCGCAACGCCGTGATGGCGTGCTTGGGCCTGCCCATCAGCTTGGCGCCGCCGAAGATCCCCGTGGCCAGGGCGCCGGAGACCCAGCGACCGTAGCCGCGCGAGTGCTCGCCGCTGTCCTCGATGAACCCCGGCTCGAGGGCCACGGACTGGCAGGCGGTGCAGCGCGGATCGGCCATGCGAGCGACCCTAGGCGACCCGCTAGCCTCGGGGGAATGAGCAGCCAGGAGCACCTCCACAAGTCAGGCTTCGAGACGCGTGCGATCCACGCGGGCTACGAGCCCGACCCGTCGACCGGTGCGGTGATCCCGCCGATCTTCGCGACGAGCACCTACAAGCAGGACGGTGTGGGCGGCCTGCGCGGCGGCTACGAGTACAGCCGTTCGGCCAACCCGACGCGCACCGCTCTCGAGGCCAACATCGCGGCGCTGGAGGAGGGGGAGCGCGGGTTCGCCTTCGCCTCCGGACTGGCCGCCGAGGACACGCTGGTGCGGGCGCTGTGCCGGCCCGGCGAGCACGTGGTGATCCCCGACGACGCGTACGGCGGCACGTTCCGCCTCTTCGACAAGGTCGAGCGGGTCTGGGGCCTGGAGCACAGCCCGGCGCCCGTGTCCGACCCCGAGGCGGTCGCCGCGGCGATCCGTCCCGGCGAGACCAAGCTGGTCTGGGTCGAGACGCCGACCAACCCGCTGCTCAACATCGGCGACATCGAGGCGCTCGCCGCCGTCGCCCACGACGCGGGCGCGCTGCTCGTCGTCGACAACACCTTCGCCTCGCCGTACCTCCAGCAGCCGCTCACGCTGGGCGCCGACGTCGTCGTGCACTCGACGACGAAGTACTGCGGCGGCCACTCCGACGTCGTCGGCGGCGCCCTCGTCGTCCGCGACCTCGACGTCGCCGAGCAGGTCGCCTTCCACCAGAACTCCATGGGTGCCGTGGCCGGACCGTTCGACTCGTTCCTGACCCTGCGCGGCCTGCGGACGCTCGCGCTGCGCATGGAGCGGCACTGCGACAACGCCGAGCGGGTCGTCGACTTCCTGACCAGCCACCCCAAGGTCGGCGACGTGATCTACCCGGGGCTCGAGACCCACCCCGGGCACGAGATCGCGCAGCGCCAGATGCGACGGTTCGGCGGGATGGTGTCCTTCCGCGTCACCGGCGGCGAGCAGCACGCGCTGCAGGTCTGCGAGCGCGCCGAGATCTTCACGCTGGGCGAGTCGCTCGGCGGCGTCGAGTCGCTGATCGAGCACCCCGGGCGGATGACCCACGCCAGCGTCGCCGGCACCGACCTCGAGGTCCCGGCCGACCTGGTGCGGCTCAGCGTCGGCATCGAGACCGCCGACGACCTGATCGCGGACCTCGAGCGCGCCCTTGCCTGAGCTCGCCGGGCCGGCGTCCGAGGTGGTGGTGTGCGTCGACTTCGGGTCGACGTTCACCAAGGCCGTCCTCGTCGACCTCGACGCCGGCCGCGTCGCCGCCCAGGCCAGCCACCCGACCACCCTGCCGGGCGTCGCGGGCTGGGCCGACGTCCTCGAGGGGTACGACGCCTGCCTGGCCGCCCTCGTCGACCAGGACCCGCGGGCGGCCCAGGCCGGCGTGCTGGCCTGCTCGAGCGCCGGCGGCGGCCTGCGGATCGCCGTGGTCGGCAACGAGGAGCTCGTCACCGCCGAGGCCGGTCGCCGCGTGGCGCTGTCCAGCGGCGGCAAGGTCGTCAGCGTGGTCGCGATGGCCGACGGCGGTGACCTGGCGGATCTCGGCGAGCCCGACGTCGTGCTGCTCACCGGCGGCACCGACGGCGGCAACAGCGAGGTCCTGCTCGCGGCCGCGCGGCAGCTGGCGAAGACCTGGAACGGCCCGGTGGTCGTGGCCGGCAACGTGGACGCGCAGTCCGAGGTGGCCGCCGTCCTCCGTGGGCTCCCGCACGTCCTGGCCGACAACGTCGTGCCCCGGATCGGCGAGCTGGCGCCGGAGTCGGCGCGCGCCGCCGTACGCGAGATGTTCCTGGCACACGTGATCGGCGGCAAGCACCTCAGCGCCCGTGACGGGTTCACCGCGATGGTCCGCGGCGCAACGCCCGACGTCGTGCTGACCGGCGTCGAGGTCCTCGCCCGCGCCGTCGGCGACGTGGTGGTGGTCGACGTCGGCGGCGCCACCACCGACGTCCACTCGGTCATCGAGCTCGACCCCGACTCGGTCGGCCGCGAGGTCGTCGCCACCACCCCCGTCACCCGCACGGTCGAGGGCGACCTCGGCATGCGCTGGTCGGCGCTGACGACGGTGGCCGAGCACCCTGAGCTCGAGCCCGCCGCCCGGCGCCGCCACGACGACCCCGCGTTCCTGCCCGACACCGAGGAGGAGCAGGACGCCGACGAGGCGATCGCCCGCGCCGCCGTCGGCCTGGCGCTGCGCCGCCACGCCGGACGGTCCAAGGTCGTGGTCAGCCCCGAGGGCCGGGTCGTCGAGCGCACCGGCAAGGACCTGCGCCGCGCGGCGCTGCTCGTCGGATCGGGGGGCGTGCTGCGCCACGGCCGGCCCGGCGTGGAGCAGCGGGTGCTGGCCGGCAGCACCGGCGAGGTCGAGGGCGGCTGGCAGCTGCCCCGGTCCCCGCGGGTGGTGGTCGACACCCACTACGTCCTCGCGGCGGTCGGACTGCTGGCCGCCGAGCACCCGGAGTCGGCGTACCGGCTCGCCACGACACTCGTCGCTCCGTGACCGGCGCGGCGGGGCCGTAGCCTGTCGCCGTGAGCAACGACGCTGACGATCGCCCGGTCGCCGACCCCGGCGAGCCGCGACCCCAGGGGCGGCGTCGGCTGCCCTCCATCCACCTGCGGCCGCGGCCGGTCGAGGAGAGCGACGAGGGCATCGCGGCCCGGCTGGCCCAGCAGTGGGCGACGATGCGCGACGTCCGCCGGCCGGCGCCCGCGCCCGCGCCGGTGACCGCCGGCACCTCCAACTTCAGCCGCGCCCAGGTCCCCTGGGGCCTGGACCTCGCGGCGGCGTGGGGATGGCGCTTCCTCGTCATCGCGGCCGCGGGCTACGTGCTGCTCTGGCTGGTCGCGTTCTTCGCGGTCGTCACGATCCCGCTGGCGGTGGCGCTGCTGATCTCCGCGCTCGCCGCCCCGGTCGTCGGCGGCATGCACCGGATGGGGCTGCCGCGCGGCCTGTCCGCGCTGCTCGTGGTGCTCGCCGGCATCGCGTTCGTCGTCGCGATGCTGACCTTCGCCGGCCAGCAGGTCGCCAACGGTGCCCAGGACCTCGCCGACCAGTCCGCCCAGGGGCTGGGCGAGATCAAGGACTGGCTGCGCGACGGGCCCCTGCACGCGAGCGACTCGCAGATCAACGACTACATCCAGCGGGCCCAGGACGGCCTCGAGAACAAGGGCAAGGGCTTCGACCTCGGCAGCGCGACCGAGGTCGGTACGGCGCTCGGCCACATCGTCGCCGGGTTCTTCATCGTGCTGTTCTCGACCTACTTCTTCCTCGCCGACGGCGAGCGGATCTGGGCGTGGCTCGTGCGGCTCGCCCCCCGTGCCGCTCGCCAGCACGTCGACGGCTCGGGGCGCGTCGCCTGGATCTCGCTGACCCAGTTCGTGCGGGCCACGGTGATCGTCGCCGCGGTCGACGCCGCGGGCATCATGATCGTCGCGGCGATCCTCGGGGTGCCGTTCGTGCTCGCGATCGGCGTGCTGGTCTTCCTCGGGTCGTTCGTGCCGATGGTCGGGGCCACCGTCGCCGGGACGGTGGCGATCCTGGTGGCGCTGGTCGACCAGGGTCCGATCACCGCGCTGTTCATGCTCGGTGGCGTGGTGCTCGTCCAGCAGATCGAGGGCCACATCCTCCAGCCGTTCCTCATGGGCCGGTGGGTCTCGCTGCACCCGTTGGGCGTGATCGTGGCGATCGGCTGCGGCGTGCTCGTCGCGGGGATCGCCGGAGCGCTGGTCGCCGTACCGCTCGCGGCCGCGCTGAACGCGGTCGTCCAGCACCTCGCGGCCAACACCGACGTCGGTGACGACGACCCCGTCGAGGAGCTCGAGGAGGACTACGAGGAGATGGGCGCCGCCGTGGAGGTGCCCGAGGAGGGAGAGCGCGATGAGTGAGGTGCCGACCGTCGGCCTGGCCGACATCGAGGAGGCCCGCCGGGTCCTCGAGGGGGTCGCGATCCGCACGCCGATGGAGGAGTCGCGCTGGCTCTCCGCCGTCGCGGGCGGGCCGGTCGCGCTCAAGTGCGAGAACCTCCAGCGCACCGGCTCGTTCAAGCCGCGGGGCGCCTACGTGCGCATCTCACGCCTCTCGGCGGAGGAGCGCGCCCACGGCGTGGTCGCGGCGTCGGCCGGCAACCACGCGCAGGGGGTCGCGCTGGCCGCGCAGCTGCTTGGCATCAAGGCCACCGTGTTCATGCCCGAGGGAGCGCCGATCCCCAAGGAGAAGGCCACCCGCGGGTACGGCGCCGAGGTGATCTTCCACGGCCGCTACCTCGACGACGCGCTGGTGGAGGCGCGAGCGTTCGCGGAGCGCACGGGCGCGGTGCTGATCCACCCGTTCGACCACGCCGACATCGTGGCCGGCCAGGGCACCGCCGGCCTGGAGATCCTCGAGCAGGCCCCGGACGTCGAGACGGTGCTGGTGCCGACCGGTGGCGGCGGGCTGCTCGCCGGTGTGGCGATCGCCGTGAAGGCGCTGCGTCCCGACGTCCGCGTGATCGGCGTGCAGGCATCCGGCGCGGCGGCGTACCCGGCCTCGCTGGAGCAGGGACACCCGGTCGCGCTCACGACGATGAAGACGATGGCCGACGGCATCGCGGTCGGTCTGCCGGGTGACGTGACGTTCGCGGCCGTGCGCGACCACGTCGACGAGATCATCACGGTCTCCGAGAACGCCCTGTCCCGTGCCGTGCTGGCGGTGCTCGAGCGCGCGAAGATGCTCGTCGAGCCTGCGGGTGCCGCGGCGGTCGCCGCGGTGATGGAGGCCCCCAGCACGTTCCGGACGCCGGCCGTGGCGGTGCTCTCGGGCGGCAACGTCGACCCGCTGCTGCTCGGCAAGGTGATCCGGCACGGCATGGCCGCGGCCGGACGCTACCTCGTGCTCCGGGTCTGCATCCCGGACCTGCCCGGGGGACTGGCCCGCCTGCTGACCGACATCTCTGAGGTCGGGGCCAACGTGCTCGAGGTCGCCCACGAGCGGACCTCGCCGTCCCTCAACCTCGACGAGGTCGAGGTGCACGTCCAGCTGGAGACCCGCGGCGAGCCCCACGCCGCCCAGGTCCGCGCCCGCCTCGCCGAGCGCGGCTACCGCGTCGGCCACTAGCCCGAAACGACGTTGACCCGCCCGAAAGTTTCGGGCGGGTCAACGTCGACGACGCTCAGCCCTCGTAGGGGACCGCGTCCATGATCACGACCTGGAGCTCCTTGCCGTTGGGCGCCTCGTAGGAGACCGTGTCGCCCTTCTTGTGGCCGTTGATGGCCGACCCGAGCGGGGACTGGGGCGAGTAGACCGTCAGGCCCTCGGGCTCGATCTCGCGGGCACCGAGCAGGAACGTCTCGAGCTCGTCGTCGTCATCGCCGACGAACTTGTAGGTGACGACCATGCCGGGCTCCACGACACCGTCGTTGGGCGGGGTCTCGCCGACCTCGGCGCGCCGCAGCAGGTCCTCGAGCTGACGGATGCGGCCCTCGATCTTGCCCTGCTCCTCGCGGGCGGCGTGGTAGGCGCCGTTCTCCTTCAGGTCGCCCTCGTCGCGGGCGGCGCTGATGCGCGCGATGATCTCCTGGCGGACCGGGCCCTTGAGACTCTCCAGCTCGGACTGGAGCTTGTCGTAGGCATCCTGGGTCAGCCAGACGGTGCCGGGCTGTGCAGCCTGTGTCATCGGGTACTCCTACACACTTCGAGGTACGGCGGTGCGACCCGCCCGTTGGTCTCGTCCCTGGGGACGTCCGGGGTGCGGGGGTGTGCGAATACGCGCGGGGCCCTCTCCCTCGACGGCCCTGCGGGACGGTCAGACCGACCACTGTAACAACTGACGTGCCTGAACGCAGATCGACCGGGCCGCGCTGTGGGCGAGCGGGGCCGTGCGGGAGCCGCTCAGCGGGCCCGGTTCTGCCCTGGGGCGGTGCACCCCATCAGCTCGACGGAGGTGGCGCGGCGCTCGGTGCGGAAGATCTGCTCGGTGCGCCCGCTGCCCGTCGGGGTGAACGAGTGCTCGCCGACGATCGAGTGGTCGGCGGCCGAGGCACGCAGCAGGCAGGTGGCCTCGACGTCCTCGTCGGCCAGGGCGATGCGCACGACCGCGCGCACCTCGTGGTCGTCGACCACGTCGTAGCCCACCATCGACGACTCGACCTCGGGCGTCGACTGTGCCCACATCGTCCAGCCCAGCCAGCCGAGGAACGCCGCCGCCAGCACGGTGCTCGCGCCCAGGAGCGCGGTGCGCCGCCACGGCGCGGGAGCGCCGTACCGGTCGGCCAGGTCGGTGGACGTCGTCACGCCCTGATCGTCCCATCCCACGGCGCGCCTAGGATTGCCGGGTGACGCAGCCCGCCTCGACGTCGTCCGGCAAGCCCCGCGCCGGCCTCCGCCTCATGCACGTGCACGCCCACCCCGACGACGAGTCGTCCAAGGGCGCGGCGAGCACCGCCAAGTACGTCGCCGAAGGGGTCGACGTGCACGTCGCGACCTGCACCGGCGGCGAGCGCGGCTCGATCCTCAACCCCAAGATGGACCGTCCCGAGATCCTCGAGAACATCACCGAGATCCGCCGGCAGGAGATGGAGCGCGCCCGCGACATCCTCGGCATCCGCCAGGACTGGCTGGGCTTCGTCGACTCCGGCTGGCCCGAGGGCGACCCCAAGCCCCCGCTGCCGGAGGGCTGCTTCGCGCTCGTGCCGCTGGAGGAGGCGATCGTGCCGCTGGTGCGGCTGATCCGCGAGTTCCGCCCGCACGTGATGACGACGTACGACGAGCGCGGGGGCTACCCGCACCCCGACCACGTCAAGTGTCACGAGATCAGCGTGGCGGCCTTCGAGGCCGCCGCCGACCCCGAGCGTTTCCCCGAGCTCGGCGCGCCCTGGCAGGTGCTCAAGCTCTACTACCACCACTCCTTCAACCGGCCGCGGATGACCGCGATCCACGAGGCGATGCTCGAGCACGGCCTGGAGTCGCCCTACGCCGAGCGGCTCAAGGAGTGGAAGCCCGAGCCCGAGTGGGACGCGCGGATCACCACCCGGGTGCCCTGCTCGGACTACTTCGGGGTGCGCGACCAGGCGCTGCTCGCGCACGCCACGCAGATCGACCCCGACGGGTTCTGGTTCGCGGTCCCGCACGAGATCCAGCAGAAGGTCTGGCCGACCGAGGACTTCGAGCTGGTCGTGAGCCACGTCGACTCCCCGACGCCGGAGGACGACCTGTTCGCCGGCATCACGAACCCTCAGTGAGAGGATCGTCCCCATGCACGTGCTCACCCTGGCCCCGGACCTGCTCACGATGGTGGTCTCGTTCGCCGACGAGGTGCCCGAGGAGGACGACGTCAAGGCCGGCTGGCTGGCCTTCGGCATCTTCATCGCCCTGATCGTGGCGGTGGCGTTCCTGGGCTTCAGCCTGGTCAAGCAGCTGCGCAAGGCGAAGGCCGCCCAGGAGGCCGGCGTCTACGGTCCGGTCGAGACCGAGAGCTCCGACCAGGCCCACCCCACCGCCTGAGCGCGGCTCAGCGCCGGACCAGGCGCACCAGGCAGTCCCACGCGGTCCGGGCCGGCTGCTCGCCGTGGCCGTCACCGACGGCGCGCGGCACCCGCTCGGCCCGCACCAGCTCGTAGGGGAGGTCGCCGAGGTCGGCGAGCACGTCCTCGGCGCTCATCAGCACGGCCGGGTCCTGTGGTCCGCCCGTGCCCTCGGTGAGGTTCGTCGAGTCGTGGGCGACCAGGAACAGCGTGCCGCCGCTCGCCAGTGAGTCGTACGCCGCCCGCACGGCGGCCCGGCGCTGCTCGGCGGGCAGCTGGAGGTAGGCCAGGAGCACGAGGTCGTACGCCGAGGGCTCCGACCAGGTGGTCGCGTCCGCGCACACCCAGCGGACCGGGGTGTCCCCGGCCACCTGGCGGCCCTTGTCGAGCGCGACCTGGGAGAAGTCGGCGGCGGTGACCCGCCACCCGTGCCGCGCCAGCCAGATCGCGTTGCGGCCCTCGCCGGCCGCCAGGTCGAGCGCCCGGCCGGGCGTCAGGTCGCCGAGCTCGGCGGCCACGAACTGGTTGGGCTCCGCAGACCACACCAGCTCGCTCGCGGCGTAGCGCTCGTCCCAGTCCTCGGCGTCCACAGGAGCCAGTCAAGCACGCCGGTCGGTGTCGACCAGGCCGTTGGTGGACCGGTCGTGGTGGAGCGCCGCGGTGGGGATCAGGAGCACCGGACACGGCGCGTCGTGCAGGACGGCCCGGGTCACCGGGCCCAGGCGCGACCCGATCTCCCGGTGGATGCCGTGGCGTCCGAGCACCACCAGCCGCGACTCGGCGGCGGCCGCCAGCAGCGCGGGCAGCGGAGCACCGTGCTGGACCTCCACCTCCACGTCGACCGGGAGGCCGGGCCGGAGCGGTCGCAGCACGTGCTCGATGTCCTCGCGCGCCCAGGCCTCCCACTCGCGGCCCACGCGCAGCAGCACGGCCTCGTCGTAGGGCTTGGGGAACGACCACGTGTGGAGGACCCGCAGCGGGGCGCCGTGCTCGCGGGCCAGCGCGACGCTGGCGCGCAGCAGGTCGGCGCTGTGCTCGGGGGCGTCGATGCCGACCGTGATCGGCCGAACGTCTCGATCGGGCGCCGTCCACGCCGGCGGCACGCAGGCCAACGGGATCTGGGAACGACGGACGGCCGCCCCGTCCAGGGACCGGGTGAGGCTGCGGATCAGGTGCAGCAGGTCGCGGCGCTGGAGGACCACGACCCGCGCGTCCGTGCTGGTGTCCAGGACGGCCTCCACGCACGGGCCTCGCACCAGCTCGCCGGTCACGCTCAGGCCGGGGTCGACCACCGCCTGGGCGTCCCGGAGAGCGTGACGCATGACCCGGGCGGCGCCGGCCTCGGTCACGGGAGGACCCGAGAGCGAGGGCCCCGGCTCGTAGGCGTGCACGAGCCGGATCGGACAGCGATGGACCGCGGCCTCGGCGGCGGCGAAGCGCAGCGCGGCGTCGAGCTCGCCCCGCGGGACGCTCACGACGACGGGAGCCGCTGTGGGATTCGTGCTCATGTGGCCTCCTCCGAGTGTGGCCATGTCCACGTCGAGCGTCTCTCACACCGGTGCGACCGGGCAGGGCCGGAGGTCCCGTGCGCCGTCGACGGAGCGCCCGCGGACGGCGGCTCAGCCAATCGCTCAGCGCTGGCGGACCGCCAGCCACAGGCCGATGCCGCTGCCGCCCACCAGGACGAGGCCCGCGACCAGCAGGACCGCGCCGACGGTGTCGAGCACCGGGACCTCGGCGCCGACCGACACGGCGGCCGAGACCGGTGTCGTGCCCTCGCCGTTCATCACCACGAGCGTCCACTCGCCGTCCTCGGGCTCCCAGGTGATCGCCTGCGGGCCGAGACCGCTCGCCGAGCTGACCCAGAACTCTGCCTCGGTCGGTGCCACGGCGGGTGAGCCCCCGTCGACGAACGTGAGCGTCGGCCCGCCGTCCCCGTCGAACGGGTCCAGGACCGTCGAGTGCGCCACGTCGGTGAGGTAGCGGTCGACGTCCGCCGTCCGGGCCACGCCGAGGAACACGCCGTTGGGCGTGGTCGGGTCGGCGGTCGCGGTCATGGTGCCGAGGAACCGCTCCGGCAGGTCGAACGTGGTGGAGTCGGTGTGGATCTCGGCACTTTCCGAGCGCACCGCATAGCCCGGCGACTGCCAGCGATGGGTGCTGCCCATGACGAACCCGTCGTCGTTGCGCAGCGTGGAGTCGGCGAGCCGCAGTGCGCCGCCGCCCACGACCATGCCCACGCCGAGCAACAGGAGGACCGAGGAGGTGACCGTCGCCAGCACCCGACCGGCGCTCCACGGCCGACGCGGCGCCACGTGCACCGGTGACACGGGTGGTGGCACGGGTGGTGGTCCGGGCGCGGACGGCGGGACGGGCGGCGGGACGGGCGGCGGGACGGACACGGACATCAGCAGGCACGACCTTCGCAGCGGAGGGCTCCCTCGCCGCCCAGCCTCGTGAGCGTCGCCCTCGGCGAGCAGAGCAGAAGGTCCCGGCGGGTCAGAGGACTTGGCCACGGAGCGCTCCGAGCCCGCGGTCAGACGGCACCGGCGCCGGCATGCGCGTCGCCGACCGGGTCCCGCTGCGACCCGGGCCGGCGCTGCGTCATGCGGAGCGCCAGTGCCGCCCGGTCCGGTTGCCTCCCGCCGCTCCGGTCAGCGACGGGAGGAACCACCCCGACACCACGCCACGCAGGCCACCGGCGACGCCCCCTGTCACGGTCCCGAGGACCAGGACCGACCAGACCGGCCAGGACGCCTCCGGCGTGGTGGCGCCGAGGAAGATCACGACCATGGCCACCGGCCAGGCCGTCGTGCTCGCGCGACCGCGGCGAGGCCGGCGACGACGCCGAGGCCACCGGCCGACCGGGCCGCACCAGCGGCCGCGGTCATCTCGATGGCCTCGGCGATCACACGCGTCGACACCCACCCCGCCCCCCACGCGCGGTACGGCGTCGCCGCGTCCGCGCGGGTCCGGGTGGCGAGCACGGCCTCATTCCATCCCGGAACCCACGCGGCGTTCAGGGCACTAAGTCACGTCCGAGTCGCGACTTGGGTCACCGAACGTCGGACCCCGGTCCCGACGCCCGGGCGGCGAGGACCGCGCGGGCGGCCTCCCACCGGGCGACCGGCACGCGGAACGGCGAGCAGGACACGTAATCGAGACCGACCTCGTGGAAGAAGTGGATCGACTCGGGGTCGCCACCGTGCTCGCCGCACACGCCCAGGTGCAGGTCCGGCTTGGCCTTGCGGCCCAGCTCGGCAGCGGTCCGCACCAGCCCGCCGACGCCCTCGGTGTCGATGGACTCGAACGGCGAGGCGGTGAAGACGCCCTTCTCGAGGTAGGCCGCGAAGAACTCCGACTCGACGTCGTCGCGCGAGAAGCCCCACGTCATCTGGGTCAGGTCGTTGGTGCCGAAGGAGAAGAAGTCCGCCCAGTGGGCGATCTTGTCCGCCGTCACCGCCGCGCGCGGGATCTCGATCATGGTGCCGATCGGGATGTGCAGCTCGACGCCCTGCTCGTCGAGCACCGTCGCCACGACCTCCTCCAGCTGCGCTCGCACGAGGGCGAGCTCGCGCTCGGTCGACACCAGCGGCACCATGATCTCCGGGCGCGGGTCCCCGCCGGCCAGCACGCGGGCCGCCGCGGCCTCCGCGATCGCCCGGGCCTGCATGAGGAACAGGCCGGGGATCGTGATGCCGAGCCGGACGCCGCGCAGGCCGAGCATGGGGTTCTGCTCGTGCAGCCGCTTCACGGCCTGGAGGAGCTTGCGGTCGTGCTCGTCCTCGATGTGCCGCTCGTCGGCGAGCGCGACGTGGACGGCGAGCTCGGTCATGTCGGGCAGGAACTCGTGCAGCGGCGGGTCGATCAGGCGGATCGTCACCGGCAGGCCGTCCATCGCCTCGAAGATCTCGGTGAAGTCCTGGCGCTGGAGCGGCAGCAGCTTGTCCAGTGCCGCGGCCTGCCCGGCCTCGTCCTCGGCGACGATGAGGTGCTCGACCAGCTCGCGACGGTCACCGAGGAACATGTGCTCGGTGCGGCACAGGCCGATGCCGGAGGCGCCGAACCGGCGGGAGCGCTGAGCGTCCTCCGGGGTGTCGGCGTTCGCCCGGACGTCGAGACGACGTACCTCGTCGGCGTGCATGAGCAGGCGGGCCACGGCGTGCGCGACCGGGTCGTCGACGTCCTCACCCTCGAGCTTGCGCACCACGGCGGAGTCGCTGACCGGCACCTCGCCGAGGAACACCTCGCCGGTGCTGCCGTCGATGGAGATCACGTCGCCCTCGTTGACGACCGGGCCGTTGCGGACGATGAACCGGCGGTTCTCCGGGTCGACGTCGAGCGCCTCGGCGCCGCACACGCAGGTGCGGCCCATGCCGCGCGCGACCACGGCCGCGTGCGACGTCTTGCCGCCGCGGCTGGTCAGGATGCCCTGGGAGACGACCATGCCGTGCAGGTCGTCGGGGTTGGTCTCCTTACGGACCAGGATCACCTTCTCTCCGCGAGCCGCCCACTCGACCGCGGTCGCGGAGTCGAGGACGACCCGGCCGACGGCCGCGCCCGGCGAGGCGTTCATGCCGGTGGCGACGGCGCGACGCTCGGGGTCGGGTGCGAAGCGCGGGAACATCAGGGCGGCCAGCTGGTGGCCGGTGACGCGCAGCATCGCCTCGTCACGGTCGATGAGCAGCTCCTCGGCCATGTGCACGGCGATCCGCACGGCGGCCTCCGGGGTCCGCTTGCCCACGCGGGTCTGGAGCATCCAGAGCTTGCCGTCCTCGATGGTGAACTCGATGTCGCACATGTCGCGGTAGTGCTTCTCGAGCGTCGCCATGATCTCCATGAGCTCGTGGTACGACGTGGGGTCGATCTGCTCGAGGTCGGCGAGCGGGACCGTGTTGCGGATGCCGGCGACGACGTCCTCGCCCTGGGCGTTGGTCAGGTAGTCGCCGTACACGCCGGGAGCGCCGCTGGCGGGGTCGCGCGTGAATGCGACGCCGGAGCCCGAGCTCGCGCCGCGGTTGCCGAACACCATGGCCTGGATGTTGACGGCGGTGCCGAGGTCCTCGGCGATCCGCTCCTGGCGTCGGTAGAGGGCCGCGCGCGGGGTGTTCCAGGACTTGAAGACCGCGAGGATGCACTGGCGAAGCTGCTCAGCGGGGTCCTGCGGGAAGTCGTGGCCGGTGTGCTCGCGGATGACGACCTTGTACTCGTCGATGAGCTCGCGGAGGTCGTCGACCACCAGCTCGGTGTCGGCGATGACGCCGCGGCGCTTCTTCAGCGCGTCGAGCCGGTCGGCGAAGGCGTCGTGCTCGATGCCGAGCACGGTCCCGCCGAACATCTGCAGGAGCCGACGGTAGGAGTCGGCGGCGAACCGCTCGTCCCCGCTCTGGTTCGCCAGGCCCACGACGGACTCGTCGTTGAGCCCGACGTCGAGCACGGTCTCCATCATGCCGGGCATCGAGAACTTGGCGCCGGAGCGGACCGAGACGAGCAGCGGGTCGGTGGGGTCACCGAGTCGCCGGCCCATCGTGTCCTCGAGCGCTCGCAGGTGCTCGGCGACCTCGGCCGCCAGGCTGTCTGGTTCCTTGCCCTCGACGAGGAAGGCCCGACAGGCCTCCGTCGAGATCGTGAACCCGGGGGGAACGGGCAGACCGAGGTTGGTCATCTCGGCCAGGTTGGCGCCCTTGCCACCCAGCAGGTCCTTGAGTTCCTTGTTTCCCTCTGCGAAGTCGAAGACGAACGTTGTCATGGACCGAGGGTCGCCCGGTCGCGGAAGTAAAGCGAGGGGCGAAGGTCCTGGGCCGTAGCGGAGGTGACCGGTGTCCTTGGCCACCAGGTCCTTGGTCCCTAGGGCCGGCGGTGCGAGGTGCCCGACCGTGGATCGGAGAGATCGGAGGCCCGATGCACACCACACCAGCCCCCGTGGTCGTCGCCGTCGGAGCGAAGGTCTCACCGGTGGCGATCGAGTTCGCCGCGGCCGAGGCGCTCCGCCTGCACCGCGGTCTCCACCTCGTGCACGGGATGTACGCCGGCGGCGGTGAGACTCCGGCCGACGCGGACCTCGACGGCCGGACCGGCGCCGAGCGAGCCAGGCTCGAGCAGGAGGCCGGCGACGTGCTCGGCGCCGCCGTGCGCCATGCGGTCGCGGTGGTCGGTGGCCTGGTCCCCGTCACCTCGACGCTCGCGCGTGCGACCGTGGTCTCGGCGGTCTACGCCTCCGCCCACGACGCGCCGCTGGTCGTGGTCGGTCGCTCGCCGGAGTCGCGGCGCACCCACCCCTATGTCCGCTCGATCACCGGTGGGGTGGCCGCCCGGGTGCACGTCCCGGTCGTGTCGGTGCCCGACGAGTGGACCGAGGACCAGGCGCCGGCCCACGTCGTGGTCGGCGTGGACCACCCGAGCCAGAGCCTGCCGGTCCTGCACGAGGCCTTCCAGGCGGCGCGTGACCGACAGGCGTTGCTCACCGTCGTGAGCAGCTGGTGGGACCCGACCACCTACGTGCACGACCCGGTGGCGTTCGCCGCCGACCACACCTGGCCCGAGCGTCTGCGCGGTGAGATCGAGGCGGTGCTGCCCGAGCTCCAGGCCGAGTACGGCGAGGTCCCGGTCGAGCTCCACGTGCGCAAGGCGCGCCCGGGCGCGGTGCTCATCGACGCCTCCCGGCACGCCTGCCTGCTGGTCCTCGGACGCCACGACCCGGTGCTGCCGCGCGACTCCCACCTCGGCCCGATCGCCCGGTCGGTGCTCGCCGAGGCCGTGTGCCCGGTTCTGCTGACGACACCACGCCGGCCGAGCCGGAGCCGGCGCACGCCCCGGCGCGCGTCGCAGCCTGCCTGACCCTGACCGAGCGGGCGGGCGGGGATCAGCCGAGCCCGATCGGCACCACCACGACGCTGCACGCGGCCCGCTCGACCACGACCGGCGCGATCGAACCGTAGACGAGCTCGTTGAGGAACGGCTTGCGACGATGGCCGATCACGACGACCGCGGCCTCGCGCGACTCCTGGAGCAGGCGTTCGTCGGCCATGCCGCAGCTCAGCTGGTGGTGCACCTCGACGCCGGGGTGGGCCGCCGCGTGCGGACGGACCGCCTCCTCGAGCGCGTGCCAGAGGTCGTCGGTCCCGGGCGTCCCGGGGGCGACGTCGCGGATCCCCTCGGCGACGCGGACGGCGTCCCAGAAGCAGTGGAGCACCGTCAGCGGCAGCTGGCGGGCCTCGGCGACCCGGAACGCGACGTCGAGGATGCCGACGTCGTCGGGCTCGCCGGCGATGCCTGCGACCACGCGCGCGCCCCGGTCGGCCGGCTGGGCGCGCACCACGGCCACGGGACACCGGGCGTGCTTGACCATCGCGCTGCTGACGGAGCCGAGGAGGAGGTGTCGGATCGGCCCCAGGCCGCGGGTGCCGACGACCATCAGGGCCGCCTCGTCGGAGGTCTCGAGCAGCGTCTCGCGGGGGTCGCCCAGGCGGATGACCTGGTGGATCTCGAGATCGGGATACGCCTCGCGCACCGGCTTCTCGGCCGCCGAGAGCAACGCGCGGGCGTCCTCCTTGATCATCCGGCACACGTGGCGGTGGTCGACGCCGGTCGCCTCCATCCACCCCGTGCCGGCGGGGGCCGGGGCGGGAGCCGCGTGCGCGAGCACGAGCGGGCGCCGTTCCGCGGCCGCCAGTGTCGCGGCCTCGTCGACGGCGTGGGACGCGGACGCCGAGCCGTCGACGCCGACGACGACGGACCCGGCAGGCACGGTGGTGGTCATGCCCCCATTCTCGATCGACGCCAGGGGCCGGACCATGGCCGGAGGGCTCGGGGCCCGGGACCTAGGACCCCTCGTCTAGGGCACGGCCTAGCGCTTGCGGGTGGCGGGCATCAGGACCTCGTCCAGAGGCCGGCGCGGTGTGCGCGGCAGCGCGCTGCGCGAGATCTCCTGCCAGCCGGTGCGCACGAGCAGCTGGGGGTGCAGCAGGGCGCCGAGGACCTCGTGGTGGAGGGCGGCGCGCGTCTCGTCGACCTCGATCACCTGGCTGAGCGGCACGACGGACAACCCGTCCTTCATCGCGTGGAGCCACACCATGCTGAGGGCCTCGCCGGCGCGCAGCCATCCCTCCGGGTCGTCGGTCTCGGTGCCGATGATCAGCAGTCCGTCGGAGTTCTCGATCGTGCCCCGCGGGTCCTGCGTCGGCGTGTGCTCGACGAACCGGGAGAGTCGGCTGGGGGTGCGCCCGTCGGGCTCGGGCAGCAGCTCGCGAGGGATCCCGTCGACGTCGCTGTGGTCGAGCCACGAGCGCTGCTCGTCGGCGAAGCGCTGGTCGGCCCTCTCGATCGTGGTCGCCCGGCTCACGAGCAGCTCGACGCGGACCCGGTCGGTCGCCGCGGCCACCGGCACCACCCGCACCTGGTCGATCTCGACGGAGGTCGCCAGCCGGCCCAGACGCTCCGGCGGGATCGGCCAGGAGGTGAAGCGGCGACGGTCCGTACGCCGTTCCAGCAGGGCCTGGAGGTCCTCGACCGCCTCCGGGGGCCGGGCGCCGACGCGCAGGTGCAGCGTCGCCAGGTGGTCGGGGTCGCGGGGGTCGGGCAGCCGGGTGATCTCGGCGGGCCAGCCGAGCGCCGCGGCGGCCACGGCGGCCTGGTTCAGGGCCGCCCCGCAGCTGATGGTCAGGTTGCGGCCGGAGGTGTCGCTGGCCGCCAGCTGACGGGACCGGTCGGCGTGCAGCTCCACGCGGTCACCGCGCACCCGCCACAGCCAGGGCTGGGTGTTGTGCACGCTGGGCGCCCGCAGGGCGGCCTCGGCCACGCGCAGCCCCGGGGCGGCGTCCGGACGCTTGACGCCCATGGCCCCTGGCGTCACGCCGGCCTCCTTGGTCCTGGACATGTGAGACGACCCCCCTCCGAGCACGGTCGGTCAACCATCGCCGGGCCCAGGGCCTCGGACCAGGGGATTTGGTCCCGAGACCTTGTGACCATGAGCGGCTGGTCACGCGGCCGGACCCCGGGCTCCGGCTGGGCTCCGGCTGGGCTCCGGCTGGGCTCCGGCTGGGCTCCGGCCGGGCTCGAACGAGAGGGTCAGTCCACCCGGACCTCGATCACGCCGGGGACGGTGTGCGCCACGACCTGGGCGAGCGAGCGCTCGGGGGCGCCGGAGGGTCCGGAGACGTTCACGATGCCCTCCGAGACCTCGACCAGCCAGTCGGCGTGGCCCAGCGAGGCCAGCAGCTCGTCGACGTCGGCGGCGATCTTGTCGTCGGCTCGTGCCAGCACCTGCACGACGTCGCTCCGGCTCACGACACCGACCAGGTGGCCGTCGTCGTCGATGACCGGCAGGCTCTTGACGGCCGTCGAGGTCATCACGTCCACCGCGCGGGCCAGGTCGTCGTGTGCTCGCACGGCGACCGGGTGCCGGGTGTAGACCTCCTCGACGGTGCGCGGCGGGAACACGGGCTCCAGCGAGACCGGGCGCTCCTGGGCTCGGGGGTCGGGGGCGAGGACGTCGCGGATCAGGTCGGCCTCGCTGACGACGCCCTGCAGACGGTTGTTCCCGTCCACGACCGGCATGCAGGTGATGCCGTGCTGGGCGAGCCGCGAGAGCGCGTCCTTGATCGTGGTCGAGGGACGCACCGTCATCGGCTCGGGGGTCATCAGGTCCTGCACCAACATGGTGCTCGCCCTCCTTCGGCAGCGGCCGACATCGTCGTCGGTTCCTGGCTCCAGCCTCCGGTGCCAGGGGCCGCGGACCCAGGGACGAAGGTCCCGCTAACCGGGGGCGATCGACAGGCAACAAGCGGAGCTCGGCCACCTAGGTTGATGAGCATGGAGGAGGCAGAGCGTCCGAGCGGGAAGATCACGGTCTACCTGCTCGACGACCATGAGTTGGTGCGCCGCGGGATCCGGGAGCTGCTGGAGAGCGAGGGCGACATCGTCGTCATCGGTGAGTCCGGCCTGGCCGTCGAGGCCGCCCGCCGCATTCCCGCGCTCCGGCCCGACGTCGCCATTCTCGACGGCCGGCTGCCCGACGGCTCGGGCATCGACGTCTGTCGTGACGTCCGCTCGGTGGACCCGGGCATCGCCGCGCTGATCCTGACGTCGTACGACGACGACGAGGCGCTGTTCTCCGCGATCATGGCCGGCGCGGCCGGCTACATCCTCAAGCAGGTCAAGGGCACCGACTTCGTCGAGACGGTCCGTCGGGTCGCCGCAGGACAGTCGATGCTCGACCCCGCGGTCACGGCGCACGTGCTCGACCGACTGCGCGCAGGCCCGCGGATGGACCCCTCCATCGAGCAGCTCACCGCTCAGGAGCAGCGGATCCTCGAGCTGATCGGCCAGGGCATGACGAACCGGCAGATCGCCGCACACCTGTGCCTGGCGGAGAAGACCGTGAAGAACTACGTGTCCTCGATGCTCGCCAAGCTGGGCCTCGAGAGCCGCACCCAGGCCGCGATCTTCGCGACCAAGCACCTCGGCGTCTGAGCCGAGACGTCCTCGGCAGAGGACCACGAGACCGGGGGTCATGGGGACCGGGAGCCTGTCGGCTCCCGGTCCCGGGTCCTTCCGGCTCCTCCAGGGCTTCCCAGGGTCCAGCGTTCAGTCCCCGTTGACGCCGTAGAGCCGGCGTCCGGTGACCTCGTGCACGTCGACGCGTACGAACAGCGTGCGGCTGCCGGTCGGCCAGACCTCGAGCCCGATGAGCATGTCCGGGACGTCCTGGGCCTCGACGAGCTCGGCCGTGCCGACCACGACCACGCTCCACCCCGCGCGGGTGGTCGGGTCGATCTGGTCCACCTCGACCACGACGCGCTGGTCGCGGCACTGGCGGGCCAACGTGGAGTCGGCGGTCGTGCGGAACCACACCGCTCCGGCGACCACCGTGTAGTTGACCGGGACGATCGCCACGCCGTCCGGACCGAGCCACCCCAGGCGGGCGATGTGCGCGGTCTCGAGGAGGCTCCAGCAGTCGTAGGACAACAACGTCGCAAGCCGGCCTTCGGACTCTTGTCGTGTCGTCATCTGGTCCTCCGTCTGCAGTGGTCGGTGCGGGCTCGCCGCGGGTGGATCCCCCCACGCTGCTCCTCGGGGCGAGCGCCTCCCAGGACGTTGCGACCCGGTCTTGCGGGACCTTGGTCCCGGCGACCCACCGACTTGGTAGCGTCTGCCCTGGCCGGAGTTGAGTAGGGGGCCATCATGGAGACGCCGCGGCATGCTGAGCCGGACGCCACCGCTGTACGAATCGGGTCGGAGCTGGCTGGGACCGGCTTCGACGAGCTGCTCCGTGAGGTGCTCGTGCGGGTGCACGGGGTCCTCGACGACCGCGCCCGCTGGCGGCTGCTGCTCGACGCCGTGGTCACGATGGCGGCCGACCTCTCGCTCGACGACCTGCTGAGCCGCATCGTCGAGATCGCCAGCGACCTGGCCGACGCCCAGTACGCCGCGCTCGGGGTGCTGGGCGCCGGCAACGACCACCGGCTGCAGACCTTCGTCACCCACGGGGTGAGCCCCGACCAGCACCGCGCGATCGGCGACCTGCCAACCGGGCACGGGCTGCTCGGGCTGATCATCGACCAGCCCGCCCCGCTGCGGCTGCACGACATCGCCGAGCACCCGGAGTCCTACGGCTTCCCGCCCAACCACCCCCCGATGCGGTCCTTCCTGGGTGTGCCGGTGCGGATCCGCGACAAGGTCTTCGGCAACCTCTACCTCACCGAGAAGGTCGGCGGCGGTGACTTCACCGAGCAGGACGAGGCGATCGTCGTCGGGCTGGCTGCTGCGGCCGGTGTGGCGATCGAGAACGCGCGACTCCACGAGGAGGCCGCCCGGCGCGAGCGGTGGCTCGCCGCGACCGCGGAGATCACGGCGCTGCTGGCCGGCCCGGGAGGCCAGGACGAGGCGCTGCAGATCGTCGCCGACCACGCTCGCGAGCTGGCCGCCGCCGACGTGGCCTGGATCGTCGCTGGCTCCGACGCGGCCGCGCTGCGACTGCGCGTCGTGTCCGGCGAGGCCGCCGACCCGGCGGTGATGGACACCATCGACCTGGAGTCGTCGCTGACCAGCAGCGTGGTGCGCACGGGGGCCCCGGTCTCCGTCGAGGACCTCTCCGACGACCCGCGCGCGATCAACGTCCCCCGCGCGCTCGGCTGGTCACCGATGGGTCCGACGATCATCGTGCCGCTGCGCGGGTCCGCGGGGGTCGAGGGTGCCCTGGCCCTGGCTTGGGAGCCGGAGCACCTGATGGCCTTCCACGCCGTCGACCCCTCGCTGCCGGCCCGCTTCGCCGAGCAGGCAGCGCTCGCGATCGAGGTGGGGCGGGCCCGTGAGGACCGGCAGCGACTGGCGCTCTTCGAGGACCGCGACCGGATCGGGCGCGACCTGCACGACCTGGTCATCCAGCGCCTGTTCGCGGTCGGGCTCGGCCTCCAGAGCACGGCGCGGGTCGCCGACCGGCCCGACATCGCCGAGAAGCTCGACGCGGCGGTCGACGACCTCGACGCCACGATCCGCGACATCCGCCGCACGATCTTCGCGCTCGGGTCGGGCGACAACGCCTCCGACATCCAGGCCGAGGTCACGCGGATGGTCGACCGGGCGGCCGGCACGCTGAAGTTCCGGCCCGCGCTGCGGTTCGAGGGGCCGGTCCGCACGCGCGTCGGCGCCGACGTCGCGCCCGACGTGCTCGCCGTCCTCACCGAGGCGCTCTCCAACGCCGCGCGGCACGCCCAGGCCAAGAAGGTCACCGTCGAGCTCGCCGTCGTCGAGGGCATCCGGCTGACCGTCGCCGACGACGGGCGCGGGATGCCCGACGACGTGCCCCAGAGCGGACTGTCGAACATGCGGCAGCGCGCCGAGCGGCGCGGTGGGCACTGCACGATCACCTCGCGCCCCGGCGAGGGCACCACCGTCGAGTGGTGGGTCCCCTCCTGACCGCGTCCGGCGTGCCTGCTCCGCTGCTCAGCCGGCTGCTGTGCGGTTCTCGGCGTGCCACCGGCGGGCGGCGACGGCGACCTCGCGCGCCCAGGTGACGGCGTGCTCGAGCTCACCGGCGACCAGGGGTCCCTTCACGTCGTGGACGAGGAACGGCGTGGGGCGCGACACGAGGTGGTAGCCCCGGCGGGCGAGCAGGTGCGAGGCGCGCGTCGAGGCCGCCTTGGGCAGGCTGCGGACCTTGGTGACCCGGGTGTCGAACGCCGCCGCCGCGCGACCCCGCGACTCCTCGCGTGAGCCCATCTCGCCGATCCACTCCCGCACGCCCGTGCTCGCGAGCTCGGGGGCTGCGCCCTGCCTGACCGCGTCCTGACGGGTCGAGGGCCGGCTCAGGGAGAACGCGTGGGTCGGTGCACCGACGACCAGGAGGTCGAACTGCGCGTCTCGGGGCGCGGGCGCGTGCCGTACGTCGACGAGCTGGGTGACCAGACCCTCGGCGCGCAGGCCGTCGGCCACCGCGGCTGCGACGTCCTGGGTCGAGCCGAACATCGACTCGTAGACGACGAGCGCCCTGAGGGCCGGGGCCTGTGCTTGGTCCGACGGGGGCGGGTCCGGCTGTGCCTGGCTGCTCATCGTGGTGCCTCCTGCCCAACGGTGCCGTGCGTCACCTGCCAATGTCCATCCGGGTCTGGGGGATCGCACGGGCCGACGGACCACCCGCCTCGGGCCCTAGGTCCCTCGGAGGAGAGACAGGCCCAAGGCCCCTGTTGCCCTGCTCCGGGTGCGCGGAGATTGGCAGGAGAGGCATCGAGGAGGTCGTGGAGTCTCGCCGGGTAGGTGCGACCACCGCGCCTCGTCGACGCGTGACGAAGGAGTCGACATGCTCGAGACCAAGCCGGCCAAGATCCTGCTCGGAGTCGGGGACGAGGACGTGGAGGGTGCTCTCGCGTACGCCGTCGCGGCGGCGGAGCGCCGCGGGGTCGGGGTGCACCTGCTGCACGTCGTCCCGGGCGTCGCCGTCGGCGCCGTGGGCATCGAGCCCTCGATGATGGTGATCGAGGGCGACGCGCTGCGCGACCGCGGCAGCGAGCTCCTGGAGGAGGTCGCGCGCCGGCTCGAGCACGAGCTCGGCGAGCTGCCCGTCAGCACCGAGCTGCACGCCGGCCCCGTGGTGCCCGCGATCACCGGCACCAGCCGGCACGCCTCGCTGGTGGTGCTCCAACGGCAGCGGATGGGCCGACCGGGACGGATCCCGACCCTCTCGGTCACCAACGCCGTCGCGGCCCACGCCGACGTCCCGGTCGTCGCGGTGCCGGCCGGCTGGTCGCCCGATCCCGAGCGTGACCGTCTGGTCGTGGCCGGGCTCGGTGACGTGGCCGTCTCCGCCGAGGTGGTGCGCACCGCGCTCGAGGAGGCCGGGCGGCGCGGCGGCCGGGTCCGGTTCGTGCACGCCTGGCACTACGCCGACAGCTATGACGACGTGATCTCCGCCGGGGCGGCGGCGGTCAGCTACGACGTACGGGTCCGCGAGCTGCTCGAGAAGGCCCTCGCGCCCCTGCTGGCCGAGCTCCCCGACGTACCCTCCGAGCTCGTGTCGCTGCGCGGTCGGCCCGCCGACCTGCTGGTCGCGGAGTCCGCGACGGCCGGCGTCCTGGTCCTCGGCCGGCACCGGTCCTCGATGCCGTGGGGTCCGCACCTGGGCTCGGTGGTGCGCGCGGTGCTGCGGGAGTCGGCGTGCCCCGTGGTCGTCGTCGACCCGGTCCCCGTGACGAGCAGCTGAGCAGCGCCGTCGCCCGGGGACCCCCGGGGACCGGCTGAGGGTCGAAGGGCCCGGGCGCGGCGGGCGGTCGGCCCTGCTCTCGGGTGCGGCTCGGGTCGACCATGGAGACAAGGCCGGAGAACAGGCTCGACAACAGGAGGTCAGGTCATGACCACTCAGCCACGTCCCGTGGTCATCGGTGTCGACGGGTCCGACGCGAACGCAGGCGCTCTGCGTTACGGGGTCGAGGAGGCTCGGCGCACCGGTGCCTCCGTCAAGCTCGTGCACGTCGTGCCCGACTACGTCCCGATCTCGCCGATGATGCCGCTGACGCCCTCGGAGCTCACCGAGACCGGGGCGAGCGTCCTGCGCCACGCCGAGGAGCAGGTCCGCCGGATCGCCCCCGACGTCGAGGTCGAGGGGTGGCTGCACCACGGCACCCGCCCGGTGCAGCTGGCGAACGCCGCCGAGCACGCCCAGGTGGTCGTGGTGGGCCGCGACAACCGACCGCTGCTCGAGCGACTGCTGCGGGGTGACACCGCCGCAGGCGTCGCCGCCCGCAGCAGCGTGCCGATGGTGCTCGTCCCGGCCGACTGGACGCCGGAGCCCCAGCGCGGCGTGGTGCTGGTGGGCGTGAAGTCGCCCTCGCACTCGACCGCCCTGCTCGGCGACGCCATCGGGCTGGCCGCCGAGCGTGGCGCGAAGCTCGTCGTCCTGCACGCCTGGAAGCTGCCGAGCGGCTACGACGACATCATCGAGACCCGGGTGGGTGCCGAGGACTGGCGGCGTCAGTCGATCGACGAGATGGAGGCGCTCCTCAAGGACTGGCGGGCCGGCTTCCCCGACGTCGAGGTCGAGATCCGCGTGGTCCACGACCACCCCAGCTTCGCGCTGGTCGAGGGATCGGCCGAGGCCGACGTGGTCGTGCTGGTCCGGCGCGCGCACGGCGTACCCGCCGCCACCCACCTGGGCGGCACCGCGCGGGCCGTGCTCCGCTCGGCGCACTGTCCCGTGCGGGTGGTGCCTCCGGACGCGATCGGGCCGATCCCCGGCCTGGTGCTCGAGCAGGCGGGGGCGATCCGGGCGTGAACGGGCCGGCGGGCGCTCCTGGGTTGTCCGCCGCCGAGGCCGGCGCGCGGTTGCGCGAGCAGGGACCGAACCTGCCGCCGCGCGGCCGCCAGCGACGGTTGGTCGGGCGGGTCTACGACCAGCTGCGCGACCCGATGATCCTGCTGCTGCTCGGCGCCTTCGTGGTGATCGTCGCCCTCGGCGACGTCGCGGACGCCTCGATCATCGCCGCGGTGGTCGTGCTCAACACGACGATCGGGGTGGTGCAGGAGGTCCGGGCCGCCAACGCCCTGGCCGCGCTGGACCGGATGGCCGCGCCCTGGGCGACGGTGCTCCGCGACGGTGAGCTGGTCCGCGTGCCGTCGCCGGACGTCGTCGTCGGCGACGTGGTGCGCCTCGAGGCCGGTGACATCGTCCCGGCGGACGGTGAGCTGGTCGAGGCCGCCGGTCTGCAGGTCGACGAGTCGGCGATGACCGGTGAGTCGGTCCCCGTCATCCGGGGGCCGGGGGAGGACGTGCTCGCCGGGACGGTGCTCACGCGAGGACGCGGCTTCGCCGTGGTCTCGCGCACCGGCGCGGACAGCGGGCTGGGCGGCATCGCAGCCCAGATCGCCGCCGCGGGGGTGCGGCCCACGCCGTTGCAGCTCCGGCTGGCACGGCTCTCGCGCCAGCTGGTGGTGCTGACCGTGGCGGTCGCCGCGCTCGTGCTGGTGCTCGGCCTGCTGCGCGGCGAACCCCTCAGCGACATGGTGATCCTCTCGGTCAGCCTGGCGGTCGCCGCGATCCCGGAGTCGCTCCCCGCGGTGGTCACGATCGCGCTCGCGCTCGGCGCCTACCGGATGGCGCGCCGCTCGGCACTGGTGCGACGGCTGCCCGCCGTCGAGACGCTGGGCTCGGTCACCGTGCTCGCCTCGGACAAGACCGGCACCCTGACCGAGGGGCGCATGGTGGTCCAGGAGCTGTGGTCGCCGCGCGGGACGTGGCGGGTGACCGGGCACGGGTACGGCGTGGACGGCGAGCTGGTGGCCCAGCACCCGGACGCCGTACCGGCCGACCTCGACGACCTGGCCCGCGACCTGGTGCTCTGCAACGACGCGCACCTCGGTACGCCGAGCGACCTGCCCGAGGGGCCCGAGGGGACCGACGTCCCCATCGGCGCGGAGTGGTCGGTCGTGGGCGACCCGATGGAGGCCGCGCTGCTGATCGCCGTCGCCAAGCACGACCCCGCGGCCCTGGAGTCCGCCGCCACCTGGGAGCGTGTCGACGAGTCGCCGTTCGACAGCGAGACCAAGCGGATGACCACGATCCACCGGGCCACCGGCCACGAGGGCGGCTGGCTGGTCGTCTGCAAGGGCGCGCCCGAGGCGGTGATCGGCCTGCTCGCCGACCGGGAGGTCGCGGCAGCCGCCGAGCTGGCGGCCACCGGGCTGGCCGAGCGCGGCTACCGCGTGCTGGCGGTCGCCGACCACCGCTCCTCCGAGCGGCCCGACGACCCCGACGCCGGCCTCGTGCTGCGCGGGCTGGCCGCGCTGGCGGACCCGCCGCGCACCACCGCCGAGGAGGTCGTGCGGGCCTGCCGCGACGCCGGCATCCGCACCGTGATGATCACCGGCGACCACCCGGCGACAGCGCGCGCGATCGCCGACGAGCTGACGCTCACCCGTGAGGGGCCCGAGCTCGCCGAGGGCGACGAGGTCGGCCGGGGCGACCGTGCCGACTGGGCCGACCGGGTCGACCGGATCGGGGTGTACGCGCGGGTGCGTCCCGAGCACAAGGTCGACATCGTCGACGCCTGGCAGCGCCGTGGCGACGTCGTCGCGATGACCGGCGACGGCGTCAACGACGCGCCCGCGCTGCGACGGGCCGACATCGGGATCGCGATGGGCGACCGCGGCACCGAGGTCGCCCGCCAGGCGGCGGACCTCGTGCTGGCCGACGACGACCTGCGCACGGTCGTCGTCGCGGTCGGTGAGGGCCGGCGCATCTACGGCAACATCCGCAAGTTCCTGCGCTACGGCCTCTCCGGCGGGTTCGCCGAGGTGATGGTGCTCGTCGCCGGCCCGTTCCTCGGCATCCCGATCCCGCTCGGGCCGGGGCAGATCCTCTGGATCAACATGATCACCCACGGGCTCCCCGGGGTCGCCTTCGGCGGCGAACCGGCCGACCCCGCGGACATGAAGCGCCCCTCGCCCTCGCCGGAGCAGTCGGTGCTCGGCCAGGGGCTGCTGCGCCAGATCCTGGTGGCGGGCTCACTCATCGCCGCGGTCGCGCTCGCGGCCGGCCTCCTTGCCCCCGAGAGCCACCGCCAGACCTGGGTGTTCCTGACGCTCGGCCTCGCGCAGCTCGGGGTGGCGCTGTCGCTGCGCGCACCTCGGGGCGGCTTCGCCTGGCGGTCCCGCGGGCTCGAGGCGGCGGTGCTGATCGCCGCTGCTCTCCAGGTGCTGGCGGTCGTCTGGCTGCCGCTGCGCGACCTGCTGCGCACCGACACCGTGCCGGCTGCCGACGCAGGGCTGGTGCTCGCGCTCAGCCTGGCGCCGGGACTCGTCCTCGGGCTGTGGCAGCGCGTGCTCAGGCGCCGGATCGAGGACCGCGTCGACGAGGTCGAGGACGGCGTCGACGGTGAGGCCGTGGACGACGTCGAGGGCGACGTCGAGGTCAGCGCTCGCCGGGGTTGAGCCAGCGCCCGGTGATCTCGTCGACGTCGATGACCACGGTGGCCGACCGCGGTCCCCGCGGCCACGGCTCGGGCCCGGACTCGTCCTCGGGCTCGCCGTACCGCACCTCGGCGCGGCCCCGGGCCAGCACGCTCCAACCGGTGTGCGTCGCCTCGTCGATGCGGTCCACCTGGAAGGCGACCCGTTCGACGTCCGCCTTCTGCACCATCGCGGAGTAGGCCGCGGTGCGGATCTTGATCGTGTGTCCGTCGACGGCGAAGTTGACGGGCACGACGACCGGGCCGGTCGAGGTGCTCCACGCGATCCGCCCCACGGGTGTGGTCGTGAGCAGCTGCCAGCACTCGTCGGCGGGGAGGTCCACCAGCTGTCCGCGGGCTGCCTTGTCCATGACTCCTCCTCCGATCGGCCCTCCGCGCTGTCATCCGGGGGGTAGTCCCGAGTAAACCCGATCGCGCCAGCCGGGCCCCAGGTACCACGACCTCCGGGCGGAGGACCTACGTCTCTGACGGCTGCCCGGCCCGCAGAGCATGGTGGGGGCAGAGGTTCTGAGGACCGGGGCCGCGGCCCCGTGACGCGGGTGGAGGAGACAGTCATGGACGTGACCGAGATCGGTGTCCTCGTGGCCGTGGGCCCGGACGGCATCGGCGACGGCGCGCTGGAGGTGGCCGCTGCCGACGCACGCCGACTCGGCGTCGGCATCGAGCTGCTGCACGTCGCGCACACGCAGGTCGTCACCGTGCCGACGCGCGACGAGCACGAGCTCGCTCTGGGCCGCGCACACGCCCAGGTGGGCCAGCACGTCCTGACCGAGGCCGTGGAGCGGTTGGAGCCCCTGGTCGAGGGGCAGGTCCCGATCACCTCCGAGATCGTCGAGGGTCATGTCGCCCGCACGATCGTCGAGCGCGGCACCGCGACCCGCCTCATCGTGCTCGAGGCGCGCGAGATCGGCCCGGTGGGCCGCCTGGTGACCCGCTCGGTGTCGACGAACGTCGCCGCCCACGCGCACGTGCCCGTGCTCGTCGTCCCCCGGACGTGGACGTCGTCCGGAGGTGCCGGCCTGCCGATCACCCTGGGCATCGACGAGCCCCTCGACGTCAAGCACGAGGCGCCCGCGGCGCTCGAGCTGGCGCGCGCCACCGGCCGGCCGCTCGTCGTGCTGCACGCCGCCTGGATCGCCGAGCCGTACCAGGGTGTGGCGTTCGTCGGCTATCCGATGAAGCAGTGGCTCGAGGACGCCTACCGCGAGCTCGACACCGCCCTGTCGGGCATGGTGATCGAGGGCGACCTGGTGACCTGCGACGTGCACTGGGCGCGCCCGGTCGACGCGCTCGTGCGGGCCACGCAGCGCTCCTCGCTGCTCGTGCTGAGCCGGCGCCCCACGACCCGTCCGCTCGCCCCGCACCTCGGCCCGGTCACCCGCGCGGTGCTGCACCACGCAGAGTGCCCCGTGCTGGTCGCCGACCGCGAGCACTGACGACGACGACGCCGTTCGTCGGGCGCTCGGGCCCTGGGGCCCTCGCTGCTCGATCCACGGGTGCCGGCGCATGCGAATGGCCCCGCCGGCCGTGGCCGGCGGGGTCGGGCGGTCAGGTATGTCGGGTGTAGGTCCGGCCGTGGGGGCTGGTCCACACCAGGAGCCGGTGCCCGACGCGCAGGAGGGTCCAGCCGCCGCGGGTCTTCAAGCGATGATGGAACCTGCACTCCGGGACGAGGTTGCACGAGCAGGTCGGGCCGCCGTCGGCCCAGGCGATGACGTGGTCGAGGTCGCAGCCCCGCGACGGACGGGAACAACCCGGGAACACGCACGTCGGATGCGTCAGGAGCACTTGTTCACCTTGCCGTGGTGAGGGCGTGTAGCCGGGGACCTCGATGTGCTCGCCGAGGTCGACCACGGGCCGGATGACGACCGGTCCGGTGGCGGTGGCGCACCAGTCGGCGACCTGCGCCACCAGGACGTGGGAGCGGGTGTTCTCCACGCCGGCCAGCGCGCTCTCGGACAGGTGCGTGTAGATCACGAGCTGACGCCTCTTGACCGGCCGCTCTGTCTCGGCCTGCTCTGGTGTCAGCATGAGGTCGCCGCGGGCCAGGGCCCCGGCGGCCATCGCACGGCGCACGTCGAGGGGCTGGTCGCAGCCGAGGTCGGCGAGCTGCTGGGCGCCGGTGGTCACGGCGTGGTCGAGGTCGAGGGCGTCGGCCAGGTCCAGCTCACCGCGCACCGTCGCCGTTCCCTCCAACGAGGGGGAGTTGGTGTCGACGTCGAAGAACCGGCCCTCCGCGGCCAGCAGGCGGCGGTGCTCGGCC
>NZ_JANINT010000171.1 GCF_024509035.1 Nocardioides sp. | reverse complement strand
CACCGCGGCCGCTTCCTGGGCCGACGTCATCGAGCTGCGCCCCGAGGGCTGGCGGACCCGAGCCTTCGCCGCCTCGTGGCCGCCGGACGACCCGGTCGCCTAGGCGCGCCAGTCGTGATCTCGCTCGGCGCACGCACCTGACGCATCTGTCGCCTCAGGGGCCGTCCCAGGACAGATGCGTCTGGTGCGTCGCGAGGGCGTCCGGTAGGCGACGGCCGGCGCAGCCGGAACCATCCCCGGACGAAGCCCGGGTGTCAGCAGCCCCTCAGCGGACCCTCAGCAGCCGAGGTCGCGCGCGACCCGGCGGTGCGCCTCCCAGATCTCCTCGGGCAGGCCGTCGAACTGCTTCAGGTGCTCCTCGCGGAAGCCCATCTCCTGGCGCCACCGGTCGACGTCGATCGAGAGGATCCGCTCGATGTCCTCGGGCGGCACCGAGACGCCGGTGAGGTGCAGCTCCTCCTCGGTGGGCAGGATGCCGACGGCGGTGGGTACGCCGGTGACCGAGCCCTCCTGCAGGTGGGCCAGCCACAGCAGCGCGCGCAGGTTCTCGCGGTAGCCGGGCCACAGGAAGTGGCCGTCCTCGGCGTCGCGCTGGAACCAGTTGACGTGCGCGAAGATCGGCTGCACCTTCGCCCGCCCGATGACGTCGAGCCAGTGGGCGGCGTACTTGGCCTCCGGGTAGGACATGAACGGCCGCATCGACATCGGGTCGTAGCGCAGCTGCCCGTCGACGCCGTCGGCGGCGAAGGTCGCCTCGGCGCCGAGCGTGAGCCCGTCGTAGACGCCCTCGGCGAGGTCGGTGATCGCGCGGATCAGCGGCTCGCGGTCGCGGGTGCGGCCGCCGAAGATGATCGCGTCGATCGGCACGCCCCGCGGCTCCTCGAAGTCCTCGGCGACGTTGGGCACGTTGGCCAGCGTGGTCGTGAAGCGGCTGTTGGGGTGGGCCCAGGGGTCGTCGGCCTGCTCGGGGGTGCGCTCGGCGATCGGCAGGCCCTTCCAGTCCAGCCACCCGTCGAGGTCGGCCGGCGGCTGGGGCGTGCGGCCCTCCCACCACACCTCGTGGGTCTTGGCGTTGTAGGCGACGTTGGTGAAGATCGCGCCGGTGCCGGGCTGCACGGACTCCAGCGCGGTCGGGTTCGTGATCTCGTTGGTGTCCTTGGCGACGCCGAACACGCCGTACTCGGGGTTCATGCCGTAGAGCCGGCCGTCCTCGGGGTCGATCCACAGCCAGGTGATGTCGTCGCCGTAGAACTCCACGCGGAAGCGGTCGCCGAGCCCCTCGGGCGCCAGCGTCATCGCGAGGTTGGTCTTGCCCGACGCGCTCGGGAAGCCGCCGGCCACGTGGTAGCGCTTGCCGGTCTCGGTGTCGACGATGCCGAGCAGCATGAACTGCTCGGCGAGGAACTCACCGGACGCCCAGCCGTCGTACGCCGCCTGGCGCAGGCCGTGGGCGATCTTGCCGAGCAGCGCGTTGCCGCCGTACGACGAGCCGAAGTGCAGGATGGTCCGCTCGTCGGCCACGGTGACGAAGTAGCGCTGGTCGGCGGGCGTGCCCTGGCCGAGGGTCTCGAGGTCGCCGGTGACGTGCACGGCGCGCACGAAGCTCTCGGGGTCGTGGAGGTCGTTGATGTGGTGGACGCCGACCCGCGCCATCCGGATCATGTGCAGCGCGACCGTGCGGCTGTCGGTGAGCTCGACGCCGGCGGCGTACCGCTCCATCGGCGAGCCGGGAGGTGCCATCAGGTAGGGCACGACGTACATGGTCTTGCCGGCCGAGGCGCCGCGCATCAGGCCCTCGAGCAGCGGCTTCATCTCCGAGGACGGCCGCCAGTTGTTGTAGGTGCCCTTGTCCTCGGGGTTGCTGGTCGCGACGATCGTGCGCTCCTCGGAGCGCGCGGTGTCCTTGTGGAAGCTGCGCGAGTAGTAGCAGCCCTCGCCGACCGGCAGCAGCTCGCCCGCGTCGAGTGCCTCCTGCACCAGGCGGGCGTCGTCCTCGGCGTCGACGACCTCGACCCGCGCGGCGCCGGTGTGCGCGGCCCAGTGGCGGACGTACTCGCGCACCGCCGTGTTCTTCAGGCCTGCTCCATCGAACACGTCGTCCAGGTCCATCTGCACGTCCACCACAGTCCTCCGTTTGTCCTCGACTCGACTCATGCTCTCGCATCCCGGCAGCTCTGACGGATGATGCTGGACAGTACACGACTTGAAGAAGTTTGCATGTTGTGTAAATCTCAGGTGATACGACTCCAGGGAGGGAGACGACACCCATGGGTGTTCCGCTGTACCAGGCCAAGGCCGAGCTCTTCAAGACTTTGGGACACCCAGCACGTATCCGCATCCTCGAGCTGCTCTCCGAGCGCGACCACGCGGTCCACGAGCTGCTCGAGAAGATCGAGATCGAGCCGAGCAACCTCTCCCAGCAGCTCGCGGTGCTACGGCGTACGTCGATGGTCGTCTCGCACCGCACCGGCAGCGAGGTCGTCTACTCGGTGAGCGTGCCCGAGGTCCGCGACCTCCTGCTGGCCGCCCGCACCATCCTCTCCGGCCTCATCGCGGTCCAGGGCGAGCTCGGCACCGAGCTCGCCAGCACGCCCTCGTGAGCGCCACCTCCTCTCGGGTCCGCGAGCTCCTCCCCCACGCCACCGACTGGCGCCCGTTCCACGTCGGCGCCGACCTGACCGCCGGCCTCATGGTCGGCCTGGTCGCGCTACCGCTGGCGCTCGGCTTCGGCGCGAGCTCGGGCCTGGGCGCCGGCGCCGGACTGGTGACCGCGATCGTGGCCGGCGCCGTGGCGGCGGTCTTCGGCGGCAGCCGGGTGCAGGTCAGCGGACCCACCGGCGCGATGACCGTCGTGCTCGTGCCGATCGTCGCCAGCCACGGCGCCGACGGCGTGCTCGTCGTGGGTCTGATGGCGGGCGTCGTCCTGCTGGCGCTGGGGTACGTCGGCGCCGGCCGGTTCATCCGCTACGTGCCGGTGCCGGTGGTCGAGGGCTTCACCCTCGGCATCGCCGCCATCATCGCGTTGCAGCAGCTGCCGGCCGCGCTCGGCGTACGCCCCGAGGGCGAGAAGGTGCTCGCCCAGGCCGCCCACGCGATCGCCGCGTGGGCCGACCACCCGGCCTGGGCGCCGGTCGGCATCGCCGCGGCCGTCACCGCGGGCGTGCTGCTCATGGCGCGACTGCGGCCCGGACTGCCGTGGTCGCTGATCGCGGTGGTCGTCGCCACGATCGCCAACTCCGCCGCCGGCCTGGGCGCGGCCCCGATCGGCGACATCCCCTCGGGCCTGCCGATGCCGCACGTCCCGACCGTGCCCGTGGGCGACCTCGGCGGGCTCGTGCTGCCTGCGGTCGCCGTGGCCGCGCTCGCGGCGCTCGAGAGCCTGCTGTCCGCGACGGTCGCCGACGCGATGAGCGTCGGACGGCGCCACCACCCCGACCGCGAGCTGGTCGGCCAGGGCCTGGCCAACCTCGCGGCCCCGCTGTTCGGCGGCATCCCCGCCACCGCGGCGATCGCCCGCACCGCCGTCAACGTCCGCTCCGGGGCGACCTCGCGGCTGGCCGCGCTCAGCCACAGCGTCGTGCTGCTCGTGGTCGTGCTGGCCGCGGCGCGCTGGGTCGGCGAGATCCCGCTGGCCGCGCTGGCCGGCGTGCTCGTCGCCACCGCGGTGCAGATGGTGCGCGTCTCGAGCGTCGCCGCGCTGATGCGCGCCACGCGGGGCGACGCCGCCGTGCTCGCCGTCACGGCCGTCGCGACCGTCGCGGTCGACCTGGTCACCGCGGTGATCGTCGGGCTCGTGGTCGCCGGCTTCTTCGCGCTGCGCCAGACCGCGCTGGCCGCCCGGCTCGACGAGGTGCCGCTCGAGGACGGGGTAGACGACACGCGGCACGAGGACGAGGAGCGCAGCCTGCTCGACCAGCACATCGTGGCCTACCGGATGGAGGGGCCGCTGTTCTTCGCGGCCGCCCACGACTTCCTGCTCGAGCTGTCCGCGGTCAGCGACGTGCGTGTGGTCGTGCTGCGGATGTCGCGGGTCTCGACGATCGACGCCACCGGCGCCTCGGTGCTCGCCGACACCGTCGCCCGGCTCGAGGGCCGCGGCATCAGCGTGCTGCTCTCGGGCCTGCAGCCGCGTCACGAGCGGGTGCTGCGCGAGCTGGGCGTCCACGATCGGCTCGCCCACGACGCCCACTCGTTCGCCACCACCCCCGAGGCGATCGCCCACGCGCGGATGCACGTCGCCCGCGCCCAGCACGCCCACGAGGCACACCCCGCCTGAGACCCCGGGACGGATGGTCCCCGACCGAGCCGAGATGTGTGCGCCACCGCATGAATCGTCGCCGGCGGGGCACCGGGCCTACGTGACCTCTCCGACGAGCGAGACCGACCGCACGCACGACGTCTGGGGTGAGCGCACCCCTCACCCCCGAGGCACGGCCTGGCCCACCCGCGTCGACCTCCACCTCGAGGACGGGCTGACCGAGGGCCAGGTCGACCGGTGGGTGTCCTCGGCGTGCCTGCTGTGCAGCAACGGCTGCGGCTGCGACATCGCGGTCAAGGACGGGCGGATGGTCGGCGTCCGCGGCCGCGCGACCGACCGGGTCAACCACGGCCGGCTCGGCCCCAAGGGCCTCTACGGCAGTACGCCGTGGGCGCACTCCCCCGACCGGCTGACCCGCCCGCTGGTGCGCGAGAACGGCGAGCTGGTCGAGACCGACTGGGACACCGCCATGGGGCGCATCGTCG
>NZ_JANINT010000170.1 GCF_024509035.1 Nocardioides sp. | reverse complement strand
TGCGCTGGGTCGTCGACGGCGCTGTGCAGCAGACCCTCGACGTGCGGTTCGGCGCTTCGAGCACCCCCACCCGCGAGGGCGTCTTCCACGTGTACCTCAAGGACGCCGACCACGTGTCCCGGCTCTACGGCTCCTCGATGCCGTACTCGATGTTCTTCTCCGGCGGCCAGGCCGTGCACTACTCCTCGGACTTCGCCACGGTCGGGTACGGCGGTGCGTCCCACGGCTGCGTCAACGTGCGCGACTACGACGGCCTGGCGCACCTGTACGGCCAGGTGCGCGAGGGCGACAAGGTCGTCGTCTACTGGTCCTGAGCGCCCGATCGGGGACTCGCCCGGCCCGGCCGGGCTCAGAGCTCGTCGAGCAGGGCGTCCGCGGTGTCGACCAGGTCGGTGGCGTCCACCTCGGACGCGCCGATCTGCGCGGTGAGCCCGTGCCGGGTGACCTGGCACTGGCTGAAGACCGGGTCGGCCGGCTCGTCGCCGGTCGAGCCCTGCCCGTAGCTGAGGATGCAGACCCCGTCGCCGACGGCGGTGATCTCGGTGGCCGGCGCACCGCCGGACGCGTCGGGGTCCGGGATGCTGTTCGGCGCGAAGGCACCGCCCTCGGCAGCGAACACCTGGACGAACACCGCCTTCGTGCCGTCGAGCACGTAGGTGCGGGTGGCGGCGGCGTGACCGAGGACGTCGGGCAGCACCTCGTTGCCGTAGTCGCTGTTCGACCTCTCCTGGCCGGCGATCTCGTCGGCCTGGTCGGCGTAGTCACCGCCGGCGAACGCGGCCGGGTCGTCGGCCGCGGCGTACCCGCCGGGCAGGGTGTCGGGGAGCGAGAGCGCGGCGGTCTCCTCCTCCCCCACCACCTCGGGGAGCCCGATGGCGAACGCGGAGACGAGTCCCAGCGCGACGACCCCGAGGAGGATCGCGATCCAGGTGGTCGTGGTCGACGACGTGCGGCTGCTCACGTCCGGCGACGCTACCGGGGCCGCGGGTGCGGGTCTCGGCGGGGTGCGTGAGTACCCTCGGCAGGGTGACGAGCAGCTCCACGCCCGGCCCCGCGCCCGACCAGGCGTCGCCGGTCCCGGCGGACGCCCTCGTCGTCCGCACGGTCGCCCTCGACCTCGACCAGGCCCAGAGCCTGCTCGCGCTGGTGCCGGCCGAGCGTCCCGTCACCTGGCTGCGCCGCGGGGACGGCCTCGTGGGCTGGGGCGTCGCGGCCGAGGTCCGCACCCACGGCGCGACCCGCTTCGCCGATGCCGGCAAGTGGTGGAGCGAGCTCATCGCCCGCGCCGCCGTCCACGACGAGGTGGTCGAGCCGGGCACCGGCCTGGTGTCCTTCGGCACCTTCGCCTTCGCCGACGAGCCCGGCGACTCGATCCTGGTCGTGCCGCGCGTCGTGGTCGGTCGCCGCGGCGACGTGGCCTGGCTGACGACCGTCGGCGAGCCGGCCGACGAGCCGATCGTGCCGGCGGAGCCGGCGTCCGCCCCGGCCGAGGTGAGCTTCGCCGACGGTGCTCTCAACGGCGAGCAGTGGATGTCCGTCGTCGCCGACGCCGTCGCGCGGATCAGCGCGGGCGACCTGGAGAAGGTGGTCCTGGCGCGCGACCTGATCGCCACCGCCAACGGGCCCATCGACGTACGCGCCCCGCTCGGCCGGCTCGCCGAGACCTACCCGATGTGCTGGACGTTCCACGTCGACGGCATGTTCGGCGCCACCCCGGAGATGCTGGTGCGCCGCGAGCGCGGCCTGGTCACCTCGCGGGTGCTGGCCGGCACGATCCGACGCACCGGCGACGACGAGCGCGACCTCGCGCTGGCGGCCACCCTGGCCCGCTCCTCGAAGGACCTCGAGGAGCACGAGTACGCCGTGCGCTCGGTCGCCGACGCCCTCGAGCCGCACTGCTCGTCGATGAACGTCCCCGAGGCGCCGTTCGTGCTGCACCTGCCCAACGTCATGCACCTGGCGAGCGACGTCGCGGGCGTCGTCCACGACGCCGCCACGGTCTCCTCGCTCCAGCTGGCCGAGGCGCTGCACCCCTCCGCCGCCGTGGGCGGGACGCCCACGGCCGTCGCGACCGCGCTCATCACCGAGATCGAGGGCATGGACCGCGACCGCTACGCCGGGCCGGTCGGTTGGATGGACGCCTCGGGCGACGGCGAGTGGGGCATCGCCCTGCGCTCGGCGCGCGTCGAGGGCAGCACCGTGCGGCTCTTCGCCGGCTGCGGGATCGTCGCCGACTCCGACCCCGAGGCCGAGCTCGCCGAGTCCCAGGCGAAGTTCGTCCCGGTCCGCGACGCGCTCACCACCGGCTGACCGCGGGGTCGATCTCGGAGGGACGGCTGGCCTCTGCGCTGGGTCGGCGGCCGCCCGGGGACGTCATACGAAGTGGCCGCCCCAGCAACCAGGACGTATGACGTCTGGCGCGCCGTCCGGGGACGTCATACGAGGTGGCCGTCCCAGCGACCAGAACGTATGACGCCCCGGGGTGACCACAGGTCGGCGTCCTCCCGACAGGCGCCAACTCGTCTCGGGCCAGCAGCCACGCACCCACCGCAACCACACCGTCTGGAGTCCGACCCGAGACCGATCCCGCGGCCCGCGCGGCGACGAAGTCGACGCGCGAGACGCGGCCTTGACGCGCATGGCGGAGGACGAACACTGGCGCCCACGGGAGGACACCGACCCACCCAGGCAGACACCAACGCTCGCCCCGGTGAGGCTCGACCGACGGCCGCCGCCCTACAGGTCCTCGCCGTCGGCGCGGCGGACGTACTCCAGCCCGTCCTTGGGCAGGAACGCGTTCATGTGCGTGTCGACGATGCCGAGCCCGGCCTCGCTGTAGACCCGGTCGTGGATGGCCAGGTTGCGCGGCGCCTTGACGGCGCGGGCGAACTCGATCGCCTCGGAGGCCTTCATCCACGGCGCCGACACCGGGCAGCACAGCACGTCGACCACCTCGCCGGGCTCGGTGAGCGCGTCGCCGGGGTGGTAGACCTTCGTTCCCCCGAGGTCGAGGACGTAGCCGCTGTTGGTGATCCGCGGGTACTCCGGATGGATCACCGCGTGCAGCTCGCCGACCGCGCGCACCGGCACGCCGACGTCGAAGCTCTCCCCCGGCGCCACGACCGTCAGACGCTCGGCGACAGCAGGGGCGTCCTCCCGGACCTTCGCGGCGACCCCCTCGATCGTGAAGACCGGAGCATCGCTCGCGAGGAGGTGCGCCGGCAGGTAGTGGTCGGGGTGCTCGTGGGTGATCAGCACCGCGTCCGCTCCGTCGAGGGCGCCCACGTCGGTGAACACGCCAGGATCCAGCACGACCGTCGTGCCGTCGTGCTCGATCCGGACGCACGCATGGCCGAACTTGGTAATCCGCATGCGTTGAACGGTAGTCCGCTGGGACGATCGTCCCCGTGTTCGAGGTGGTCGTCTCCGGTCTCGTCACCGGCTGGGCGATCGCGATCCCGATCGGCGCGGTCGGGGCGTTCCTCGTCACGCTGTCGGCGCGTACGTCGTTCGGGGTCGGGGCGGCCGCGGCGCTCGGCGTGGCCACGGTCGACGGCGGCTACGCCCTGCTCGCCGTCGTGGCCGGCGCGGCGGTGGCGGACGCGCTCGACCCCGTGGCCCATGCGCTGAAGGTCGCGTCGGGGATCGTGCTCCTGGTGATCGCGGCGCTCACGGCGGCTCACGCGGTCGGTCGCACCGGGCGGGTGCGGGAGGTCTCGGCGATGCGCGCGCGCACGGCGTACCTGCTCTTCCTCGGGGTGACCGCGGTCAACCCGACGACCGTCGTCTACTTCGCGGCCGTCGTGCTCGGCAACCAGGACCTGACGTCGGGGCCCGCGCAGGGCGCGGTGTTCGTGACCGCCGCCTTCGCGGCCAGCGCGTCGTGGCAGCTGGTGCTCGCCGGTGGCGGGGCCGCCCTGGGCCGGGTCGCGACCGGCTACCGGGCCCACCTGGTCACCGGCCTGGTGTCGGCAGCGGTCGTCGCCGGTCTGGCGCTCCATACGATGCTCGGATGACGCCCACCCTGCGCCCAGCGGTCGCGACCGATGCCGTCGCGGGCGCAGCGCTGCAGCGGGCGTGCTGGCTCGAGGCGTACGGTCCGCATGTCGACCGCGCGCTCCTCGAGGCACGGGTCGGCAACGAGCAGCCCTGGATCGACGCGTGGGTGCGGCAGCTCGCGGTCGGGCCCCCACGCGTCGTGGCCGAGGCGGGCGGGGAGCTCGTCGGGTTCGCGGTGGCCGGGCCGTCGCGCGACGAGACGCCGGTCGCCGCCGACGAGCTGTACGCGATCTACACGCGCGCGGCGTGGTGGGGCACCGGTCTCGGCCCGCGGCTCTGGGAGGCGGTCCGGCCCGCCGGCCCGTGCTCGCTGTGGGTGCTGGAGGCGAACCTGCGTGCGCGCACGTTCTACGAGCGCCAGGGGTTCGTCGCCGACGGCGCGCGGGAGCTGTACGCCGACCTCGACGCGTGGGAGATCCGGATGGTCCGGCCCTGAGCGTGGCCGGGCCTTCCATGAAAAGCACGACCGTTCTATCCTGAGGTCGTGAGCAAGGGCCAGGAGACGAAGTCCGCGATCCTCGACGAGGCGCTCGCCGTCGCGTCGCGGGTCGGCTTCACCGGGCTGTCGATCGGGCGGCTCGCCGAGCAGACCGGCATGAGCAAGAGCGGCCTGTTCGCCCACTTCCAGTCCAAGGAGCAGCTCCAGCTCCAGACGCTCGCCCACGCCAAGCGCCGGTTCGTCGACACGACCGTGCGGCCTGCCCTCACCGTGCCGCGCGGGGAGAAGCGGCTCCGTGAGCTCTTCGAGCGCTGGCTGACCTGGGAGAGCCAGACCCTCCCGGGGGGCTGCATCTTCGTCACCGGCTCGGTCGAGTTCGACGACCAGCCGGGACCGATGCGCGACGCCCTCGTCGCCGACCAGCGCGACTGGCTCGACACGATCGCGACCGTGGTCGAGGCCGCCGTGACCGAGGGCGACTTCCGCCCCGACCTCGACGCGCGCCAGGTCGCCTTCGAGCTGCAGGCGCTCACCCTGGGCTTCCACCACTTCGCCCGGCTGCTCGGTGACGAGCACGCCACCGACCACGCCCGGACCGCGTTCGAGGGGATCCTCGAGCGCGCCCGGGCGCGCTGACCACCTCCTCCAGAAAGGCCCGACATGTCCTTCTCACGGCTGCAGAAAAGCACGATCGTTCGTCTTAAGAATCATGCCTTCCGGACCGCCTTCCGGGTCGGCGACCGGATCGCGCCCGAGCTCACCGGGCGGCGCGCCTGCGACCTGTGGTTCACGGTGCCGCCGCCGATGGCCCCGGCGCCGCTCCCCCCGGGCGGCGAGCCGTTCACGGTGCTCGCCCAGGGCGCCGCTGTGCACGGCCATGTCTGGGGGACCGGGCCGGTCGTCTACCTCGTGCACGGCTGGGGAGGTCGTGGCAGCCAGCTCGCGGCCTTCGTCGACCCTCTCGTCGCGACCGGGCACCGGGTGGTCCTCTTCGACGGCCCCTCCCACGGCGACTCCGACCCCGGGCCGGCCGGCCGCGGGCGCACCCACGGCGTCGAGCTGGGCCGCGCACTCGACGCGGTCGCCGCCCGGTTCGGTCCGGCCGAGGCGGTCGTCGCCCACTCCCTCGGCACGATCGCGACCTACCTGGCGCTCCGCTTCGGCTGGCTGGGCACGCGCCGCCTGGCCCTGATCGCCCCGATGGTCGAGGCGACCAGTCTCTTCGACGGGTTCCAGGCCGCGCTCGGGTTCGGCGAGCCACCCGCGCCGCGTTCGACCGGGCGGTCGACCGCCTGGTCGGGATCTCCGTGGCGGAGTTCGACGCCCGCGTGCAGGCGGCGTACGCCGACCCGGTCCCGACGCTGGTCGTGCACGACGTGGACGACCGGCAGACGTCGTACGACGACGCTCGCGCCCTGGCGGCCTCGCTGCCCGACGCCCGCCTCGTCACCACCGAGGGGCTCGGCCACCGGCGCATCCTGCGCGACCCGGACGTGGTCGCCCAGGTCGCGGCCTTCATCGCCGGGACCGACCGGGTCGAGGCGGCGTGACCGCGCGACCTCAGGCCGTGAGGTGGTGGACGTAGCACCAGCGCCAGTCCTCGCCGGGCTCGGCCGACTGCATCACCGGGTGCTGGGTCTCGTGGAAGTGCTCGGTCGCGTGCTGGCGCGGCGAGGAGTCGCAGCAGCCCACGTTGCCGCACTCCAGGCAGCGCCGCAGCGAGACCCACTGGGTGCCCTCCTCCACGCACGCACGGCACGACGTCGCCGGCGGCTCGTCGACGGCGGCGTACCGCTCGAGGTCGGCGCACAGCTCACCGATCTGCCAGCGGCGGGCGGCGTACGCCGCGGTCTCGTCGCGCTCCTGCTCGGCGCTGTCGAGCATCGACTCCTCGACGTCGAGCATCGCCAGCACGTCGGCGACCACCTCGGAGGGCACCTGACCCGCGCTGCGGATCTCGAGGATCCGGCCGCGCTCGGCGTCGATGAGCCGGCTGCGGATCCGGTAGTAGAGCGCCGCCGGCGACTCCTGGTCGGCCTGGGTGCCGAGCCGCTCCCACGCGGCGAAGTTGCGCTGGTCGAGCCGCTGGCGGATCAGGTCGACGACACCGACCCGGTCGTCGTACTCGAGCGTGTCGAGCTCGTCGAGCGCGGCCTTGGACGCCTGCTGGAGCAGCGTCGCGCGCGCGAGTGCGTCATCGAGCGGGTCGGGCGCGGGGACGCGCAACCGGCGGGCGAACCACGGCAGGGAGAGCCCCTGGATCAACAGCGTTCCGGCCACCACGGTGAACGCGGCCATCAGCAGCACCTCGTGGTGCTCGGTGTCGTCGGGGATGACGAACGCGGCGGCCAGCGTGACGACGCCGCGCATGCCCGCCCAGCCGAGCAGGAACTGGAACGACCACGGAGGGGCGGGGTGCTGGGCGTCGCGGTTGCGCGGGCGGCGGAACAGCACCGGGCGGAAGGCGAAGACCCAGACGAGACGCAGCACGATCACCGCGACTAGCGTCGAGAGGCACACGGTGGCGATCCGGGCGGGGCTGAGGTCGCTGTCGGCGAGGTCCTGCCACAGCCACTGGGCCTGGAGGCCGATCAGCGCGAACACCGTGTTCTCGAGCAGGAACGCGATCGTGCGCCAGTTGATCCGCTCCGCGATCCGCGACTGCGCGGTCTGCAGCACCGGCGCACGGTGGCCGAGCAGCAGACCCGCGACCACCACGGCGATCACGCCGGAGGCGTCGATCTCCTCGGCCAGGATGAAGGAGGTGAACGGCACCACGAGCGACAGCGCGACGTCGACCGAGGGGTCGGTGATCCGGCGCCGCATCGAGGCGGCGATCCAGTAGGCCACCAGGCCCACGGCGGCGCCTCCGGCCGCGGCGAGCACGAAGTCGAGGCCGATCTCCCAGGCGTGGATCGTCGCCGTGGCGGCGATCGCGGCGACAGCGGTGCGCAGCAGCACGAGCGCCGTCGCGTCGTTGAACAGCGACTCGCCCTCGAGGATCGTCACGATCTTGCGCGGCAGCCCGATGTGGCGCCCGATGGCGGTCGCCGCCACCGCGTCCGGGGGAGCCACGACCGCACCGAGCGCCAGCGCGACCGGCCAGGACACGTCCGGGACCAGCGCGTGGACCAGCCAGCCGACGCCCACGGTCGTGAACACCACCAGGCCGACCGACAGCAGCAGGATCGGGCGGCGGTAGGTGTTGAAGTCGACCAGGGACGAGGACAGTGCGGCGGCGTACAGGAGCGGGGGCAACAGCCCGATCAGCACGACCTCGGGCTCGAGGTGCACCTGCGGGACGAACGGGAGGAACGACGCGGCGGCGCCGGCGACGACCAGCAGCAGTGGAGAGGGCACACCCAGCCGGCGCGCCACGAGGACGCCGGCGAGGACGCCGACGGCGAGGGCGACCAGGAAGAGCGCGATGTCCACCCGCACATGGTGCCGGATCGCCGGAGCGGCGGTCGTTCATGTCTGCGGGGTGAGGCTCCCGCGACCGCTCGTGTAGTGGGTCTCGTAGCGCAACGAGACCGGCTGGTCACCCGGCGGCAGCAGCAGCGAGCACGCCTGGGTGAGGTAGTCCGCCTCGATGTGCACGCTCACGTGGACGTTGCGGTCGGCGGGCACCTCGAAGGTCACCGCGCCCCAGACGACGACGTACCGCCGCCCGTCGACCCCCACCACCGGGACGTGCCTGCCCGCCCCCGCGTTGCCGCTCGTCAGGGCGATCGTCATCAGGCGCCGCGGACCGTCGTGCGCATCGACGTAGGGGATCACTCCGGGCTGCGCTGGCATGGCCGTCATGGCGGGAGTCTCCCGTCGCCCGCTGTCGCGCAAACGCCCGGTCGGCGGGCGCTCGGCGGGCCCTTCCTCAGGCCCTTCCTCAGGGGCGCAGGGCGCGGATCCGGGCGTCGAGGTCCCGGCGGTTGTCACGGCGTACGACGGCCTCGACGACCTCGATCCCGCCCGCGGGCGAGGCCAGGGCGTGCTCGAGCTCGGCGAGCGAGTCGACCCGCCAGTGCGGCGTGCGGGTCGCGGCACAGAGGCTGGCGAGGTCGACGTGGTGGGGCGTGCCGAAGAGCCGGTCGTACTGCTCGGCGTAGTCGTCGGCGCCCTGCTCGAGCATCGCGAAGATCGACCCGCCGTCGTCGTTGACGACCACGATCGTGAGGCCGGGGACCGCCTCCCCCGGCCCGACGACCAGGCCGCCGGCGTCGTGGAGGAACGTCACGTCGCCCATCAGGGCGAGCGCGCGGGTGCTGCGCGGGCGACCGAGGGCGGCGCCGACCGCGGTGGAGATCGTGCCGTCGATGCCGGCCAGGCCGCGGTTGGCGACGACCTTGCGGCGGGCGCCGACGTCGTAGCGCGGCACCATCAGGTCGAGGTCGCGGATCGGGCTGGACGCACCGACGACGAGCAGCCCACCGGCGGGGAGCGCCCGGGCCACGGCACCGGCGACCTCGTGGGGCGTGAGCTCGGGCTCGGCGGCGAGGAGCCCGTCGAGCTGGCGTGCCACCGACCGGTCGGCCGCGCGCCACTCCTCGATCCAGTCCGGCTCGTCGGGCTCGTCGACACCGACCCCGCCGAGCACCCGGGAGTCGACGGCGAACGGCCGCTCGCTCCAGACGCCCCACGCACCCAGGTCCACGACCTCGACGTCCTCGCGGGCCAGCAGCCGGCTGACCGGACGCGACAGGGTCGGGTGGCCGCCGACCACCACGCGCTCCACCCGCGACCCGAGGTCGCCGTCGAGCAGCAGGCGGTAGGTGCGGATCGCGTTGTCGCCGGTGCGCGAGCCGCTCGACGGCTCGGCGAGCAGCGGCCACCCCGCCTGCTCGGCGAGCACGCGGACCCGAGGGCCGGCGTCGTCGCCGGCGACCACGACCGTCCGGGGCCCGCGCGAGAGCGTCGTGAGCGAGGCCGGGACCGCCCGGCGCACCGGCTCGCCGGGGACGACGTCCGGCGCCCACCGGTCCGCGGGCACCAGAGGCTCCTCGAGCGGGACGTTGAGGTGGACCGGGCCGGCGACCAGCAGGTCGATCGGGCCGGTGGCGTCCTGGGTCGCGACCAGCGGGCCGAAGATGCCGACCTGGTCGGTGGTCTGGTTGGCGCCGGTACCGCGCAGCCGCGCCGGCCGGTCGGCGGAGACCACGACCAGGTCGATGCCCGCGTGGGCGGCCTCGAGGACGGCCGGGTGGAGGTTGGCGACGGCGGTCCCGGACGTGCAGACGACGGCCGCCCGGCGACCGCTGCGGGTCAGCCCGAGGGCGAGGAAGCCGGCGGTGCGCTCGTCGATGCGGGTGTGCAGGCGGACCAGGCCGGCGACGGCGGCGTCGTACGCCGCGAACGACAGCGGCGCGTTGCGCGAGCCCGGCGCGACCACGACCTCGGTGACGCCTGCCTCGATCAGTGCGGTGAGGACCCGGCGGGCGGTCTCGGTGGCGGCGGTGGTCACGAGCGACGATCCTCCCGCAGTGCGCGCACCTCGGCCAGCCGGGCCTCCCAGTGCGCGACCCGGTCGGGCTCGGCGTGCAGCAGCGACTCGTCCACGACCGGGACCCGGACGGGCAGCTCGCCGTCCACCGGCAGCAGCGGATCGGTCACCACCTCCGCCGCCAGCAGCTGCACGGTCGCGAGGCCGCACGCGTAGGGCAGCTCCGGCAGAGCGGCGGCGAGCGCGACCCCGGCGGCGATCCCGACGCTGGTCTCCAGCGCCGAGGAGACGACCACGGGCAGGCCGATGTCCTCGGCGATGCGCAGGCACGCGCGGACCCCGCCGAGCGGCTGCACCTTGAGCACGGCCACGTCGGCCGCCTCGAGGTCGCGCACCCGGTAGGGGTCGGCGGCCCGGCGGATCGACTCGTCAGCGGCGATCGGCACGCCGACCCGGCGGCGTACGGCGGCGAGGTCCTCGACGCTGGCGCAGGGCTGCTCGACGTACTCGAGGCCGCCTGCCGCACGGTCGAGCACCGGGATCGAGGCGGACGCGGTGTCGAGGTCCCAGAGGCCGTTGACGTCGATGCGCACCCGCCCGTCGGGGCCGAGGGCGTCGCGCACCGCCTCCACGCGGGCCTGGTCGTCGGCCAGGGTCTGCCCGGGCTCGGCGACCTTGACCTTGGCGGTGCGGCAGCCGCCGGCGAGCACGATCGCGTGTGCCTGGTCGGGCCCGACCGCCGGGACGGTGACGTTGACGGGCACCCGGTCGCGCACCGGCGCGGGCCAGTCACCGGCAGCGGCCTCCTCCGCGCACCGCAGCCAGGGCTCGGCGACCGCGGCGTCGTACTCGAGGAACGGGGACCACTCCCCCCACCCGGCCTCACCACGCAGGAGCACGCCCTCGCGCACCGTGATGCCGCGGAACCGGGTCCGCATCGGCAGTGACCAGACCCTCATGCACCCTCCTCGAGGGCCGAGCTCCTGAGCGCCAGCCGGTCGGGCTTGCCGTTGGCCAGCAGCGGCATCGCGTCGAGCGCGACGAGCTGGCGCGGTGCCCACGACCGCGGGTGCGCCTCGGCGACCCAGTCGCGCGCGGCCTCGAGGCCCAGGTCGCCGACGACGAAGGCCACGACGCGGTTGCCCCACTCCTCGTCGGGCACGCCGAGCACCTCGACCTCCGTGACGTCGGGATGCTCGCGCAGCCGGGCGGCGACCGCGGGAGCGGGCACGTTGACGCCGCCACTGACGACGACGTCGTCGACGCGGCCGAGCACCTGCAGCCGGCCGTCCTCGTCGAGCCGGCCGGCATCGGAGGTCCGGAACCACCCGTCCACGAGCACCTCGGCCGTCAGCCCGGGGTCGCCGTCGTAGCCGTCGAAGAGCGTCGGCCCGGCGATGCGGATCCGGCCGTCCGCGTCCAGTGCCACCGCGACGCCGTCGAGGGCGTAGCCGTCGTAGACGCAGCCGCCCGCCGTCTCCGCGGAGCCGTACGTCGCCACCACGTGCACGCCCTCGTCGCCGGCTCGGCGGCGCAGCGCGGGGTCGATCGGCCCGCCGCCCAGCAACACGGTGTGGAACCGGCGCAGAGCCTCGGCGTCGGTGTCGAGGAGGCGGTGCAGCTGGGTGGGCACCAGCGACACGAACCGGTCGCCGTCGGCCATCGCCGCGGTAGCCGCCGCGAACGAGGCGTGGTCGTCGACCAGCACCGGGTCGTGGCCGGCGACGAGCGAGCGGCAGACGACCTGGAGGCCCGCGACGTACGACGCCGGCAGCGCCAGCAGCCACTGGCCGGACGCGCCGACCCGACGCGCGGAGGCCCGCACCGAGGCGAGCACCGCGTCGCGGGAGAGCCGCACCCGCTTGGGTCGGCCGGTCGAACCCGACGTCTCCACGACCCAGGGAGCCGGGTCGTCGGCCGCCAGCCATGCGGCGAGCGCGCTCACCGCCGTGCGTCCGTGATCCACCTGAGTGAGGCTAGAGGGTGGGATGAGTGCTTGAATCTCCGGTCGTGGCAACTCCCGACCAGTGGCTCGCCGGCGCGCGACCCCGCACCCTGCCCGCGGCCGTCTCCCCGGTGCTCGCGGGCACCGGCGTCGCGGCGTACGTCGACGGTTTCGTGTGGTGGAAGGCGCTGCTCGCCCTGGTCGTGGCCCTGGCGTTGCAGGTCGCGGTCAACTACGCCAACGACTACTCCGACGGCATCCGCGGCACCGACGCCGACCGGGTCGGGCCGATGCGGCTCGTCGGCTCCGGCGCGGCCAGCCCGGCGGCGGTCAAGCGCGCGGCGTTCCTCGCGTTCGGCGTGGCCGGTGCGGCCGGCCTGGTGCTGGCGGCGACGACCGCGTGGTGGCTCGTGGCCGTGGGGGTGGTGTGCGTGCTGGCTGCCTGGTACTACACCGGCGGGTCCAAGCCCTACGGCTACCTCGGGCTCGGCGAGGTCATGGTGTTCGTGTTCTTCGGGCTCGTCGCGGTCGTGGGGACGACGTACGTGCAGACCGAGACCTGGGAGTGGGCGGCGCTGTACGCAGCCGTCGGAGTCGGGGCGCTGGCGTGCGCGATCCTCGTGGCCAACAACCTGCGCGACATCCCGACCGACACGGTGGCCGGCAAGCGGACGCTCGCGGTCGTGCTCGGCGACCGGGGCACCCGGACGCTCTACGTGGTGCTCGTGGCGGTGGCCGCGCTCGCGGTCGTGGCCGTCGCCGCCGCGACCTCGTGGTGGGTGCTGGTCGGGCTCGGGTTCCTGGTGCTCGCCGCCCGGGCAGCGCGCATCGTCACGGGCGGGGCGAGCGGCCCGGGTCTGATCCCGGTGCTGCAGAGCACCGGGATGGCCGAGCTCGCCTGGGCGGCACTGGTCGCGGCCGCGCTCGTCGTCACCGGCTGATCCGACCGCGCCCGGCGTACGCTGGGAGCATGCTCTGGATCATCCTGCTGCTCGTCGTGGTGGCCGTCGTGGCCTACCGCTTCCGGGCCCCGCTGCTCGCCAAGATCCTCGGCCAGCCGCAGAGCCGCATCGAGCGACGCCTCAACCGACCCAAGCGCTGACGACCGGTCGACGTCACGCGTCGCCGGCGTCCTCCTTGGCGCGCATCTCCTCGATCTTGGCGGCCATCCGCTCGGCGCGGGTCTCGACGCGGCGGGCGAAGGCGTCGCGCGGCCCGTTGAGCAGGTAGTAGGAGCCGATGCCGCTGATCACGAACGCCAGGACGATCGCCCAGAGGATCGGCAGCGAGTCGGCCACCAACAGCCACACGCCCGACACGAGGCCGAGCGAGCCGACGAACAGCAGCAGGCGCAGCCCGGTGTAGACCCAGAACTCCTTCACGCCCTCCAGCGTAGGCGTCGCCGACCGGACGTCCGGACACCGCCCTCCGGGTGACCAGCCACCGCCTACGCTGGAAGCGTGCTCAAGCTCCTGCTGGTGGTGATCCTGATCGCGGTCGCCGTGTACTTCACCGTGCGGGCACTCGACCGCCGTGGCATCGCCCCGGCCCCGCGCCGCCCACAGCCGCCGCCGCCCCGGGTGCTCGGCCCCGACGACGACCCCGACTTCCTGCGCGACCTCGACCGCAAGCGCAAGCACCCGGAGGACCCGGAGTAGGTCCCCGGCGCGAGGCGTCGCAGCTGCGGCTTGCGCCGACTGGGCGATCGCCACGATCGCGCAAGCGACGAGCCGGCCCCACCGGAGCCTGCAGTAGCGCCGACTCGGCGCCCCTTCATCGTGCAGTAGCGCCGACTCGCGCTACGGGGCGGTCGAGTCGGTGAGGGCGCTCTCGCCGGTCACGAGGGCCGGCGCGCCGCCGGCGTAGGAGTGCTGGCTGGTGGTCGAGAAGTAGTTGATCCCGATGAAGTTGAACCACAGCGTGGCGACGCCGACCAGGGCGAGGATCGCGGCGTTGCGGCCCTTCCACCCGGCGGTCGTGCGGGCGTGCAGGTAGGCCGCGTAGACGACCCAGGTGATGAACGCCCAGACCTCCTTGGGGTCCCAGTTCCAGTACGACGACCAGGCCTGGTGCGCCCAGATCGGGCCGGTGATCAGCACGGCGAACGTCCACACCGGGAAGCCGAAGGCGTGCAGCCGGTAGGAGACGCGGTCGAGGACCTCGGGCTTGGGCAGCCGGGCGACGTAGCCGGACTCGCGCGGCGTCGCGCGCTCCTTGACCAGGTAGAGCGCCGAGGTGATGCCACCGAGGGTGAAGGCGCCGGTCGCGATGATCGCGGAGACGACGTGGATCACCAGCCAGTACGACGAGAGCGCCTCGGTCAGCGGGGCGACCGGCGAGTACAGCCAGATCACCGCGACCATCAGCACGCTGAGCACGAACGCGACGACGATCGGCGCCATCCAGGCCAGGCGGAACCGCTGGTAGAGGGCGACGTACAGCGCCGCGACGACGAAGGTGCCGGTGAGCGTGAACTCGTACATGTTGCCCCACGGCACCCGGTCGGGGTTCGCGGCCATGCCGCGGCCGACGAGGCTGACCAGGTGGACGGCGACGGCGAGCACCGTGAGCAGGTAGCCCAGCCGGCCGAGGAACTCGGTACGGCGGACCTGCCCGTCCTGCTCGCCCTCGGGGCCGGTCATCACGGCCACGCCGCCCGGGATGTCGACCGAGGCCACGGCGGCGCCGCCGGCAGCGACCGGGACCTTGCGCAGCGAGGCCCACTCGGCGAGGTGGACGAGGAGCGCGAGGAAGTAGACGACGCCGCACGCGGCGACGGCCCAGTTGCTCAAGCTCTCCCACTGAACGTCGGTCACTGCTTCTCCTCCGGTTGCTGCTGCAGGGCCTTGACGAGGTCGTCGACGACGGCCGCGACGTCACCGCCGCCGGACCGGTCGAGCGCGGCCACCTCGACCAGTGTGCCGTCCCCCTCGCGACGGGCGCGAACCCAAACGCGTCGTGGACGGATGAACAGCGAGCCCAGCAGGCCGATCAGGGCGAGCACCACCCCACCGAGGGCCAGGAACTTGCCGGGGGTCTGGCTGATCTGGATCTTGTTCCACTCCTCGAGCCGGTCGAAGGTGACCGAGCCGAGGCCGTCGGGCAGGGTGACGGTCTCGCCGGGGCGCAGGTCGATGCGGAACGGCGCGCCGTTCTTCTTCTTCAGCATCGTGGTCTTGGTCTTGTCCAGGGCGTAGACCGACTGCGGCGCACCGTCGCTCATCCCGAGGTCGCCGGTGTAGACGAGCATCGAGATCATCGGGTCGGCGGGCTTGCTGAGCGTCGAGAAGTAGCTGCCGGTCTGCTTCGAGAACGCGACCGTGGGATAGAACTCCCCCTCGAGGCCGATCTGGGTCGGCGAGGCGAACGGCGCCTTGACGACGCCGATCGACTGGAGGGTCTGGTCGGTGGGCAGGAACACCGTGGGCAGGCTGTAGGCCTTCTTGCCGGTACCGTCTCGGACCGTGATCACCGGCGCGTAGCCGTGGCCGATGAGGAAGACCTCGGTCGACCCGATCGAGAGCGGGTGGTTGACCTTGAGGTCGTAGGTCTTCTCGGGCCCGTCGAGCGAGTCGCGGTAGGTCAGCCGGGAGGCGAAGTTGCGCGACATGCCCGCCCGCGGGCCGTCGGTGTAGATGTCCCAGGAGAAGTCGTCGATGGAGAACGTGAACGGCTCCATGCGATCGGCATCGAAGAGGCTGCCGGGGTTGAAGTCGTCGTACTGGTCGGGGGTGTTGGAGAACCCGTAGGAGTCGCCGACGAGCAGGATGACGCCGCCCTTGTAGCCGAGCAGCCCGCCCATCGCGAAGCCGACCAGCACGACCACGACCGCGAGGTGGAACACCAGGTTGCCGGCCTCTCGGAGGTAGCCCCGCTCGGCCGAGACGGCGTCCGGTCCGACCGAGACGCGGTAGCGGCGACGCCGCAGCACCGCCTCCGCGCGCTCGAGCACCGCGGCCGCCTCGCCCTCCACGACGTACGACGCGTGGTCGGGCAGCCGGGTCAGGTTGCGCGGAGCGGCGGGCGGCTGGGCCCGGAAGCCGCGCCAGTAGTGCCACAGGCGCGGCAGGATGCAGCCGACCAGCGAGAGCATCAGCAGCAGGTAGATCGCCGAGAACCATGGCGAGTCGTAGACCGAGAACAGGCCGAGCCGGTCGTAGATCGGCGTCAGCTTCGGGTGGTCGGCCTGCCAGTTGGAGGTCTTGAGGGAGTCGACGCCCTCCTGGGGGATGATCGAGCCGGGCACCGCCGCGAGCGCGAGCAGGAGCAGCAGGATCAGCGCCGTGCGCATCGAGGTGACCTGGCGCCAGATCCAGCGCAGCAGCTCGCGGAAGTTCAGCTCGCCCGGGCGACGGTCGTCGTCGGACGGTCGGGTGCTCAGTGAGGTCCGCTCGGTGGTGTTCGTCATCGGGCGCTCACAGGGCGGTCTCGGAGGAGTTGACCAGGCGCAGCTGCAGCCAGATGACGGCCTGGTCCCACCAGCCGGTGACCAGCAGGACGCCGACCGCGACCAGCATCAGCCCCCCGGCCCGCATCACCCACACCTGGTGGCGGCGTACCCACCCGACCGCCGAGAGCGCACGCTCGTAGGCGAGGCCGGCGAGGATGAACGGCAGGCCGAGGCCCAGGGCGTAGACGGCCGAGAGCAGTGCGCCCCGCCCTGCGGTGGACTCGCTGAACGACAGGGTCGTGATCGCGCTCAGCGTCGGGCCGATGCAGGGCGTCCAGCCGAGGCCGAAGAGGAAGCCGAGCAGCGGCGCCGCGGCCAGCCCGACGGCCGGCACCGAGTGCACCCGCCACTCGCGCTGGAGGAACGGCAGCCAGCCCGCGAACCCGAGCCCCAGCACGATCGTCAGCAGCCCGAGGACGAACGTCATCTGGTCGCGCCAGGTGACCAACCAGGAGCCGAGCGCGCCGGACAGGGTGCCGAGGATGACGAACACCACCGAGAACCCGAGCACGAACAACCCCGACCCGAGCAGCATCCGTCCGCGGCGGGTGCCGGCCTGGCCGCTTGCCAGGTCGGCGCCGGAGAGACCCGTGGCGTAGGAGAGGTAGCCCGGCAGCAGCGGGATCACGCAGGGCGAGAAGAACGAGACCAGCCCCGCGATCAGCGCGACGGGGACGGCGAGGATGAGCGACCCGGAGAACGCGGTCTCCTGGAACCAGTCAGCCATCGGCCGGCTCCTCGGCGATCTGCTCGACGACGTCGATGAAGGTGCGCTCGCCGGTGATCGCACCGGCGACCACGGCCGCGACCCGGCCCTGGCGGTCGAGGACGACCGTGGTGGGTACGGCGGCCATCGGCGCCTTGCCGGCGAACGCGAGCACCGCCCGTCCCTTCACGTCCCAGATCGAGGGGTAGTCCGCCCCGACGGAGCTCATGAACGCCAGCCCCTGGTCGGCGCTGGCGTCACGGATGTTGATGCCGAGGAACGCCGCCCGGTCGCCGAGCTCCTTCGAGGCCGTGACGAGCATCGGCATCTCCTTGATGCACGGCGTGCAGCCCGACCACCACTTGTTGACCACGAGGACGGTGCCCCGGTAGTCCGCGGAGCGGATCTTCTCGCCGGTCAGCGAGGTGCCCTCGAAGTCGACCGGGTCGCTGCGATCCGCGGGGTCGATGATCCGGATGCTCTGGTCGCCGGCGATGAAGCCGTTGTCGTTGGTGCCCTGCAGCGACGTGCACCCGGTGGCCAGGAGCACGCAGCCGACGATCAGGCTCAGCAACCGCACGTCAGGGCCTGCGCTCCTCGGGGGCGCCACCCGCCGAGAAGGGCGCCTTGCGGTCCGCGACGGGGATCAGGTCGCCGGCAGGCTCGGAGTAGCTCACCTGGGCGAGCCGGTCCCCCACGAAGTGGAAGGACGTCACCGAGCACAGCGTGCACTGGCGGCTGCGCGGGTCGTGGAGGAACGAGCGGTGCTCGGCCGCCAGCCGGGTGATCCAGATCGGCAGCTGGTGGGACACGATCAGCGCCTCGTGGCCGCGGGAGACGTCGCGGGCGTCGATGATCGCGGCCTTCATGCGGGCCACGACCTGCTTGTAGGGCTCACCCCACGAGGGCCGCAGCGGGTTCCACAGCAGTCGCCAGGTGCGCGGGTCGCGCAGGGCGTTCTCCCCGTGGCCGAAGCGCATGCCCTCGAACTTGTTGGTCGACTCGATGACCCGCTCGTCGAGGAGCACCTCGAGCCCCCGTGCGTCCGCGAGCGGGCGGATGGTCTCCTGGGCCCGCTCGAGCGGCGAGGACCGCAGGTGGACGATGTCGCGCTCCTTGAGGGTGGCGGCGGCCTTCTCGGCCATCTTGACGCCCAGTTCGGAGAGGTGGAAGCCGTCGCGGCGGCCGTAGAGGACGCCGTCAGGGTTGTAGACCTCGCCGTGGCGCAGGAGATGGACGGTCGTGTCGGGCGTCTGGGTCACAGGGAGCTCCTACTGCTGGGCGGCCGCCGCGGCGCGGGCGGCACCCGGAAGGGCGTCGAGCACGGTCTGCACCGCGCGATCGTCATGGGCGGAGGAGAGGAACCACGCCTCGTAGGCCGACGGCGGGAGGTAGACCCCCTGCTCGAGCATCGCGTGGAAGAACGCGGCGTACGCCGTGCCGTCGGTGCGGGAGGCGTCGTCGAAGTCGCGGACCGGACCGCTGGTGAGGAACACCGAGAACATCGTGCCCGCGGACTGCACGACGTGCTCGACGCCGGCTCGGCTCAAGGCGTCGGAGGCCGCGGTCTTGACGGTGTCGGCGGCGGCGCCGATGTGGGTGTAGACGTCGTCGGTGGCCAGGCGCAGGGTCGTGAGGCCGGCGGTGGTCGCGATCGGGTTCCCCGAGAGAGTGCCGGCCTGGTAGACGGGGCCCTCGGGGGCCAGCCGGCCCATCACGTCGGCGCGGCCGCCGAACGCCGCCGCCGGGAAGCCGCCGCCCATCACCTTGCCGAAGGTCATCAGGTCCGGCCGCCAGCCCTCGGTGGCGCCGTCGAGGCCCCAGTGGCCCTGCGCGGAGGCGCGGAAGCCGGTCATCACCTCGTCGCTGACGAACAGGGCCCCGTGGCGGGTGCAGGTCTCGGCGAGGAAGGCGTTGAACCCGGGCTCGGGGGGGACGACGCCCATGTTGCCGGGCGCGGCCTCGGTGATCAGGCAGGCGATCCGGTCGCCGTGCTCGGCGAACGCCTTCTCGACCGCGGCACGGTCGTTGTAGGGCAGGACGAGCGTCAGGGCGGTGGAGGACTCGGGCACCCCGGGCGTGCCCGGCACCGCGAACGTCGCGAGGCCCGAGCCCGCCGAGGCGAGCAGCGAGTCGACGTGGCCGTGGTAGCAGCCGGCGAACTTCACCACGAGGTCGCGACCGGTGAAGCCGCGGGCCAGGCGGATCGCCGACATCGTGGCCTCGGTGCCGGAGGAGACGAACCGGACCCGGTCGACCGGGGTGCGCGCGACGATCTCCTCGGCCAGCTCGACCTCCGGCTCGGTGGGAGCGCCGTACGACGTGCCGCGCGCGACCGCGGCCGCGACCGCGGCCTGCACCTCGGGGTGGGCGTGCCCGAGCAGCATCGGGCCCCAGGAGCAGATGAGGTCGACGTACTCGTTGCCGTCGGCGTCGGTGAGCCAGGCGCCGTGGGCCGAGCGGATGAACCGGGGGGTGCCGCCGACCGCGTTGAACGCGCGCACCGGGGAGTTGACCCCGCCGGGCGTCACCGCCCGGGCACGCTCGAACAGAGCGCTGGACGCGGTGGTGGGGCGCGGGTGTGCGACGGTCACCGGGTCATTGTCCCCGAGGCGGCCAACGGCTCGGCGCCGAGGTCCGTCGACCGGCGGTCCACGTGGTCTGGACCACTGAATGTGCGAGAACGCGTTTCACCGTCATGACCTGCGGGAATGACCGTTTCGACGAGGGCGGAGCCCGCAACGGACCTCACGACGTACCGTAACTGTGTGTGACGCCACTCGTTGGACGGATCACCGCGGGGGCTTGAGGGAGTCTCTGGCGAGGGAGAACAGGGAGAGAACCAATGTCGACTGTCCGGCCGACGTCTCGGTCCGCGCGCTTCGGACGCGCCCAGAAGGCCATGGCCCTCGTGCCACTGGCGCTGCTCTCGGCCGCCTGGACGGCGAGCATCGCCGGCGTGGGCGCCAGCACCGCGACCGCCAGCGCCGAGATCGAGCCCGACGCCACGCTGCCCGACGGCTCCACGGTGCCCACCCAGGTGATCCGCGCCCCCGCGAGCGTCTCCACCGCGGGCGGCGTCGCGCCCGGGGTCCGTGGCGACGGGGCTCGCGTGGTCTCCACGGCGTCCACCTCCGGCATCCCCTCGGCCGCCCTCGCCGCCTACCAGCGCGCCGAGACCGTGATCAACGCCGCCGACAAGAGCTGCCACCTGTCCTGGCAGCTGATCGCCGCGATCGGGCGCGTCGAGTCCGACCACGGCCGCACCAACGGCAACACCCTCGACGCCAAGGGCATCGCCCGCCCCGGCATCTACGGCGTCGCGCTCGACGGGCGCCACGGCACCAGCCGCATCACCGACACCGACGCCGGGCAGTACGACTCCGACGCACGCTTCGACCGGGCGATCGGCCCGATGCAGTTCATCCCCTCGACGTGGTCGGTCGTCGGCGTCGACGCCGACGGTGACGGCCAGCGCAACCCGCAGGACATCGACGACGCCGCCCTCGCGACCGCCGTCTACCTCTGCTCCGGCAACGACGACCTCGCGACGCCGGCCGGCCAGCGCGGCGCCGTCTACCGCTACAACCACAGCTCGTCCTACGTCGACCTGGTGCTCTCGATCATGACGGCCTACCTCGACGGCGACTTCATGTCGGTGCCCAACGGCACCACCTCGGCCGGCTACCTCGTGCCGGCTCCCGAGCAGCCCACCAAGGCCGGTCCGAAGAAGCACCACGGCCAGCCGCACGCCACGCAGTCCGACGGCCCCGGCCAGTCCGCTCCGGAGCAGCCGGCGCAGGAGCCCTCGCAGCAGCCGACGCAGCCGGCCGGCCCGGGCCTGCCCGCCGGCGGAGGCGGCGGCGGTGGCGGCGGCGACATCAAGCTCCCGTCGACCGGCGTGACCCTGCCGCCGCTGCCCTCGACCTCGATCGCACCCGTCGACGGGCTGCTCTCCCACGCTCAGGCGATCATCCAGTGCGCGCTCGACGGCTACGTCGACAACCCCCTGCGCACCGACGACGCCTTCGACAAGTGCGTCTACGACTACACGCACTGAGCTCGATCGCCGACCAACCCCGCCGCTGATCAGTGGCGGCCTCCCGGGGACGTCATACGAAATGGGCGCCCTAACGACCAGGACGTATGACGTCTGGCGCGCCGCCGGGGACGTCATACGAAGTGGCCGTCCCAGCGACCAGAACGTATGACGCCCCGCGGTGACCACAGGTCGGCGTCCTCCCGACAGGCGCCAACTCGTCCGGAGACGGCGGGGTCAAGGGCGGCGGAGCCGCCGAAGGGAACCCTTTGACGCCGCCGACGGAGGACGGAGAATCGGCGCCTGGGAGGCCGCCGACTGTTCGCTCGAGATCACCGAGACAGTAGCCGCGCCACCTCAGCAGCCCAGTACGTCAGCACGATGTCGGCACCGGCCCGGCGGATCGAGGTGAGGGTCTCGAGGATCGCGGCCTCGCGGTCGATCCAGCCGTTCGCGGCGGCCGCCTCGACCATGGCGTACTCGCCGGAGATGTTGTAGGCGGCGACCGGCACGTCGACGGCATCGCGGACCTGGCGCAGCACGTCGAGGTAGGCCAAGGCGGGCTTGACCATGACGATGTCCGCGCCCTCCTCGACGTCGAGAAGGGCCTCGCGCACGCCTTCACGGCCGTTGGCGGGGTCCTGCTGGTAGGTCCGGCGGTCGCCCTGCAGCGAGGAGTCGACGGCCTCGCGGAACGGGCCGAAGAACGCCGAGGCGTACTTCGCGGAGTAGGCGAGGATCGAGACGTCGGTGTGGCCCGCGTCGTCCAGGGCGTCCCGGACGACGGCGACCTGGCCGTCCATCATCCCGCTCGGGCCGACCATGTGGACGCCGGCCGCCGCCTGGGCCAGGCCCATCTCGGCGTACAGCTCGAGCGTGCGGTCGTTGTCGACCTGGCCGCGGTCGTCGAGGACGCCGCAGTGCCCGTGGTCGGTGAACTCGTCGAGGCACAGGTCGCTCATGACCGTGAGCGCGTCACCGACCTCGCCGACGACATCGGCGATCGCCACGTTGAGGATGCCCCGCGGGTCGAGCGCGCCCGAGCCGGTCGCGTCCTTGGTCTCCGGGATGCCGAACAGCATCACCCCGCCCAGCCCCAGCTCGGCCGCCTCGTGGACGGCCGCGAGCAGCGAGGAGCGGCTGTGCTGGACGACGCCCGGCATCGACGAGATCGGCCGGGGCTCGTCGAGGCCCTCGCGCACGAACACCGGCAGCACCAGCTGTCGGGCCTCGAGCGAGGTCTCGGCGACCATCCGACGCAGCGCGGCCGTCGTCCGCAGCCGGCGGGGCCGGACGATCGGACCGAGCGGCCGCGGCGCGTCAGTCATCGGCTCACCGTGCCGAGGTCGTCTTGCGCCGACCCGAGGGCTTGCGGTCCGACGGCTTGGTCACCGGCTGCCCGGCCTCGACCATCGCGATCCGGCGCGAGGCGCCGAAGTCGGCGAGCGCGTCGACCAGCGCGTCGACGTCGGGCTTGGCTGCCAGCACGTCGACCCGCAGGCCGTGCTCCTCGGCGGTCTTCGCGGTCGCGGGACCGATCACGGCGATGATCGTCGAGGGGTGCGGCTTGCCGGCGATGCCGACGAGGTTGCGCACCGTCGAGGACGAGGTGAAGACCACGGCGTCGAACTTGCCGGTCTTGATCGCGTCGCGCGTCGGCGCCGGCGGCGGCGCGGCCCGGACGGTGCGGTACGCCGTCACGTCGTCGCACTCCCAGCCGAGGTCGACGAGCCCGGCCACGAGGTTCTCGGTGGCGATGTCGGCGCGCGGCAGGAAGACCCGGTTGATCGGGTCGAGCAGCTCGTCGTACTCGGGCCAGTCGGCGAGCAGGCCGGCAGCGGACTGCTCGCCCGAGGGCACCAGGTCCGCGCGCAGGCCCCAGGCGGCGATGGCCTGGGCGGTCTTGTCGCCGACCGCGGCGATCTTGAGGCCCGAGAAGGCGCGGGCGTCGAGGCCGTACTCCTCGAACTTCTCGCGGACCGCACGCACGGCGTTGACCGAGGTGAACGCGATCCACTCGTAGCGGCCCTCGACCAGACCGCGAACGGCCTTGTCCATCTGCAGCGGGTTGCGCGGGGGCTCGACCGAGATCGTGGGCACCTCGTCGGGGACGGCGCCGTAGCCGCGCAGGCGCGCGGACAGGGAGCCGGCCTGCTCCTTGGTGCGCGGCACCAGGACGCGCCAGCCGAACAGCGGCTTGGTCTCGAACCACGACAGCGTCTCGCGCAGGTCGACGACGTCGCCGACGACGGTGATCGCCGGGGGCGCCATCCGGGCGGCGCGGGCATCGGCGCTGATGGACTCGAGCGTCGAGGTGACCGTCAGCTGCTCGGTGGTGGTGCCGACGCGGGTCATCGCGACCGGGGTCTGCGGCGACCGGCCGGCGGCGACGAGGGCCTTGCTGATCTCGGCGATCTGGCCGACGGCCGAGAGCAGCACCAGGGTGCGGGCGTCGGCGTACTGGCTCCAGTCGACGCGCTCGCCGCAGGTCACCACCGCGACCTCGCGGCTGTCCTTGGTGGTGAGCGGGATGCCGGCGTACGCCGGGACCGCGCTGACCGACGAGACGCCGGGGACGATCTCGAAGCCCACGCCGGCCTTGACGCAGGCCTGCGCCTCCTCGGGACCCGAGGCGTAGAGGAAGGGGTCGCCGGCCATCAGCCGCACCACGCGCAGGCCGCGCTTGGCCTGGCGCACCACGACCTTGGCACGCGCGGCGTGGGTCAGCGGCTGGCCGTCCTCACCGAAGCCGCCGTCGACGAGCTCGGGGCCGACGGGCACGCCGGCCTCACCCTCGGCGGGCGCCTCGGCCTGGGCCGGCAGCCCGAGCACCGTGCGCACCAGTGCCGCATGGTCGGGCACCTCGGTGACGACGACGTCGGCTTGCTGGAGGAGCTCCACCGCGCGCATCGTCAGCAGGCCCGGGTCGCCCGGCCCGCTGCCGACGAACGACACCCAGCCGCGGGTGGTTCCCGAGCCGGTGGCGGTGGTGGTCTTGCCTCGCGTCATGCGTTCTGCACCTTGTCTGCTGTGTTCCTGTCGGCATCCGTCAGTCGTCCGGCCCCGTCGGCGAGCATCTCCTCGGCCAACCGGGTCCCGACACCGACGGCATCAGTGGGGTCCCCCGCTGCGGACATCCGCACCGCGAGGCCCCCGTCGGGTGAGAGCGCCACTGATCTCACCCAGAGCTCCTCGTCCTCCTCGCCCTCGACGATCTCGGCGAGCGCTCCGATCGGCGCGGAGCACCCGCCCTCGAGCGTCGCGAGCACCGCCCGCTCGGCGGTCACCGCGGCCCGGGTCCGCGGGTCGTCCAAGGCGGCCGTCACCTCGGCGACGAGGTCGTCGCCGGTGCGGCACTCCACCGCCAGGGCGCCCTGCCCGGGGGCGGGGAGCATCTGGAGGGGGTCGAGCACCTCGGTCACCTCGTCGAGGCGACCGATGCGGGCCAGCCCGGCCCGCGCGAGGATGATGGCGTCGTAGTCCCCGCTGCGGACCTTGCCGATCCGGGTGTCGACGTTCCCACGGATGCCGACCACCTCCAAACCGAGGCCGAGCGCGTGCAGCTGGGCGACACGTCGAGGAGATCCGGTGCCGACCCGGCTGCCGACCGGCAGCTCGCCGAGCGTGAGCCCGTCACGGGCCACGACGACGTCGCGCGGGTCCTCACGGGTGGGGACGGCGGCCAGGGTGATGCCCTCGGCGGGATAGGTGGGGAGGTCCTTGAGCGAGTGGACGGCGACGTCGACCTCGCCGCGCTGCAGCGCCTCGCGCAGCGCGGCCACGAAGACGCCGGTGCTGGCCGCGCCCTGCAGCGGCGTGCCCGCCGCCTGGCTCCGGTCGCCCTCGGTCGAGACGGGCACCAGCACCACCTCGCGCCCGAGGACCTCGCGCAGCCGGTCGGCGACCAGGCCGGACTGGGTGGTCGCCAGCACGGAGGCGCGGGTGCCGACGCGGATCGCTGGGGTGTTCATGCCAGGCCCTCGGGGCGGGTGACGGCGTCGACGGCGTCCTGGTGGAGCGCGAAGAGCTCGGCGAGGGCCGCGGCGTAGGAGACCGCGCCGGCCTCGTTGGCCAGCTCGCGGACCCGCACCGTCGGCTGGTGCAGCAGCTTGTCGGCCACCCGGCGCACGGTGTGCAGCACCTCGGCCCGAGCGGCCTCGTCGAGGTCGGGCAGGCGGCCCATGAGCCGCTCCATCTCCGCGTCCACGACCGAGGTCGCCATCGACCGCAGGGCGACGACCGTCGGGGTCACGCTGGCCTGCCGGCGGGCGGTGAGGAAGGCGCTGACCTCCTGGGCCACGATCGTGCGGACCGCCTCGACCTCCTGGCCGGCCTCGGAGTCGCGCAGGTCGTCGGCCAGGTCGGCGAGGTTGACCAGGGTGACGCCCGGCAGGCCGGCGGCCTCGGGGTCGACGTCGTGCGGGAGCGCGAGGTCGATGATCGAGACCGGGCGCCCGTCGGCGGTCGCCGCGGCGAGCATGTCGCGGCTGATGAGGATGCCGGCCGCACCGGTGCACGAGACGACGACGTCGGCGAGGGCGAGCTCGGCCACCAGGTCGTCCAGCGTCGCGGCGCGCGCGCCGTACTCCTCGGCGAGGCGGTCGGCGCTGGCGGCGGTGCGGTTGACGACCGTCACGCTCGCGGCGCCCCGCCCGGCCACGGTCGCGGTCGCGAGACCGGCCATCGAGCCGGCACCGACCACGAGAACGCGCTTGCCGGACAGGTCGCCGACCGCGGCCCGGCTGCGATCGAGGGCGGCGGTGACGAGCGACGGCGCGGCCCGGTCGATGCCGGTCTCGGCGCGGGCCCGCTTGCCGACCCGCAGCGCCTGCTGGAACAGCAGGTTGAGCGAGGGCCCGACGGTGCCGATCTCCTGGCCCGCGCTCAGCGCGGCCCGGGTCTGGCCGAGGATCTGGCCCTCGCCGACGGCCATCGAGTCGAGGCCGGCGACCACCTGGAAGAGGTGGGACACAGCGCCGTCGTCGTAGTGGACGTAGAGGTGCGGCAGCATCGCCTCGGTGCTCTCGCCGGCGTGGTCGATGACCATCCGCGAGAGCTCCTCGACGCTGCCGTGGAAGCGGTCGACCTCGGCGTAGATCTCCAGCCGGTTGCAGGTCGCGATGACGGTCGCCTCGGTGACGTGCTCGCTCGCGGCGACGTCGTCGATGAGCTTGTGCAGGGCGGGGCCGTCGAGCGCGAGCTGCTCGAGCAGCGCGACCGGCGCGGACTTGTGGGAGACGCCCACGACGAGGACGCTCATGCTGTCTGTGCCCCCTCGCGGGCACCGTCCTGCGCGCCGTTCTGGGCCCCGTTGGTCTTCCGCTGCTCGTGGTAGGCAAGGATCTGCAGCTCGATGGAGAGGTCGACCTTGCGGACGTCGACCTCGGCGGGGACGTTCAGCACGGTCGGTGCGAAGTTCAAGATGCTGGTGATGCCGCACGCGACCATCCGGTCGGCCACGTCCTGCGCCGCCACCGCGGGCGTCGCGATGACGCCGATCGCCACCGAGTGCTCGCGCGCGATCCGCTCGAGGTCGGCGAAGGGGCGTACGTCGATGCCGGCGACCACGGCGTCGTGGCGGGCCGGATCGGCGTCGAGCAGGGCCACCACCCGGAAGCCGCGGCTGCGGAAGCCGGAGTAGTTGGCCAGCGCCTGGCCGAGGTTGCCGATGCCGACGATGACGACCGGCCAGTCCTGGGTGACGCCGATCTCGCGAGCGATCTGGTAGCGCAGGTAGTCGACGTCGTAGCCGACCCCCCGGGTGCCGTAGCTGCCCAGGTAGGACAGGTCCTTGCGGAGCTTGGCGCTGTTGACGCCGGCGGCGACGGCGAGCTCCTCGCTCGAGCACGTCGCAGTGCCCTGCTCGGAGAGCGTCACCAGCGCCCGGAGGTAGACGGGGAGTCGCGCGACGGTCGCCTCGGGGATGTCCCGGGCACTCTCGGGGGAGGTCCGTGCGGTCACTGCTGCTCTTTCCATGCCAGGGGCTTGGGCCGTCGTCGACGCGCGTGGACGACCCCGTCCTCGCACCCGGCGGCTCGTTCACTGTAGGAGTTTGTGAACGCGAGAACAAACCGAGCGGGAGCCGCCCCAGCCGCGACCTCACGCTCCTGTGAGAACGGCCACGCCCCGCGTGCGCGTCGGAGGCGGAGTGCTCAGCCGGCGCCGAGGGCGGCGCGGAGCCGGGTCTCGTCGACCCGCCAGAAGTCGTGCTGGCGGCCGTCGACGAACGTCACCGGCACCTCGTCGGTGAACCGCTCGCGCAGCTGCGGGTCGTCGTCGATGCCGACCTCGACGTACTCCTCGCCGAGGTCGGCGCAGACCCGCTCGATGACCTCGCGGGCGACGTCACAGAGGTGGCAGCCGGGGCGGGAGTAGAGGGTGACGCGTGGCGTGCTCACTCGAGGAGTCCCAGCGTGCGTCGCCGTTCGATGCCGCGCAGCCGGCCCTTCTGGACCTTGCCGGTGACGGTCTTGGGCAGGGCGTCGACCACCTCGATGCGGGTGGGGCGCTTGAAGCGGGCGAGCCGCTCCTCGCAGTGCGCGCGGACCGCGGCCTCGACCGCGCCGGCGTCGGCGCCGGGGGCCCGGACGTAGGCCACCACGGCCTCGCCGGTCGTCGGGTCGGCGACGCCGATGACCGCGGCCTCGGCCACCCCGGCGACCTCCGCGATCACGTCCTCGACCTCGACGGGGTAGACGTTGAAGCCCGAGACGATCACCAGGTCCTTGATGCGGTCGACCAGGAACAGGTCGCCCGACGGGTCGAGGAACCCCACGTCCCCGGTCGACCACCAGCCGTCGTCGGCGGGGCCGTCGGCGGCGTCAGGCCAGTAGCCGCTGAACAGGTTGGCCCCGCGGACCTGGATCTCGCCCGGGTCGTCGCCCTCGGGCTGACGGCCCGCCTCGTCGACCAGCCGCAGCTCGACCCCGGGCAGCGCCGCCCCGACCGAGCCCACCTGCGGAGCGACGCTGCACAGCGTGCTGGTGACGACCGGCGCGGCCTCGGTGAGACCGTAGCCCTGGTGCACCGGGACGCCCGTGCGGCCCGTGAACGCCTCGATGACCTCGGGCGCCAGCGGCGCGGAGCCGGAGAGCACGACCCGGACCGGCCCGAGGTGCTCGACCAGGTGCTCCTCGCCCTGCCAGTAGGCGAACACGGGCGGCGCGACGGGGACGACGCTGCAGGCCTCGTCGTCGATGAGCGTGAGCGTCTCGTGGGGGTCGAAGCGCTCCACCAGCACGAGCTTGGCCCGGTGTCGCAGCACCCCGCCGAGCACGGCGTTGAGCCCGTAGACGTGGAACAGCGGCAGCACCCCGAGCACCACGTCGTCGCCGTGGATCATCGGCGGGTCGACCTGGGCGATCTGGTCGAGGTTGGCCAGCAGCGCGCGGTGGGTGAGCATCGCGGCGCGCGGGCGCCCCGACGTACCGCTGGTGTAGAGCAGGACGGCCAGCTTCTCGGGATCCTGCAACGGCGGGACCGGTCGCGCAGGGAGCTCGCGGAGCTCGTCGTAGGCGCGCTCCCCCGGCCCCGGCTCCACCCCGATCACGGCGAGCGTCGGCGGGGAGTCGAGGGTCGCGACCGCGTCGCGGACGGCACCGACGGTGTCGACGTCGGCCACGACCAGGCGCGACCCGGAGTCGACGATCATCCGCGCGAGCTCGTCCGGCGTCGAACCGGGGTTGACGGGCACCGCGACCGCCTGGGCGCGCAGCACGCCGAGGTACGTCGTCACGAACTCCAGGCGGTTGCCGACGGCGAGCAGCACCCGATGACCACCGAGCACGCCCATCACACCGAGACCGGTGGCGATCCGCGCGACCTCGTCCTCGAGCCGACCCCAGGTCAGGCTGCGGCCCCCGGCCTCGACGACCGCGAGCTGGTCGGGCTGCTCGGCAGCGGCCACGCTCACCAGCTCGGCGACGTCGCGGATGCCAGACATGGGGGGATACTTCCACACCGCTCTCGCGCCCGGGCGGGCATCGGCGAGACCCGTCGACGTCGGCCGAGGCCGGTCTACGCTTCCAGGGTGACCCCGTCGCACGAGAAGCCGCGCGAGAAGAGACCCCGTCCGAGGAACCTCCAGGCGCGGTCCGTGCTCGCCGGCGAGGCGGCGGCCGCCGCAGCCGAGGTGGAGTCGGCGCTGACGCCGCCGCGAGACGCGTCGGCGGCGGCGTTCTTCGACGTCGACAACACCGTCATGCAGGGCGCGAGCATCTACTTCTTCGCCCGCGGCCTGCACCGCCGGAAGTTCTTCACGACCCGCGAGCTCGTCGGGGCGGCCTGGAAGCAGGCCTACTTCCGGATGGTCGGCGTGGAGGACCCCGACCACGTCGCGGAGGCCCGCGCCTCGGCGCTCGGGTTCATCGCCGGGCACACGGTGGTCGAGCTGCAGGAGCTGGCCGAGGAGATCTTCGAGGAGGCGATGGCCCACCGGATCTGGCCCGGCACCCGCGCGCTCGCCCAGATGCACCTCGACGAGGGCCAACGGGTCTGGCTCGTCACGGCCGCTCCGATCGAGATCGCCCAGATCATCGCCCGTCGCCTCGGTCTCACCGGCGCCCTGGGCACGGTCGCGGAGCACGCCGACGGGGTCTACACCGGCCAGCTCGTCGGCGACCTGCTGCACGGTCCTGCCAAGGGCGAGGCCGTGCGGGCGCTCGCCGCGCGCGAGGGGCTCGACCTGCACCGGTGCTCGGCGTACTCCGACTCCTACAACGACCTGCCGATGCTCACGATGGTCGGCGACCCGTGCGCGATCAACCCCGACGCCCGCCTGCGCGCCCACGCCCGCGAGCAGGGCTGGCGCATCCGCGACTACCGCACCGGCCGCAAGGCCCTGCGCGCCGGGCTGCTGGCCGGTGGGGTCGCCGGCGCCGCCAGCGGCACGGTC
>NZ_JANINT010000169.1 GCF_024509035.1 Nocardioides sp. | reverse complement strand
CGCGCCGCAACCATGCCGCCGCAACCCCGCGCCCACGGCGACCACGCTTCTTCGAAAACCAGGAAGCGGAACCAACTGCGCGCCCGCAGCCGCCCGACCACCGCCACCCCGCGCAGACCATCAGGCGCCCACCGGCGCCCGCGCGTCAGAGCGCGGCGTACTCCCGCGCGATCGCGGCGCCGAGACGGGCGTTGTTGCGCACAAGGGCGATGTTGGCGGTCAGCGAGGCGCCGCCGGTGATCTCGACGATCCGGCCCAGCAGGTACGGCGTCGCGTCCTTGCCGTGGATGCCGAGGGCATCCATGTCGGCGAGCGCCTGATCGATGATCACGCCGATCTCGTCGGCGGGGATCTCGTCCTCCACTGGGATCGGGTTGGCGATGACGACACCGCCGGCGATGCCGAGGTTCCACTTCGCGGCCATCGTGGCGGCGATCTCGGCGGGGGTGTCGGCGCGCATCGGCGCGGCGTGCCCGCTGGAGCGGGAGAAGAACGAGGGGAACTCGTCGGCGCCGTAGGCGAGCACCGGGACGCCCAGGGTCTCCAGGCGCTCGAGGGTCAGGCCGATGTCCAGGATGCTCTTGACGCCGGCCGAGACGACCGCGACGTCGGTGGTGCCGAGCTCGGTGAGGTCGGCGGACTCGTCGAAGCTCTGCGGGGCGCCACGGTGGACGCCGCCCAGACCGCCGGTCACGAAGGTGCGGATGCCGGCGAGGGCGGCCAGGCGCATGGTGGCGGCGACGGTGGTGGCGCCGTGGGCGCCGCGGGCGACGACGAACGGCAGGTCGCGCACGCTCACCTTGGCCACGTCCCCGTGGCTGGCGAGCAGCTCGAGGTCGTCGGTGCTGAGCCCGATCCGTGGGCGTCCGTCGAGGACGGCGATCGTGGCGGGCACGGCGCCGGCCTCGCGGAGGATGTCCTCGACCTCGGTCGCCATGGCGACGTTCTGCGGGTAGGGCATGCCGTGGCTGATGATCGTGCTCTCCAGCGCGACCACGGGGGCGCCGTCGCGCAGGGCCTGGGCGACCTCGTCGGTGAGGGTGAGCATCGGGTGGGGGGTGGTGCGGGGGGCGGTCATGACTGGTGGCTCCTGACGAGTCGGTCGGTGAGGTCGGGTCGGACGGTGTGGGCGCTGGCGACGGTGAGGGCTGCGGCGGCGTGCCCGTACGCCGCGGCCTCGGCGGGTTCGGCCCCGGTCAGCAGGGCATGGCAGAAGGCGGCGGTCATCGAGTCCCCGGCACCGGTCACGTCGACCACCTCCGAGGAGACCGAGGCGAGCGTGACGACGCCGTCGCGGCTGCTGAGCAGGGAGCCCGCGGGCCCGAGCCGCACCCAGACGAGCTCGACGCCGCGGTCGTGGAGCGCCCGGGCGGCGCCCTCCTGCTCCTCCCGCGTCCCGGTCGGCAGCCCGGTGAGGGCGGCGAGCTCGTCGCGGTTGGGCGTCATCGCGTACACGGGCCGGTCGGGCGCGACCAGCGGGGCGAGCGCGGCCGCCTTGGGCACGCTCACCGGGTCGAGGACGACGCGGGTCCCGACCGTCGCGGCGACGTCGAGGGCGAAGCCGAGCGTCGCGGTGGAGAGGTTGCCGTCGAGCACCAGCAGGGAGGCGGCCGCGATCAGGTCGCGGGCACCGTCCACCTGCTCGGGCGCCAGCTCGTCGGTCGCCGCCATGTCCGCGACGGCGACGACGAGCTCGCCGTCGGTGTCGAGGACCGCGGTGTAGGTGCCGGTCGCGCGGGCGCCGCGGCGTACGTGCTCGACCTGGACGCCGGCGTTCGAGGTCGCCGACAGCACCTGGTCGCCCAGCGCGTCGCTCCCGATCGAGGCGACCAGGTAGGTCCGGGTGCCGAGGCGGGCCAGGTTCTCGGCGATGTTGCGACCGACGCCGCCCGCGGCCATCGAGGAGGCTCCCGGGTTGCTCGTCGCCGGGACCGCGGCGCGGGCGCTGCGGGCCTTGATGTCCATGTTGGCGCCGCCGATGACGACGACCGAAGCGCCCTCGCTCAGCAGGTAGCCCCGGCCGAGCACGACGCCCTTGCGGGTCAGGTTGGACAGGTGCACGTTGACGGCGGCCCGCGTGGTCCCCAATGCCGCGGCGATCGCGGCCGAGCCGATCAGCGGGTCACGACGGAGCAGGGTGACGATCTCCTGCTCACGATCCGTGAGGTTCATGCTTATTACATTAAGGGGTCTTTATCCTGATAAGCAAGCGGTCCGGGGGTGACGAGCGTCGCAATCGCGGTGGTGAGCGGCACGGCCAGCACCAGCCCGATGCTGCTGGCCAGGGTGCGCACGACCTCCTCGGTGATGTCCTCGGTCGTGAGCAGGTCGCCGAGCGGCAGGCCGTAGAGCTGGAGCACCAGCAGCACCGCCATCGCCGTGCCGGCGTAGGCGAAGACGATCGTGTAGATCGTCGAGGCGATGTGGTCGCGTCCGATGCGCATGCCGCTGGCGAAGACCTGGGTCCGGGTCATCGTCGGCGCCGCACCGCGGATCTCCCAGACCGCCGAGGACTGGGTGATCGTGACGTCGTTGAGCACGCCGAGGCCGGCGATCACGGTGGCGCACGCGAACAGACCGTGGAAGCTCAGGTCGTCGACGAGGCTCGAGAGGATGCCGGCCGACTCGTCGGGGATGCCGGTCAGGTGCGTGGCGCTCGTCGCCAGTACGCCGAGTCCGGCCGTCACGAGCACGCCGGCGAGCGTGCCGGCCAGCGCGGTGCTCGTGCGCAACGAGAAGCCGTGGGTCGTGTAGAGCACCACGACCATGATCGCGGCCGCGGTGGTGAGCCCGACGAGCAGGCCGGACTCCCCGGTGAGCAGCGCCGGGAGCGCGAACTTCCACAGCACCAGGCCGCTGAACGCCAGTCCCAGCAGGGCGAACAGGCCCCGCCAACGCGCGACCAGCAGCACCAGGCCGACGAAGACCAGCAGCATCACCAGCAGCGGCGTGCTCCGGTCCGTCCCGAAGTAGGCGTACGACGCCTCGGCGCCGTCCTGGCCCGGGGTGCGCTGCACCTTGACCGTGTCCCCCGGCGAGAGTCCCGAGTCGGACACGTGCGGTGCGACCTGGACCGACGCGTGGTCGCCCTTGCCGGCACCCTCACTGACGGTGACGTCGAGCAGCCCGCAGTCGCCGGTGCGCTGCGCGGGCCCGGCGCAGGCCGGATGGACCACGTCGATCTCCGCCCGGGGGAACGTGACGCCCGGCGCTGCGAACGGCACGCTCTCGGTGATCTCGTCGACCTCCGTGCCGCTGGGCCACAGCAGCACCAGCCCGACGACCGCAGCGGCCGTCGCCAGCGCGATCGCGGTCAGCAGGACGACCCGCGGCCCCCGAGCGACCTCGACGTCGCCGTGTGGATGCCCATGCTGGTGCCCGTGCCGTTCCGCCTGATGCGCTCGATGCGCGTGCCCGCCAGCCACGGCTCTCCTCGTCCCGTGCAGAGGCGCCGTCGGCGCCGGTCGTCGGGAAACAGTCTGCCTGTCCCGACCGGTGGGCCAGAATGGGCGGGTGCCGACGAGCAGCCAGTGGATCGCCTTCGTGGTCGCCAGCGTGCTGTTCATCCAGGTCCCCGGCCCCAGCCTGCTGTTCACGATCGGCCGGGCGCTCACCGTGGGCCGCCGCGACGCGCTGCTCTCGGTGGTCGGCAACTCCTGGGGCATCGTCACCCAGGCCTTCGCGACCGCGGTCGGCCTGGGCGCCGTCGTCGCCGCGAGCTCGCAGGCCTACCTGGCCGTGAAGATCGCCGGAGCGGCGTACGTCGTGTGGCTCGGCGTCCAGGCGATCCGCCACCGCGCCGACGCCCGCGTCGCGCTCGAGACCGTCCGCCGCGGATCCGCCGATCCCGCGCCGGCCCTGAGGTCGCTGCGGGTCGGGTTCACCGTCGGCGTCACCAACCCCAAGACGTTGGTGTTCTTCGTCGCGTTCCTGCCGCAGTTCGTCAACGAGCCGGCGGGGCACGCGGGGCTGCAGGTCGCCGCCCTCGGCGTGGTGTTCGGGACGCTCGGAGTCGCCTCCGACAGCCTCTGGGCGCTCGCGGCGGGCAAGGCGCGCGACTGGTTCGCCCGGCGCCCGCACCGGCTCGACCGGCTCGGCGCGGCCGGCGGCGTGATGATGATCGGCCTCGGCGCCGGCCTGGCGGCGTCCAAGTAGCAGCCCCGTCGCCCTCACCCGGCGCGGCGCTGGTCGTGGACCAGCAGCGCCACCCCGAGCGAGAGCCGGGAGGTCGGGTCGTCGAGCGGGTGGCCGACCAGGTCCTCGAGCCGGCGCAGCGCGGGGTAGAGCGAGGTGCGGTTGCGGTGGGCGACGCGGGCGAGCTCGGTCTTGTTGCCGCCGACGGCCAGGAACTGGCGCAACAGCTCCACCAGGCCGCTGCCGTGGCGCGCCTCGTGCTCGAGCAGCGGGCCGAGCTCGGCCTCGGCGAACTCCTGCAGTCGGGCGTCACCGCGCAGCGACATCAGCAGGCCCGGCAGCCGGATGTCGGACTGGCGGAAGCAGCCGACCGGCTCGTGGTGCCCGGTCGTCGGCAACGAGGCGGCCACGTCGACCACCGCGCGGGCGCTGCGGAGCGAGGCACCCGCGGCCAGCACCCGGTCGACCACCGGCCCCGAGGCGAGCACGCCGTCCGGTTCCCGCTCGGCCAGCTCGCGGCCGACGGCGTCGAGCACGGCGTCGCCGCCCGACAGCAGGACCCCGGCGTGCGTGCCGTCGAGGACACCCACCACCCCGAACGCCCCGGCGGCCAGCACCGCCTCGTGGAGCAGCTCGCTGAGCCGGACCATCCGGCGCTGCGCGGCGGCGACGTCGGAGGGCGCCTCCCCGCGCAGTCGCGCGGCGAGCCCGACGTACTCCCGCTCGTCGGGTACGCCGAGCGCGCGCAGCCGGGCCGCGGCCGTCGCCTCGGTGCCGAGCCGATCGTCGAGGAGGTCGAGCAGGAAGCCGCCGTGCACCCGCAGCTGGATGGCGATGTCGTCGCGCTCGACCATGCGCGCCAGCTCGAGGGCCTGAGCGGCCCGCTCGAGCACCACCCGCACCCGCGCCTCACCGCCCTCACCCGTCGCTCCGAGCGCCACGAGCCGACCCCACGGTCCACCGTGGATGCCCACGGGCGTCGTGAGCCAGCGCTCCGGGCCGGCCACGGCGGTGCTGCGCCCGAACGGGGTGAGTCGCGAGCGCCGCTCCCACTCCCCGAGCAGGCGGTCCAGCGGCTCGCCGACCGCCTCGGAGGCCAGCACCCGCCGACCCAGGTCCTCGAGCACCACCGAGGTGCCCGCCAGGTCGGCGGCCGCCGCCACCAGCCGGTCGGTGTCCGCCCGCGCCAGGCCGAGGTCGGTGAAGGTGCGGTGCACCTCCCCGGCGAACCGCACCTGCTCGAACTGCTCGGCCACCAGCGCCCGGTGCACGGCCTCGGTGACGTCGACGAAGCGAACGGGCCGGTTCAGCGCCACGACCGGCAGGCCGGCGGCACGGGCCCGGCGCAGCGCCAGCTCGGGGATCGACGGGTAGCCGGCGCTGAGCTCGACCACGAGCCCTGCCGCACCCGCGTCGACGAGCTGCGCGACGAAGTCCGCCGCCGCCTGAGGTGAGGCGGCCATCGCGATCCCGGTGGTGAGCACGAGCTCGTGCCCGACGAGCACGGAGCCGACGTCGCGGACCTCCGAGACGTGCACCCAGCGCAGGTCGGTGTCGAGCCGATCCTCGCCACTGAGGACCACCGGGTCCCCCGCGGCCAGCGGCGCGAGGGAGAGCGCCTGCCGGACGGTCATCGCCACGAGGCTCACTCTAGGCGACATTCTGTCGCCCACGTCGTCATATCAGCGACGCTGTGTCCCTGGATCAGCGCTCGCCGGGCCACGACGATGGGCCCATGAGCACCTCGACCCCGACGCCTCCTGCCACCATCCCGCACTGGATCGACGGGCGCCCCCACGAGGGCTCGGCAACCCGGGTCGGCGACGTCACGAACCCCGCGACCGGCCGGGTGACCGGTCAGGTCGTGCTGGCCGATGCCGACGACATCGAGGCGGCCGTGGCCTCGGCGAAGGCGGCGTCGGCCGCCTGGGCCGCCACCTCGGTCAGCGCGCGCACCCAGGTCGTGTTCCGGTTCCGCGAGCTGCTCAACGAGCGCAAGGAGGAGCTCGCCGCGATCATCACCGCCGAGCACGGCAAGGTGCACTCCGACGCGGTCGGCGAGGTCTCCCGCGGCCAGGAGGTCGTGGAGTTCGCCTGTGGCATCCCCCACCTGCTCAAGGGCGCCAACAGCCCCCAGGTCTCCACCGGCGTCGACGTGCACAGCATCCGCCAGCCGCTCGGGGTCGTGGGCATCATCAGCCCGTTCAACTTCCCCGCGATGGTCCCGATGTGGTTCTTCCCGATCGCGATCGCGGCCGGAAACGCGGTCGTGCTCAAGCCCAGCGAGAAGGATCCGTCGGCCTCGATCTGGATGGCCCGGCTGTGGCAGGAGGCCGGCCTGCCCGACGGTGTGTTCACGGTGCTGCAGGGCGACAAGGTCGCCGTCGACGGGCTGCTCGACCACCCCGACGTGGCCTCGATCAGCTTCGTGGGGTCCACCCCGATCGCGGAGTACGTCTACGAGCGCGCCAGCCGCGCCGGCAAGCGGGTGCAGGCCCTCGGCGGCGCCAAGAACCACATGGTCGTGCTGCCCGACGCCGACCTCGACCTGGCCGCCGACGCCGCCGTCAGCGCGGGGTACGGCTCGGCCGGCGAGCGTTGCATGGCGATCAGCGTGGTCGTCGCGGTCGGCGACACCGGTGACGAGCTGGTGCGGCGGATCGCCGAGCGCACCACGACGCTGCGCATCGGCGACGGCACACGAGACGCGGACATGGGGCCGCTGGTGACCGGCGCGCACCGCGACAAGGTGGCGTCGTACGTCGACGCCGGGGAGGCCGAGGGCGCCACGCTGGTCGTCGACGGCCGCAAGGTCGACGCGGACGGCGAGCAGGACGGCTTCTGGCTCGGTCCCACGCTGTTCGACCACGTGCAGCCCTCGATGAGCATCTACACCGACGAGATCTTCGGCCCCGTGCTGTGCGTGGTGCGCGCGGAGACCTACGCCGAGGCGCTCGACCTGGTCAACGCCAACAAGTACGGCAACGGCACCGCGATCTTCACCGGCAACGGCGGAGCGGCGCGGGCCTTCGAGCAGGACGTGCAGGTCGGCATGATCGGCGTGAACGTCCCGATCCCGGTGCCGATGGCCTACTACTCCTTCGGCGGCTGGAAGGCCTCGCTGTTCGGCGACACCCACGCGCACGGCGTCGAGGGCGTGCACTTCTTCACCCGTGGCAAGGTCGTCACGACCCGCTGGCCCGACCCCGGGACCGCCGGCGGCCTCGAGCTGGCCTTCCCGAAGAACCACTGAGACAGGAGCTGGCGCGATGAGCACGGCGTACGAGCTGGACCGCAAGCACGTCTTCCACTCCTGGTCCGCCCAGGCCGAGATCACCCCGATGGTGATCACGGCCGCGCGCGGGTCCTACGTCTGGGACGACGGCGACCGCCGCTACCTGGACTTCTCCTCCCAGCTGGTCTTCACCAACATCGGTCACCAGCACCCACGGGTGGTCGCGGCGATCAAGGAGCAGGCCGACCGGCTCTGCACGATCGCCCCGCAGCACGCCAACGAGCAGCGCTCGCAGGCGGCTGCGCTGATCGCGGAGATCGCCCCCGACGGGTTCGAGAAGGTGTTCTTCACCAACGGCGGCGCCGACGCCAACGAGCACGCCGTGCGGATGGCGCGGCTGCACACCGGCCGGTTCAAGGTGCTCTCGGCGTACCGCTCCTACCACGGCGGCACCCAGACCGCGATCAACCTGACCGGCGACCCCCGCCGCTGGGCCAACGACACCGCGACGGCCGGCACCGTGCACTTCTTCGGCCCGTTCCTCTACCGCTCGGAGTTCCACGCGACGACACAGGAGGAGGAGTGCGAGCGGGCGCTGCAGCACCTCTCCCGCACGATCGAGGCCGAGGGCCCGCACACGATCGCCGCGATCCTGCTCGAGACGATCCCCGGCACCGCCGGCATCTTCGAGCCGCCGCCGGGCTACCTCGCCGGGGTGCGCGAGCTGTGCGACCGACACGGCATCGTGATGATCCTCGACGAGGTGATGGCCGGCTTCGGCCGCGCCGGCACCTGGCTCGCGCTGGACCGGTACGACGTCGCCCCCGACCTCATCACCTTCGCCAAGGGCGTGAACTCCGGCTACGTCCCGCTCGGCGGGGTGATCATCAGCGACCCGATCGCCGACACGTTCGCCCACCAGCCCTACCCGGGGGGCCTCACCTACTCCGGGCACCCGCTGGCGACCGCCGCCGCCGTCGCGACCATCCACACCATGCGCGACGAGGGCATCGTCGAGAACGCCGACCGGCTCGGCCGCGAGGTCCTCGGTCCCGGGCTCGCCGAGATCGCCCAGCGGCACGCGTGCGTCGGCGAGGTCCGCGGCGTCGGCGCGTTCTGGGCGCTCGACCTCGTCGCCGACCGCGGCACCCGGGAGCTGCTGCCGCCGGCCGCGCTCGGCGAGGTCGTCGGCGCCTGCAAGGCCGCCGGCATGCTGCCGTTCTCCAACACCAACCGGATCCACCTCGTGCCGCCGTGCACGATGAGCGACGAGGAGGCTCGCGAGGGGCTGGCGATCCTGGACGACGCGCTGAAGGCCGGCGATGTCCATGCCCGGAACTAGGCCCGGCACGAGGACCGGGCCCAGCCACAGCACGGTCTACGAGCGGCAGGCGCCCGCGGCCGAGGCCGTCGACGCCGCACTCGCGCCCTCGCGCCACGCGGTCTTCTGGCTGGAGGACGTGGGCGAGCCGACGGCGTACCCCGCGCTGGCCGGCGGCACCGCGGCCGACCTCACCGTCGTGGGCGGCGGCTACTGCGGGCTGTGGACCGCGGTGCTGGCGAAGCGCCGCGACCCTGGCGCCCGTGTCGTGCTGCTCGAGGCGAACACCGTCGGGTGGGCGGCCTCGGGCCGCAACGGCGGCTTCTGCGAGGCCAGCCTGACCCACGGCGAGGAGAACGGGCGCACGCGCTGGCCCGAGGAGTACGAGGCGCTCGAGCGCCTCGGCGCGGCCAACCTCGACGCGTTCGAGGCCGACGTGCGCGACCTCGGCCTCGACGTGCAGTTCGAGCGCACCGGGATGCTGAGCGTCGCCGTCGAGCCGCACCAGGTCGCGTGGCTGCAGGACGGCCCGGGATACCTCGACGCCGCCGCCGTACGCCGCGAGATCGACAGCCCGGTGTTCCTCGCCGGCGACTGGAGCCGCGACGACTGCGCGCTCGTGCACCCCGCCCGCCTGGCGCGCGAGCTGGCGCGCGTGGCCGCCGAGCTCGGCGTGGAGATCCACGAGGGCTCCCGGGTCACGGGCATCGACAGCCGCTCGCCGGGGCCGGTCACCGTCCGCACCGGCAGCGGCTCGGTGACCAGCGACCGGGTCGCGCTGGCGACCAACGTCTTCCCGTCCCTGGTGCGGCGCGCGCGGCTGCTGACGGTCCCGGTCTACGACTACGTGCTGATGACCGAGCCGCTGAGCGCCACCCAGCTCGCCTCGATCGGATGGTCCCACCGGCAGGGCCTCGGCGACCTGGCCAACCAGTTCCACTACTCCCGGCTGACCGCCGACAACCGGATCCTGTGGGGCGGCTACGACGCGATCTACCACCGCCGGGTCGACGCCGCCCACGAGGATCGCCCCGAGACCTTCCGGCGCCTGGCCGCCCACTTCCTCACCGTCTTCCCCCAGCTCGAGGGCGTCACCTTCACCCACCGGTGGGCCGGCGCCATCGACACCTCGACCCGGTTCACCGCGTTCCACGGGCTCACGGCGCGGGGCCGGGTGGCGTACGCCGCCGGGTTCACCGGCCTCGGCGTCGGGGCGACCCGCTTCGCAGCCGAGGTGATGCTCGACCGGCTCGCCGGCCTCGAGACCGAGCGGACCGCGCTGGAGATGGTGCGCAGGATGCCGCTGCCGTTCCCGCCCGAGCCGCTCGCGAGCGCCGGCATCAACCTGACCCGATGGTCGCTGGACCGCGCCGACCACCGGCAGGGCCGGCGCAACCTGTTCCTGCGCACGCTCGACGCCGTCGGCCTGGGGTTCGACTCGTGACCGCGACCCGCCGCCTGCTCTCCTCGGACGTCCTGGCCGTCGAGCTCGGCCCGGAGCGGACCCTGCCGCTCGACACGCTCGCCGACGTCGAGGTCGGCCTCTGGTCGATGGCTCCCGGGACCGAGCGCGACACCGAGACCGACGAGGTGTTCGTCGTGCTCGCCGGCCGCGGGAGCGTCGCCTTCGAGGACGGTGAGGTCGTCGACCTCGCCCCGGGCACGGCCGTCCGGCTGCGCGCCGGTGAGCGCACCACGTGGACCGTGACCGAGCCGCTGCGCAAGGTGTACGTCGCCCTGTAGCGGCATCCGACTGCGCGTGGCCCGGGCCCGGCTCGGGTACGGCGCCGCCATGGCCCGCTACAACCGAGACCTCCAGGCTGCCGTCGACGCGACCTCGGTCGCCAAGGACGCCCACACGACCACCGACCTGCTCGGCTACCTGCGCGACCAGCTGGCCGAGCGCGACATCGAGACGACCGACGAGGACTGGCTGCGGCGCACGGTGGAGGCGATCGACGCCGACCCCAACTACATGGTCGAGGACGAGCCGTCCGACTTCGAGGCCCCGCGCCCCGACCAGGCCCCCGACCAGTAGACGACACCTGTCACGCGACGAGTCACCGGTCCCACCAGTCCCGCGACGGCCGCCGCGAGTTGGCATCTCGCCGGTGGGTCGACATACGTTGCTGGACCATGAGCACGAGCACCGCCCCGCACCGACTCTCCCGCCGACTCCTGTCCGGCGCCGCCGCAGGCCTCGCCGCGACCCTCGCACTCACCCTGGGACCGGCCGTCTCCCCGGCCGACGCCCACCACGCCGGCGTACCCGGCCCGGTGCACGCCGGCAACACCTACGGCTGGGGCAAGGCGCCGGTGGACTACCGGTTCGTCGGCCCGCTCAAGCGCTCGCAGTGGAAGGTCAAGGGCCCCGGCGTCGTGAAGAACCAGCACGGGATGCTCACCCTCAACACCGCCAAGCGCGGCACCGTCAGCGCCACCCAGATCACCCAGGGCCACACGACCGGTCGGTGGGAGATCCGGCTCCGCTCGCGCCAGTACGGCCACGGCGGCAAGAACTACCGGGTGATGACCGAGCTGGTCCCGGCCGGCAAGCGCCCGGAGTACTGCGGCGCCAAGAACATCGCGCTCGAGGCCTACACGCCCAACAAGACGATGGTCAGCCACTACATCCGCAGCCGCCCGGACAACCGCTACTTCGCCCGCAAGGGCCTCGGTCTCAAGAACGACCAGTGGCACACGTTCGCCGTGGAGGTCACCCCGCGCCGCATCTCGTGGTTCGTCGACGCGCACGTCATCAGCACCGAGCGCCGCAAGGACGCCCTGACCGGCGTGCCGTTCGCGGTGCGGTTCACGATGCAGGGCGTCGACGGCAAGCGGATGAACCAGAGCCGGATGCAGATGGACTGGCTGCGCTACTGGAGCCTGCGCAAGCCCAACACCAAATCCACCAAGGCGCCCGCGCCCACCCTGGGCACCTACCGCGGGGGCTGCTGAGCGCAGGAACGGCGAGCGGCCGGGTGCGGGCTCGCGGCACAATCGGGGCGTGACGCAGGACCTGAGCGCCGTGGCCTGGCCGGCGCGCACCGAGCGGTTGAGCATCCGGCCGGCCACCCCCGACGACCTCGACGCCACGTGGGCGTTCCGCCGGCTCCCCGAGGTCTGCGAGTGGGTGACGTGGCTGAGCGCCGACCGCGAGGCGTACGCCGCCCAGTTCCTCGACCCGCCACGGCTGGCCAGCACCCTGGTGGTCGAGCGTGGCGCGGACGTCGTCGGCGACCTGATGCTGCGCGTCGAGGACGCCTGGGCCCAAGGTGAGATCGCGGAGCGGGCCGCCGGCGTCCAGGCCGAGCTCGGCTGGACGATCGACCCCGCCCACGCCGGGCGGGGCTATGCGACCGAGGCCGTGCGCGAGCTGCTGCGGATCTGCTTCGAGGACCTCGGCCTGCGCCGGGTGACGGCGCTGTGCTTCGCCGAGAACACCGCCTCGTGGCGGCTCATGGAACGCGTCGGGATGCGACGCGAGGCCCACAACGTGCGCGACTCGCTGCACCGGTCCGGGGCCTGGCTCGACGGGTACGCCTATGCGCTGCTCGCCGAGGAGTGGCGGGCACGGACCGTCAGCCCGTGACCAGCGCCAGCTCGGCGAGCCCGTTCCCCTCGAGCCGCATCACGTGGATCTCGTCGAGCTCCGCTGGACGTCCGGGGCCCGGCGCTGGGACCGTGTGGGCGTGGGACCGGGCCCGCCGGTCCTCGACGGAGGGGATGCGGATGCCCGACGAGCAGCGGACCGTGCTGGCGACCACGGAGGACCTGCGCCGGATACTGATGCTGATCCACTCCACGATCGCCTACGGCGCGAGCGCCGTGGCGCTCACGCTCGTGGGTGGGTGGGTCGTCGTCGCCGTCATGAGCGACGTGGACGTCCCGACCATCCTGCCGCTGCTCGCGATCGCCTCGACGCTGGTCACGATCGTCGCGTGGGCCAGCCAGGAGGAGACCCAGCAGATCGGCAAGGCCTACCGCGCGACGCTGAAGGAGCCGGAGTCGCCCGCGTAGCCCACGCATCGACGGGTCTCGCGAAACGCTGCGCCCTCAGCGCTCGAGCCGGATGGTGACGGTCCCCCCTCGGGGATCGACGGAGTCGAGGACGTCCGCCGGCACGCGGAAGACGCGACCCGGCGCGGCCGGCCACATGACCCGCTTGCGTGCGACGACCCGGCCGTCCTGCTCGAGGACGACCTTGGGCACGGCGACGTACTCCTCGGTCCAGAGCAGCAGGCGGCGGCGCGGTGGCGCCGGGTCCCCTGGCCGGAGGATGCCGGGCGCGACCCACCGCAGCGGCGCCTCGACCTCGAGCCGCGCGCCGGCGGACGGGGGCTGGCGCCCCTCGAGGTAGCCGCGGACGTGCTCGGCGACCGCCGCCCCGTCCAGGGCGGCGATGTCGGCGGTGTCGACCGGGTGCAGCACGTTGCCGGCCGCGAAGATCCCGGGCCGGTCGGTGCGCAGCGCGGTGTCGACGAGCGGGCCGCGGCTGCTCGGGTCGAGCGTGATGCCGGCCGCGCGGGCGAGCTCGTTGTCGGGGATCCAGTCGCCGGTGAGGATCACGGTGTCGCACTCGACCGTGCGCCGCTGCCCGGTGTCGAGGTCCTCGATCTCGACGGCCTCCACCCGGGGCCGGCCCATGATGCGGGTGACCCGGGTCCGGGTGGCGACAGGGGTCTTGAGGACGATCCGGCCCGGCCGGTGGAAGAGCCAGTACGACTCCGCGTGCGGATGGGTCGTCGTCATCAACGCGGTGCGGCACCCGGCATGGCGCAGCGTCAGCACCGCGGACCAGCTGACCAGCTCGGCCCCGACGACGACCGCCCGCTTGCCGACGGTGCCGTGCTTGAGGTGGACGATGTTCTGCAGCGTGCCGGTGGTGAGGACGCCCTGGGCGCGGTCGCCCGGGATCGCTCGGGCCGCCCGAGGCCGCTCCCGGGCCCCCGAGGCCAGCACGACCGCCCGGGCGGCGACCCGCAGCCGGCCCTCCGGGGAGGTGACCATCAGTGACGTGGGGCCGGCCCAGTCGGTGGCCATGGCCTCGGTGAGGATCGTGGCTCCGGCGTCGGTGGCCTTGTCGCGCAGCATCCGCGCGTACGTCGGCCCGGTGACGAACCGGCCGAGGTCGCGCATGCCGTAGCCGGGGTGGTCGCTGTGGCGGGGGATGCCGCCCGCCTCGCGCTCCCGCTCGAGGACGAGGACGTCCCGGGTGCCGGCGCGCGCGAGCTCGGTGGCGGCGCGCAGGCCGGCCGGACCGGCGCCGATGACGACGACCTCCGGCTCGACGACCCGGGTGTGCGCGTCGGGGGTGGTGACGTCGGTCATCACTGGTCCTGCCCTTCTGCGAGGGGTGCGCCGGCGGGGACGGAGGCGGCTCGGGTCTCGAAGAGCTCGGCGACCTCGGCGCCGCAGTAGAAGCCCTGGCACCGGCCGTTCTGGGCTCGGGTCCGGCGGCGGAGGCCCTCCATCGTGCTGGGCGGGATGGTGCCGGCGAACGCGTCGCGGATCTCGCCCGCGGTCACCCGCTCGCAGAAGCACACGATCCGGCCGTACGCCGGGTCGGCGGCGATCCGGGCGGCGTCCTGGTAGGGGCGCAGCGACGCCTCGCCGATGTTCGGCATCCGAGGCGGATCGGGCAGGTCCTCGCGGGGGACGAGCTCGAGGGCGCCGGTGTCGGCGAGCAGCTCGCGCACGTGCTCGGCGAGCGCCATGCCCGAGCTCAACCCGGTCGAGCGGATCCCGCCGGCGAGCAGGTAGCGCTGCTGGGCGTCGACCTCCACGACGTAGTCGGAGAACTCGGTGGCCGCGCGCAGGCCGGCGTACGTCGCGGTGACCTCCTCCTCGAGCAGCCGCGGCATCAGCCGCTTGCCCTTCTCGAGCAGGAACTCCAGGCCGCCCTCGGACGTGCCGGTGTCGGTGCGGTCGGTGAGGTCCTCGGCGGTGGGGCCGAGCATGACGTTGCCGTAGACCGTGGGGCTGATCAGCACGCCCTTGCCGACGGCGCTGGGCACCGGCAGCACGATCTTGTCGACCAGGGGGCGCGCCTGCTTGTCGAACACCAGGAGCTCGCCACGGCGAGGGGTGACGTGGAAGCGGTCGAACCCGAAGTGCTGGTCGATGAGGTCGGAGCCGAGCCCGGCGGCGTTGACCACCCAGCGGGTCCGCACGTCGCCTGCCGAGGTGTGGAGGACCGTGACGTCGTCCTCGACGCTCGCGCCCGTGCAGCGCCGACCCAGCAGCAACGCCGCGCCGCGCCGTACGGCGTCGGTCGCCAGGGCGAAGTTGGTGGTCCAGGTGCAGATGATCGACTCACCCGGGACCGTCAGCCCGCCGAGCGCCCCGGGTCCGATGTGCGGCAGCTGGCGGTAGACCTCGCGGGCGCCCACGATCTCGGTCTCGAGGTAGCCGTTGGCGATCGCCTTCTCCTGCAGGCCGGGCAGGTTGCCCACCTGCTCGGTGTCCCACGCGACCAGGATCGCTCCCACCCTCTCGACGGGGATCCCGGTCGCGGCGGCGTAGTCGCCGAGCAGGTGGTAGCCCTCGTGCACCAGCCGGGACTCCAGCGTGCCGGGCTTGGCGTCGAAGCCGGTGTGGAGGATCGCGGTGTTGGCCTTGCTGGTGCCCTCGCCGACGTCGTCGCGGGCGTCGAGCAGCGCGACCGAGAGCTCGTAGCCCGCCAGGGTGCGGGCGATCGCGGATCCCACGATGCCCGCCCCGACCACCACCACGTCGAAGGGCTGGTCGGCCCCGGGCCGGCCGGCGCCCACGGGGGAGGCGCCGGCCGGGCGGGCGTCGGCCGACGGGGCGGCGACCGACGGGGATCCGGCCGACGGGGTGCCGGCCGATGGTGCGGTGGTCATGGTGGGTCCTCGATTCCGAGAGGGATGATCAGGCGGTGGCCGCGGCGGCGTTCCACCGGGCGCGGAACTCCGCGGCCCGGTCGGCCGACCAGCGGGGCGAGTAGACGAGGCTCGGCTCCCAGGGCACGACGGCGTCGGCGAGGCCGAGTCCCGGCTCGTGGGCGACCCGGGCCAGCGCGGCAGCGCCGAGCGGCGTGGCGTGCGGGGACGGGTAGAGCTCGATCTCGATCTGCATCAGGTCGGCGACCGCCTGCATCAGCGTGCGGCACTGGGTGAGTCCGCCGTCGACCCGCAGCCGGGTCAGGGGGCGGCCGAGGTCGCGCTCCACGGCGGTGCCGAGCTCGGCGACCTGCGCGGCGATGCCCTGCAGGATCGCGGTGACCAGGTGACCCACGGTGGTCGAGAGGGTCATGCCGCTGACGCTCGCCTTCGCGTCGGGCCGCCACCACGGGGCGCCGAGCCCGGCCAGGGCGGGCACCGCGAGCACGCCCTCGGCGTCGGCGGCTGCGACCTTGTCCATGTCGGCGGCGGTCTGGATGTAGCCCAGCTGCTCCATCCACCGCACGGCCGAGGCGGCGGTGTAGACCTGGCCGTCGATGCAGTACGTCGTCTCGCCGCCGACCTGCCATGCGACACAGGCCGCGAGTCCGGCGCTCGAGCGCGCCGCGCTGGTGCCGGTGTTCGCCAGCAGGAACGCGCCGGTGCCGAACGTGCACTTGGCCTCACCCGGCTCCAGGCAGCCCTCGGCGACGAGGGCCGCCTGCTGGTCGACGACCAGCCCGCCGACCGGGATGCTCCCCCCGAAGGCGGTGGTGGTGCCGACCTCGACGTCACACGGGACGATCGTGGGAAGGCGCTCCTCGCCGAGGCCGAAGATGCCGAGCAGCTCGCGATCCCAGCCGGTCGTGTCGAGGTCGGTCACCAGCGACCTGCTGGCGGTGGCGGCGTCGGTGACGAACTCGCCGGTGAGGTGGTGCACCAGCCAGGTGTCGGAGGTCGTCACGACGCCCTCGCGGGTGACGTTGCGACGCAGCCACGCGAGCTTGGGTGCCGTGAAGTACGGGTCGAGCACCAGCCCGGTGCGCTGGGCGAACGTGTCCTCGTGCTCGGTCAGCTCCTGGCACAGCGCCTCGGCCCGGCGGTCCTGCCAGACGACGAGGTCCGAGAGCGGGCGCCCGGTGTCCGGGTCCCAGGCCAGCACGGTCTCGCCCTGGTTGGAGAGCGTGACCACGTCGACGGGTGCTCCGGCCGCCGCGACCGCCGCGCGTCCCGCCTCGAGGACGGAGTCGAGCAGCGCCTGCGGGTCCTGCTCCACCCCGCCGCCGGGCAGGTAGCGCGGACGGACGGTCCGCTCGGCCAGCCCCAGCACCTGACCGTCGCCGGCGACGACGAGGGCCTTGGTGCCGGAGGTGCCCTGGTCGATGGTGAGGACGGTGGTCACCGCCGCTCCTCCTCGGTCTCCTCGAACTCCTCGATCGCCTCGACGTCGGAGTCGAGGATCTTGTCGACGTCGACCAGGTCGGGCATGGTCAGGCCGGCGCGGCCGTGGCGGATCAGCAGGTAGGTGAGGTAGACCGCGCCGAGGGCGAACATCACCAGCGCGTAGCGGATCGGCTCGGAGAACGACTCGTCGCGGAAGATCAGCAGCTCGTAGACCAGCCACACCGAGGCGAACACGATGACCGGGATCTCCCACTTGCCCAGCGAGAAGCCCTGGCTCGGCGGGAGGGCGCGGCGCTTGACGACGTACATGAGCACGGTGCCGGCGTAGATCAGGGCCGGCAGCAGGGTGCCTGCGGAGAACAGCGAGAAGAGGGCGTCGCTGGAGGTGGCGAAGATCGCCAGCACCGCCTGGGCGACGACCAGCATGAACACCGACGCGCTCAGCGGGGTACCGCGGGAGTGGCTGATCTTGTGCAGCGCCTGCCAGCCGGGGAAGCGCTCGTCGCGCGACATCGCCCAGACCAGCCGGGTGCCGCTCAGGGTGATCACCAGGCCGCAGGAGAAGATCGAGATCACGACCAGGATCAGCAGGATGTTGCCGACCACGGAGCCCAGGACGTCGGTGATCACGGTGGCGATCGGGGTGGCCGACTGCGCCAGCTCGGCGGTGTCGCCGGCGAGCGCGGTGACCGCGATGAGGAACAGCATGCCGAGGACGCCGAGCGAGAGGACGGCGTGCGCCATCGCCTTGGGGATCACCCGGGCCGGGTCCTTGGTCTCCTCGGCGAGGTTGGCGGCGGACTCGAAGCCGACGATCGTGAAGGCGCCGAGCAGGAAGGCCAGCGGGAACGGGCCGGCGTGGTTGAGGTCACCGAAGTCCCAGTAGCCCTCGGAGGCGACCGGCTTGGACTCGAAGAGGGTCCCGAAGTCGAGCGCACCGGTGACCGCACCGACGACGAACAGCAGCACGGTCAGGCTGATCATGCCGATGATCTGGATGGTCACGGCGACCTGGTTGACCTTGTTGGTGGTCCGCGTCGACCAGGCGACGAGGATCGCCTGCACGAGGACGACGACCGCCGTGATGGCCCAGGCGTTCTCGAGCGTGTAGCTGTAGTCGAGCAGCTCGGGCAGGATCGTCGCGGCGATCGTGTAGTCCACCGCGACCACGACCACGGCCAGGAACGTGAAGGAGATCCAGCCCATCACCCAGCCGGCGATCGGGTTCGCGATCCGCGAGACCCACTGGTAGGCGTAGCCGCTGATCGGGATGCGGGCGGCGAGGGCGCCGAAGATCAGCGCGACCGCCAGCTGGCCGGCGACGGCGATCGGCCAGGCCCAGATGCCTCGGGGGCCGGAGCTGTTCAGGACCGCGCCGTACGTCGTGAAGATGCCGGTGGCGATCGAGACGAAGCCGAACGCCACGGAGAAGGAGGCGTACCAGCCGAGCTCACGTGCCAGCTTGTCCGTCCGGTAGTTCTCGGTGAGCTCAGCGGCCAGGCCGCTCGGCCCCTGGCCTGCCTGGCCGGGGGCTCGATCACTGTGCGGAGCGGTCACGGCTCCTCCGTTCGTCGGTCATCGTAGTCCGGTCGGTATGGTCTATACCGTGTGGTCCGTACCAAGATCGACCCGCGATCCCCGGTTGTCAATGGGTTCTCACGAACTCGTTCCGGGACGAGGCGGAGTCGACCCACTTGGTATAGACCAAGCGGGCTGTGGGCGTAGGCTCACCATCGTGGCTGCACCGCGTCAGAGCTCCCGCTCCCCTCGCTACGTCGGCATCGCCGCCGAGCTGCGCGAGCGGATCCTCGACGAGCACCTGGCCCCGCACACGCTGATGCCGTCCGAGCGCGAGCTCAGCGAGCAGTTCGAGGTGAGCCGGATGACCGCCCGCCAGGCGCTGATGCTGCTGGAGAGCGAGGGGCACGTCTACCGACGACCACCGCGGGGCACCTTCGTGGCCGAGCCGCGGGTGCGGTTCCAGATCGGCAGCTTCTCCGCGGAGGCCGACCGCCTGGGGCGGCAGGCATCTGCGCAGCTGCTGTGGGCCAAGGCCCTCGCCGGCGCAGGCAACGGCGCCACCCGGGCGCGCACCGCCCTGGGGCTCGCCGACGACGACACCGTGCACGCCTTCCGCCGACTGCGGCTGATGGAGGGCGAGCCGCTGGCGATCGAGACGACGTACTTCCCCTCGGCACTCACCCCCGGCATCCTCGACGTCGAGGCCGAGGGCTCGTTGTGGGGACTGCTGCGGGAGCGGTACGGCATCGAGATGACCCGGTCGGTGGCGGTGATCGAGTCGATCGTGCTCGACGAGGAGTCCTGCGACCGGCTGGCGGTGCGGGCGGCGTCCAGCGGCATCCTGCTGACGCGGCGCACCTTCGACCAGGACGACCGGTGCGTGGAGTTCGCCCGGGACGTCTACCGCGCCGACCGGGCGGCCTTCGAGGTCTCGGCCTCGGTGGCCCGGTGAGCGGTCCCGCGACCGTCCTGTTCGACCTCGACGGCGTGCTCACCTCGCGCGACACCTTCGCGACGCTCGTGTCCCGACGCCTGACCCGCGCGCCGTGGCGGCTGGCCCTGGCGCTGCCGGCGCTGCCGTTGATGGCGCTGACCGGCTACCGCCCGCAGTGGCGCGGGCCGGTGTCGCGCTACCTCGTCCGCGTCGCCCTCCTCGGCTCGGACCTCGACGGGGCCCGTGACGAGGCGCGCCGGCTGGGCCGGGAGTTCGCCCGCACCCCGCGGTGGCTCCGAGCGGCTGGGCTCGACGCGGCCCGGGACCATCTCGCCGCGGGCGACGACGTCGTCGTGCTCACCGCCACCGAGCACACGCTGGCCCGCACCCTCCTCGACGAGGTCGGGCTCGGCCGCGCCCGGCTCCTCGCCTCCGCGCTCACCCGGGCCCCGGGCGGGGTCCGGATGCATCCCCACAACTACGGCGCCCGCAAGCTCGACGCCCTCCGTGCCGCCGGGGCCCCTCGGCCCTGGACGGTGATGTACACCGACTCCTGGGCCGACAGACCGACGCTCGCGGAGGTCGAGCAGGTGGTGCTCGTCGCTCCCGCACCCCGGCTCCTCGAGCGGGCCCGCAAGGCCTGGCCGGGCAAGGTCCGGGCGATCGGCTGAGCGTCGACGCCGCCGGTCAGCCGATCTCGTCGAGGTCGAGTCCCATCGGGGACCGGGCCGGGATCTCCCCGGCCGCCACGACCGCCGCGGCGATCGGGCGCAGGTCGCCCGCGAGCTGCTCGACCTCCGCCTCGTCCAGGCCGGCGTACGCCGTGGCCGCCGCCCGGTCGGTCTGCGCCTCGACACGCTCCTTGAGCTCACGCCCGGCCGCGGACAGGTGGCCGGCATCCCCCACCAGGCCGCGCGCCGCGAAGTCGGCTCGGATGGCGGCCCACTCCTCCGGCCCGAGTCGCCGAGCCAGGGCGTAGACGTCGGCGGGCGTACCGGTGGCCAGCGCGTGGAGGACGTGCGACTCACGACCCCCGATCCCGGCGGCGACGAGGGCGGCCACGTGGCCGTCGCCGCGGTGCTCGCGCAGCAGGGTCGCCGCGTGCCACAGGCGCGCGAGCGGCTCGGCCGGCACCGGCAGCGCTCTGTTGGCGGCGAACAGGGGCCGGCCCTCGAGCGGCGCGGCCGCGGCGGCGCGGGTCGCGACCTCGGCGGCCCGCTCCACGACGGGGTCGACTCCGGCCGGACCGGTTCCGAGGTGGCGTCGCAGCGCTGCGACGGATCCGTCCAGGCGGGCAGCGAGCGCCGCCTCCGGCGCGGCGAGGTCCCAGGCGTCCGGGATCGCGCGGCGTACGTGCTCGGACGCGAAGTTGTAGAAGACGGCGTGGGTCAGCTCGGCCGACGCGCGACCCAGCGGAGCGGCCCGGCCGGCGAAGTAGCCCATCCAGAAGCCCCGGTAGCCCGCGGCCCTCAAGGCTGCCAACGGCTCGGGCGAGAAGTACGTGACCGCGTGGATCGGCTCGAGGAGCCGCCACAGGCGCCGCGCCGTCGCGGCCGCGTCGTCCGAGTCCGACATCGCGTCAGTGGGCCATGTCGACGAAGCGGGAGTAGTGGCCCTGGAAGGCCACCGTGATGTCGCGGGTGGGGCCGTTGCGGTGCTTGGCGACGATCAGGTCGGCCTCGCCGGGACGGGTCGACTCCTTCTCGTAGACGTCGTCGCGGTGCAGGAGCACGACCATGTCGGCGTCCTGCTCGATCGAGCCGGACTCACGCAGGTCGCTGACCATCGGGCGCTTGTCGGAGCGCTGCTCGGGACCACGGTTGAGCTGGGAGAGCGCGATGACCGGGACCTCGAGCTCCTTGGCGAGCAGCTTGATCTGGCGGGAGAACTCCGAGACCTCGAGCTGGCGGGACTCGACCTTCTTGCCCGAGGTCATCAGCTGCAGGTAGTCGATGACGATCAGCCGCAGGTCGTGGCGCTGCCGCAGGCGCCGCGCCTTGGCCCGGATCTCCATCATCGTCATGTTCGGGGAGTCGTCGATGAACATCGGCGCCGAGGACACCTCGCCCATCTTGCGCGCCAGCTTGGCCCAGTCGTCGTCGGTCATGTTGCCGTTGCGGATGTGGTTGAGCGGCACCTTCGCCTCGGCCGAGAGCAGCCGCATGGTGATCTCCGAGCGCGTCATCTCCAGGCTGAAGAACACGCTGGCCAGGTTGTTGTGGATCGAGGCGGCACGGCAGAAGTCGAGCGCAAGCGTCGACTTGCCCATGGCCGGGCGCGCCGCGACGATGATCATCTGCCCGCCGTGGAAGCCGTTCGTCAGGTCGTCGAAGTCGGCGAACCCGGTCGGCACCCCGTAGATCCCCGCCTCGCGGTTGGAGATCGCCTCGATCTCGTCGAGCACCCCGTCCATGATGTCGCTCAGCGGCGCGTAGTCCTCGGCTGCCCGCTTGTCAGTGACCTTGTAGACCTCGGCCTGGGCCTCGTCGACGATGTCGTCGACCTGGCCCTCGCCGGCGTAGCCGATCTGCACGATCCTGGTGCCCGCGTCGACCAGCCGGCGCAGGATCGCCTTCTCGCGCACGATCTCGGCGTAGTAGCCGGCGTTGGCGGCGATCGGCACGTTGGCCGAGAGGGTGTGGAGGTACGACGCGCCACCGATGCGCTGCAGCTCGCCGCGGCGCTGCAGCTCGGCGGCGACGGTGACCATGTCGACGGGCTCGCCCCGGCCGTAGAGGTCGATGATCGCGTCGTAGACCGTCTCGTGGGAGGGGCGGTAGAAGTCGGTGCCGCGAAGGACCTCGGTGACGTCGGCGATCGCGTCCTTGGAGATCAGCATCGAGCCGAGCACCGACTGCTCGGCCGCCATGTCCTGTGGCGGCGTGCGGTCACCCGGCGAGCTCGGCCGCTCCCCGGGCGCGTACGGCGCCGGGCCGTCGCCCCAGTCGTCGATCGGCGGCTCCGGCAGCCCTCGCGAGCCCTGCTCGGTGACGCTCACCCTGTCCCCCTGATCGCTGTCGTCCTGATCGTTCCCATGTCGACCCAGCTGGCGTGGATCACGACGCTAGACGTGCGGACCGACAGCCCTCCCCGACCGCTCCCGGACCGCTCCCGGGAGGGCCTCGACCGCCTGCCCCGGGAGTGACCGTAGGCGCCCGGGCGCCCGGGTGGTTAGCCCGTTATCCACAGGCTCTGTGGACAACTCGGCCCGGCCCGTGGACGACACGCGCAGGGGTGTGGGGCGGGCTGGGGATGACCTGTGGACAGAGCCGTCCGAAAAGTGCGGATCGGCCGGTTGACCTGGGAGGATCGCGCTCCACAGCTGTGGATGAGAAATACTTGCCCAGGAATTCCGCGACACGGCCAGGTCACCCCCCGTTCACCCGAGCGCTTTGTCGACATAGCGCTCCTGGTGGGTTTTCCAGAACTCATCCACAGATGTTGAGAACTAGTCCCGTCAGGGTCAGGCAGGCGATGTGACACTTACAGTGACTAGGTCGGCGACGTGATGCGCCACGCACGTCGAGCCTCCGACCGGGAGATCCTCCGGCTGGCGGTGCCGGCGTTCCTGGCACTGGTCGCCGAGCCGCTGTTCCTGCTGGCCGACGCCGCCATCGTGGGCCACCTCGGGACCGCGTCCCTGGCCGGGCTCGGGATCGCCGGGGCGGTGCTCCAGACCGCCGTCGGGCTGTGCGTCTTCCTCGCCTACGGCACCACCGCCGGCGTCGCCCGGCGCCTGGGCGCGGGGGACCTCCGCGGAGCCCTGGCGCAGGGGATCGACGGGTTGTGGCTCGCCGCGGCGATCGGCGTGCTCGTCACGGTGCTCGGCGTCGCGCTGACCGAGCCACTGGTCCGCCTGTTCGGGGCCTCCGAGGACGTGGCCGACCCAGCGGCGACGTACCTCCGCCTGGCCTTCCTCGGCACCACGCCGCTGCTGCTGATGCTCGCCGCGACCGGGATCCTCCGCGGCCTCCAGGACACGCGCACACCACTCGTCGTGGCCGTCGGCGGCAACCTGCTCAACGTCGTCCTCAACCTCGTGCTCGTCTATCCGGTCGGGCTCGGCATCGCCGGCTCGGCGCTCGGCTCCGTGCTCGCCCAGGCCGCCAGCGCGGCCGCGTTCCTGGTCGTGGTCGTCCGCTCGGCCCGTGCGCACGGGGCGCCGCTGCGCCCCGACCTGCCCGGCATCCGGTCCGCCGGCCGCGCCGGCCTCCCGCTGGTCGTCCGGACGCTCACGCTGCGGGCCGCGCTGCTGCTGACGACGTACGCCGTCACGCTCGGCGCGTCCGGGGCCCGCGCGCAGGAGGTCGACCTCGCCACCCACCAGCTGGCGATGACGCTGTGGACGTTCCTGGCCTTCGTGCTCGACGCGGTCGCGATCGCCGCGCAGGCCCTCACCGGACGAGCGCTCGGCGCAGGGGACGTGCAGGGGGCCCGCGAGACCACCGTCCGGATGGTCCGGTGGGGAGTGCTCAGCGGTGTGGTGACCGGGCTGCTGCTCGCCGCGACGAGCCCCGTCCTCGGTGGGCTGTTCACCGGCGACGGTGACGTCCGAGACCGGCTGGTCCCGGTGCTGGTCGTCGCCGCGCTCGGGCAGCCGGTGGCCGGGGTGGTGTTCGTGCTCGACGGTGTCCTCATCGGGGCCGGGGACGGCCGCTACCTGGCTCGGGCGGGCCTGGTCACGCTCGTGGCCTACGCGCCCCTGGCGCTCGCGTGCGCGGTGGCAACGGCTGGGCTGGTCGCGATCTGGGTCGCGTTCACCGCGGTCTTCATGGGCGCCCGCCTGGTCGTGCTCGTGCACCGGGCACGCGGGGATGCCTGGCTGGTCACCGGCGCGGAGATCACTGGCTAGGGTGGCGCGGTGAAGCCGCTCCAGTCGATCGCGATGGGGTTGGTGATCATCGCGCTCAGGGCCTGGGTCAACGGGTACGACCTGCTGCCCGACCCGATCGGGTGGCTGCTGGTGCTGCAGGGCCTGGGCGCGCTGCCGACGGCTCTCCCCCACCGACCCGCGCTGCGCACGCTCGGCCTCCTCGCGCTCGTGACGAGCGTCGTGCTGTGGTTCCCCTCGCTGCGCGACGGCCTCGAGCGCGCCGACGAGTCGCTGCTCTGGGCAGCGGACCTGCCGCAGCTCGGCTTCGTCGGAGTGCTCTGCCTCGCCCTGTCGCGGGCCGCGAGCACCGGTCCCGCCCCCGACCCCGGAGCGGCGCGCTGGTTGCACACCGCCGCGGTGCTCACCGGCCTCGCCGCCGTACTGCCGGTGGTCGCGCTGGGCGCGGGCGTGGACTCGCTGGTCGAGCTGATGATCGTGGGCTCGGGTCTTGTCCTGCTGCTGGTGATCGTGCTGATGTTCCGCTACTCGGCCCGACCGTGGGCCGCGACCGAGGTGGACCAGACCGCTGCGCCCTGAGGCGCCTGCGGTCGTAGCCCGCCGCAGTCGCGGGCGTTGGGGAGGCAGCAGAGGGAGAAACCGGAGGGATCCATGCGTCACATCTCGACCCGTCGCGCCACCGTCGCGCTGGCCGCCGTCCTCGCCGCGGCCGGGCTGCCGCTGGTCGCCCCCGTCGCCCCGGCGGACGCCGCCGACGCCTGCCTGAGCGAGGTGCAGCCCAAGGACCCGCTGCTCGGCACGATCCCGATCGGTCCCGCGTGCGACGACACGGTCGCGCCGACGACGACCCTCGGCGCGGTCCAGCCGGGGGTGAGCGACGGGTGGGTGCGCTCGACGAGCGTCACGATCGCGTTCACCGGCAAGCACACCGACGCCGACGCCGACCCGATCGGCTTCCAGTGCCAGTTCTTCAACACCCCGGCGGCGCCGACGACCTGGAAGGACTGCACGTCGCCGTTCGTCGCCGACAAGCTGGACCAGAACACCGGCACGGCGTACACGTTCCGCGTCCGCGCGGTGGACACCGCCGACAACGCGCACGACATCACCACGGACCCGATCTTCGCCGCGGGCACCGATCTGCCCGACTACGACGCCTCGCCGGCCGAGCTGGTCTTCCGCGCCGACGTGACCGCGCCCAACACCTTCGGGGTGCTGCGCACCGACTACTACGACGAGGACGACTCGGCGGCTCCGATGGTGACGAGCCCCCTCGTCCAGGTGCGGCTGCAGAGCAGCGAGGGGAGGTCGGACGGGACGGCCACCTACCAGTGCCGGCTCAACGACCGGCCGGTCGCCTGCAACGACGGGATCACGACCCTGCGGGCGCTCTCACCCGGGCTCCAGCGCTTCACCGCTGCGGCGGTCGACCCCGCGGGCAACGTGGACCCGAGCCCGTTCGAGCAGCAGTTCTTCGTGCCGCGCAACCTCACGCTCGCCGACGTGGCGCGCTCCTCGACCGGCGACTGGCGTGCGGTGCGAAGCCCGCGCGCGTTCGCCGGTGAGTACCTCCAGGCGAAGGCGTACGGCGCGACCGTGAGCTTCCCGGTCCGCAACATCAAGGCGATCCGCCTGCTGGCGCCGGCGGGACCGGGCCTCGGCAAGGTGCAGGTCCGTGTCGGCCGCGGCGCCTGGACCACCGTGAACCTCGCGTCCCCCGACGCCCAGGGGATGAAGATCTACCAGGTGCGCGAGGAGCTCTCCGGCCTGGTCGCCGGGCCGCTGCAGATCCGGGTGGCCTCGAAGAACAAGCCGGTGCGCATCGATGCCGTGATGGCGCGCTGACCCGCGCGGGTCGCCGTACCTCCGCCCCCCAGCAGCACACGAACCAACAGACAGGGCCCGCGCCTCCCGAAGGAGGCGCGGGCCCTGTCGTGTGGAACGTTGCCGCTGCGCTGGCTCAGCCGTGGTTCAGCGTGGGTTCAGCGCTGCCGAGATGTGGGTCAGGCCGGGATCACGTTGAGGGCCACCACGGCGGACACCTCGTCGTGCAGCTTGACCGAGACCTCGTGGGAGCCGAGCGACTTGATCGGGTTCTTGACCACGATCGTGCGCTTGTCGACCTGCTCGCCCGAGGCGTCGGCGAGGGCGCCGGCGATCTCGGTGACCGTGACGGCGCCGAAGAGGCGGCCGCCCGCACCGGAGCGCACCTTGACGGCGACCGGCTGGGCCTCGAGCTTGGTCTTGATCTGCTCCGCGTGGTCGTGGTCGCGCACCGCGCGCGAGGCACGGGCCGCCTTGATCGACTCGACGGTCTTCTCGCCACCGCGGGTCCAGCGCATGGCCAGGCCACGGGGGACGAGGTAGTTGCGGCCGTAGCCGTCCTTCACCTCGACGACGTCGCCGGGGGCACCGAGACCGGTGACTTCCTGGGTCAGGATGAGCTTCATGTCCTCGGCTCCTCTCAGCGACCGGTGGAGGTGTAGGGCAGCAGGGCGACCTCGCGGGCGTTCTTGACCGCGATGGCCACGTCGCGCTGGTGCTGGACGCAGTTGCCGGTCACCCGACGGGCGCGGATCTTGCCGCGGTCGGAGATGAACTTGCGGAGGAGCGCGGTGTCCTTGTAGTCGACACCGGTCGCCTTCTCCTTGCAGAACTGGCAAACCTTCTTCTTGGGCTTGCGAATCACTGCCTTGGCCATTGTGGTGCTTCCTTTCTAGAAGCCCGGCCCCATGACTGGGTTGAGTGCCGGAATGGTTGAGGGTGTTCGGGATGGGTTGATCAGAACGGCGGCTCGTCGGAGCCGACCCCGGGGGCGCCCCAGGGGTCGTTGGCCGGAGCGGACTGGCCGCCGCCGGCCGGAGCGCCGCCACCCTGCGGAGCCGGAGTGGCCCACGGGTCGTTGCCCGGCGCCGACTGGGGACGGGACTGCCCGCCACCGCCGCCGCCGGAGTAGCCGCCGCCGCCGCCCGAGCGCGAGGCGCGGGTGACCTTCGCGGTCGCGAACGCCAGCGCGGGGCCGACCTCGTCGACCTCGAGCTCGACGACCGTGCGCTTCTCGCCCTCGCGGGTCTCGTAGGAGCGCTGCTTGAGGCGACCCTGCACGATCACGCGCATGCCGCGCTGGAGCGACTCGGCGACGTTCTCCGCGGCCTGCCGCCACACCGAGCAGGAGAGGAACAGCGCTTCGCCGTCCTTCCACTCGTTGGTCTGGCGGTCGAAGGTGCGCGGCGTCGACGCGATCCGGAAGTTGGCCACGGCCGCCCCCGAGGGGGTGAAGCGCAGCTCCGGGTCGTCGACGAGGTTGCCGACCACGGTGATGACGGTCTCGCCTGCCATGCGGGTCTCCCTAAGCGTTGGTTCTGATCGGAGTCAGTCCGGTCGGGTGCGTCCGACCACGTGGGCCCATCGTCGCGGCACGCGCCGACAGGGGGAAGTGGCCGTCCACAGGACCGGTCGGGTGGACCGGTCCGTTCCCGGGTCAGTGAGCGTCGGGACGCATGACCTTCGTGCGGAGGACGGACTCGTTGAGGGTGAGCTGACGGTCGAACTCCTTGACCGTGGCCGGCTCGGCGTTGAGCGAGATGACGGCGTAGATGCCCTCGGCGTTCTTCTTGACCTCGTAGGCCAGGCGACGCCGGCCCCACACGTCGACGGACTCGACGGTGCCGCCATCCTTGCGGATGACGTTCAGGTACTTGTCGAGCGACGGCTCGATGGTCCGCTCTTCGAGGCTGGGCTCGAGGATGACCATGACTTCGTAGGCACGCATAGCGGTCTCCACCTCCTCTGGACTAGGCGGCCACGGACTCTCCGTGGCAGGAGGGCTTGCGTTGGTGTTGCATTCTCCGCCAGGGGCCCGTCGGTGGGCGTGCACAGAGAACGCCCCAGGCTAGCAGCGGTGGACGACGAGCCATAAATGCTGCCCGACCGGGGTAGACCGCATCCGATGACACGTACGCCGCCCGGCTCGGCCGGGCCCGCACCCGCCGGCGCCGTCGCCGGCCGCTACGTGCTGCTCGACCAGGTCGGCGCGGGGGCGATGGGCTCGGTGTGGCGGGCCCGCGACCTGCGCACCGGCGAGGTGGTCGCGGCCAAGGTGCTCGGCGCCCACGACAGCACCACGCTGCTGCGGTTCGTGCGTGAGCTGTCGGTGCGCATCGCCCACCCCCACGTGGTCGCGCCGACCGGCTGGGCCGCCGAGGACCACCGGGTGGTGTTCGCGATGGACCTGGTCCGCGGCGGGTCCGTCGACCAGCTCCTGGCCGAGCACGGCCCGCTGCCCGCGTCGTACGTCGTGCTCCTGCTCGACCAGACGCTCCAGGCCTTGGCAGCGGTGCACGCGGCCGGCGTCGTGCACCGCGACGTCAAGCCGGCCAACCTGCTGCTCGAGCCGACCGGTCGAGGTCGCCCGTTCGTGCGGCTGGGCGACTTCGGGGTGGCCGTGCCGGTCGAGGACGTGCGGCTGACCCGGGTGCCCGGCGGGGTCGGCACCGACGGCTACATGGCCCCCGAGCAGGCCGCGGGCGCTCCTCCCGACCCCCGCCAGGACGTGTACGCCGTCGGCGTGCTCGGCGCGGAGCTGCTCACCGGGCGCCGCGGCGCACCCCCGCCCGAGGGCACGCTCCGTCCGCTGCTCGAGGCGATGACCAGCACCGACCCGGCGCTGCGGCCGCCGACCGCGGCGCAGGCGCTGGAGCGGCTGCGCCGCATCGAGGTGCCGGCCTCGACCCAGGACCGGCCGTGGCCGTTCGTGCCCGACCGGCTGCCACCGCTGCCCGCGGCCTCGAGCCGGTGGCTCGACGTCGCGATCGCGTGCTTCGTCGCGACGATCCTGCTGTGCGCGGCCGCGACCTACCTGTTGCTGTCCTGACGCGCGCGCCACAGCGAGACGAGACCGATCGCGAACAGGATCGCGGCGATCGCGAGCAGCACCAGCGGGGCCGTGGTCACGCCGCCACCCGGACGTCGACGCCGACAGCGCGCAGCTCGGCGACCCCGCGCTCCGGTGCGGCGGCATCGGTGAGCACCGCCGTCACCGCCGCGAGCGGCAGCACCTCGAACGCCGAGGCCGCGCCGATCTTCTCCCCGCTGCCGAGCACGTAGGTCTCGGCGGAGCGCTCGGCCCAGGCCCGCTTGATCGCGGCCTCCTCGGCGTCCCCGGTGGTCAGGCCGGCCACCGGGTGGATGCCGGTCACGCCCAGGAAGAACAGGTCTGCGCTGATCCGCCCGATCGCCTCGTGGGCGATCGCGCCGTACGCCACGACCGAGTGCTTGAACAGCCGCCCGCCCACGATGATCACCTCGACGCCGGGGTGGGACGCGAGCTCGACAGCGATCGTCGGGCTGTGGGTGACGATCGTCGCGCGCAGGTCGAGCGGCAGGAGCCGGGCGAGCTCGCGCGCCGTCGTGCCCCCGTCGATCGCGACGGTCTGCCCCGGCCGCACCAGCGCGGCGGCCGCGGCGGCGACCTGTGCCTTGGCGCCGGTGCCGATCGTGGTGCGGACGGCGAAGTCGGCGACCGCGGGCGAGGCCGGGAGCGCGCCGCCGTGCACGCGGTGCAGCAGGCCGTCGGCGGCCAGCTCGCGCAGGTCGCGGCGGATCGTGTCCTCGGACAGCTCGAGCTCGGCGGCCAGGTCCTTCGCGACGACCCGGCCCTCGGAGCGCAGGGTCGAGAGGATCAGGTCCTTGCGTTGGGCGGCGAGCACGGCGAACACCCTAGACCCCTGCACGAACCTTCTTGTTTTTGCATGTTTCTGCACGTTAGTGTCGGGTCATGACCGCTCCTCTGATGATCCTGATCGCCGGCCCCTACCGTTCCGGCAC
>NZ_JANINT010000168.1 GCF_024509035.1 Nocardioides sp. | reverse complement strand
TCGCGCGCCGTCCCGCCGGTGCCGCCGGCGCCCACGACGCCCACGACGCCCCCGCCCGCCCAGCCTCCCCACCCGGTCGCCTCGCCGCCCTCCCCCCACCCGCGGAGCCGAGGCGTGCAGCCCGTGATCGCCATCGCCCTGGTGGTGCTGGCGATCGCCGTCATCGGCTGGCTCGCCTACGCCGCCGGCAACGACGACGACACCAGCGCCCAGCCCCGGGCAGGGCGCAGCAGCGCGACCGGCGGGGCGACCGGAGGCGGGTCCCCCAGCCCGTCGGACCAGCCGCGACCCGAGGTCACGGCCGACGGCATGGAGGGCTTCATCGAGGACTACCTCGCCACCGTCACCACCGACACCAAGGCGGCCTGGGAGATGCTCACCCCTGGCTTCCAGGACGCGAGTGGCGGGTTCGGGCGGTACAACTCGTTCTGGAAGAAGATCGCCACCGCCGACGTGCTGTCGGCAGAGCCTGATCCGGCGAGCCGGCAGATCAGCTACACGGTCGAGTACCAGCGGCGAGACGGCAGCAAGACCACCGACGACGTCACTCTCCGGCTCGACGGCACGGACGAGCGGTACCTCATCTCCGGCGAGTCCTGACCTCGGCGCCCTATCGTGTCCTCCGGGAGGTGCGATGGAGCGCGAGATGCTGTACCGGAACGTCGTCGAGACGTCGCCGGGCGGGATCTGGGTCTTCGACCTCGACGGCCGCACGGTGTACGCCAACCCCGCGCTGCGCGCCCTCTTCGGCGTCGGCGACGACGAGGTCATGGGTCTCACCGTCTTCGACTCGCTCGACGAGGTCGGCAAGGAGCAGTTCGCCGCCCATCTCGAGGACCTGCGCGCGGGCCGGGTGAACGACCACGACGTCGAGTGCCGGTTCGTGCGTCGCGACGGCAGCTCCCTGTGGGTGATGGTCACCGAGAGCCTCCTGCACGACACCGACGGGTCGGTCCTGGTGCTCCACCGCCTCGCCGACTGCAGCGACCGCAAGCAGGCGCTCGAGGACCTCACGACCAGCCGCCGCAGGCTGGCCGAGGCGCAGCGGATCGCGCGCATCGGCAGCTGGGAGTGGAACGTCCGGACCGGTGAGGTCTGGGGATCCGAGGAGCTCTGCGCGCTCTACGGCCTGGATCCGGACGCGTTCCCGGCGACGTACGACGACTTCCTCGGCATCGTGCACGCCGACGACCGCGCGTCCGTCGACGACGCCGTCCGGGGTGCCCTGGACACGCCCAGCGACTTCGTGTTCGTGGCGCGGGTGCAGACCGCTGAGGGAGCCTGGGTCTGGACGCGCGGCCGCGGCGTCTCGCTGGCCGGAAACGGCGGCGAGGTCGTGTCGATGTACGGCACCCACCAGGACATCACCGAGACCAAGCAGGCCGAGATCGCGCTGGAGGACCAGGTCCGCCAGAACGCGCTCATGCAGGCGGTCGCGACGGCCGCCAACGAGGCGGCCACCCTCGAGGAGGTCCTGGTGCAGGCGCGGCACCTGGTCCTGCTCCACGACGACTGGGTCCGCGGGCGCGCGTTCGTGCTCGACGAGCAGCGCACGGCCGTGGTGCCCCTCTACGTCACCGACGAGGACCGGGACGCCGACCTCGCCGAGGCCGCGACCCTGGCCAAGGAGCTCGAGCTCGCCAACCGCGCCTACCGCGAACGGCGATCGGTGTGGGACGAGGAACGCCTGACGATCGCGTTCACCGTCGCCTACGCCGACGAGGTCGTCGCCGTGCTGACGATCACCTCGGCGCCGCCGCTGTACCGCTTCGACATGATCGAGTCGATGGCCGAGCAGGTGGCGGTCCAGCTCGGCCGGGTCGCCGAGCGCGAACGGGGTCAGCGCGAGCTCGCGGACGCCCGGGACGCGGCCGAGGCCGCCTCCCGCCAGAAGTCGGAGTTCCTCGCGACGATGAGCCATGAGATCCGCACGCCCCTGAACGGCGTGATCGGCCTCAACGACCTGCTGCTGCGCACCGCCCTCGACCCCGACCAGCTCCGCCTGGCCTCGGGCGTGCAGGTCGCCAGCCGCGCCCTGCTCAGCGTCATCAACGACATCTTGGACTTCTCGAAGATCGAGGCCGGCAAGCTCGAGCTCGAGCGGCTCGACTTCGAGATCCGCGACGTCTTCGACCAGGTGGCGAGCCTCCTCGGCGAGGCGGCCCGGGCCAAGGGGCTCGAGCTGATCGTGTCCTGCCACCCCGACGTCCCCGAGGTGCTCGCCGGCGACCCGATCCGGCTGGCGCAGGTCGTCACCAACCTGGGCTCCAACGCGGTGAAGTTCACCGAGCGGGGTGAGGTCTTCATCCGGGCGACCGCCACACCGGGTCCGACGGGTCGGACCGTGCTGCACGTGAGCGTGGCCGACACCGGCGTCGGAGTCCCCGAGAAGGACGTGGACGCGCTGTTCGACGCCTTCACCCAGGCGGACGCGTCGACGACCCGGCGCTTCGGCGGGACCGGCCTGGGCCTGGCCATCTCACGCGAGATCGTCCAGGCGCTGGGCGGCGAGATCGGCCTGCACCCCAACCCCGGAGGCGGCAGCGTCTTCTGGTTCACCGCGGAGTTCGACGCCCCCGGCGGACCCGCCCACGACGCGGACGACGACTACGCGCGCACCTGGCTCGGAGGGCGCCACGTCCTGGTCGTCGACGACAACGAGCACAACCGCCTGATCCTCGAGGAGCAGCTGGGCTGGTGGGGCATGCGGGCCGCGTCGAGCGCGAGTGCCGACGAGGCCGAGCGGACGCTCGCGGAGGCCGACGCGGCCGGCGACCCGTTCGAGGCGGTCCTGCTCGACATGGCGATGCCCGAGCGCGACGGGCTCGACCTCGCCCGCGCGCTGCGCGCCGATCCGTCGTACGACGGACGCACGATCATGCTCACGTCGGGAACCTCGCCCTCGGCGTGGGACCTCCGCGTCGCGGGCATCGTCGACTGCCTGACCAAGCCGCTCCTGGGCGCGGAGCTGCGGGCAGCGCTGCTACGCCACCTCGCCGAGGTCGATCCGCGGCCCGAGCCGCCGGCGCACGCCACCCCCCAGGTGACCGGGCCCGCGCGCCGGGTGCTGGTCGTGGAGGACAACGTCGTGAACCAGCTCGTGGCCGCGGGGTTGCTCGAGGCACTCGGGTACCGCACCCGCATCGCCGACGACGGGGCCGCCGCCCTGACGGCGCTGGCCGAGGAGCCGTTCGACGCCGTGCTCATGGACGTGCAGATGCCGTTGATGGACGGCTACGCGGCCACGCGGGCCATCCGGGCCGGCGAGGCCGGAAGCGGCCGGAGGCTGCCGATCATCGCGATGACCGCCGCAGCGGTCGAGGGCGAGCGGGAGCGCTGCCTGGCGGCGGGGATGGACGACTTCCTCACCAAGCCGGTCGACGCCGCCGCCCTGGCGCTCGTCCTCGATCAGTGGGTCGGCACCACGAGCGGGCCCGCACCGCGTAGCGTGCGCATCGTGAACGAGGACGACCAGACGCCGCCCGCGCCCGCCGTACCGGACCGGACCCTCGACGGCCTCACCCTCGACCGCCTCGACGAGCTGCGCGACCTCGACCCGGGCAACACCGCCTACCTCGATCGCGCGATCGGCAACTTCGTGGCCAACACCCCCGAGACGCTCGAGCGGATCCGCGAGGCGCTGGCCGCCGGTGACGCGGCGACGCTCAAGCAGGTCTCGCACAAGCTCGCCGGCGGGGCTCTCAACCTCGGCGTCACCCCGGCGGGGCGCACCGCGCAGCAGATCGAGCTCGTCGCCGACACGGGCTCGACCGAGGGTGCCGCCGAGCTCGTCGACCGGCTCGGCCAGGAGCTCGAGCTGGGCCGCGCCGCGCTGCTGGCCTACCAGGCGCGCTACTCCCAGGTCTGAACCACCCGGTCGTCCGCGCCCAGGTTCACGACCGCGTGCGTCGGGGTACGGCTCCCGCGGGGGTACTACGACGCACTGGGAGCGGAACATGAAGAGCCTGATCGGGATCATCGTCGTCGTCTGGCTGGTGATCGGCGTGCTGGCCGCGTGGCAGCGCGGCTACTTCGGCGACGACCAGGAGGTCACGTGCAAGACCGCCGGGGACACGAGCCTGACGATCGTGGCGGGGCCGCTGAACTACCTCGGCGCCAACCCGAAGGTCGACTGCAACGTGAAGGCCCCCCAGCCCTCGGAGTGAGGCCACCGGCCGGGTGACAGGCTGGGCCCATGCGCTACGTGAAGCTCGGCCGCACCGGTCTGGACGTCTCCGCGATCACGCTCGGCTGCATGAGCTGGGGTGACCCCACCCGCGGCGGGCACCCGTGGGTGCTCGACGAGGAGGCCGGGCGCACGATCATCCGCTCGGCGCTCGAGGCGGGCGTGACGGTGTTCGACACCGCGAACGTCTACTCCGGCGGCAGCAGCGAGGAGATCACCGGACGGGCCCTGCGCGACTTCGCCCGCCGCGAGGACGTCGTGATCGCCACCAAGGTGCACGGGCGGATGCGCCCGGGGCCGTACGGCGCGGGCCTGTCCCGCAAGGCGATCCTCCACGAGATCGACGAGTCGCTGCGCCGTCTCGGCACCGACTACGTCGACCTGTACCAGATCCACCGCTGGGATGACGGCGTGCCGATCGAGGAGACGATGGAGGCGCTGCACGACGTGGTGCGGGCCGGCAAGGCCCGCTACCTCGGCGCGTCCTCGATGTACGCGTGGCAGTTCGCCAAGGCCCAGCACGTCGCCGCGACCCACGGCTGGACGCCGTTCGTGTCGATGCAGAACCACTACAACCTCATCTATCGCGAGGAGGAGCGGGAGATGCTCCCGCTCTGCGC
>NZ_JANINT010000167.1 GCF_024509035.1 Nocardioides sp. | reverse complement strand
GCGCCGTACGCCGCCGGGCCGGGGTTGCCGCGCGACCCGCCGTCGGCCTCGATGAAGACGCGGGCGACCGCCCTGCTGTCGGCCCCGCTGTCGGCCCGGTCGCTCACAGCCCGGACTCGGGGGTGCGGACCAGGATCCGGCTGCACTCCTCACACCGGACGACGTCGTCGACGGGCTTCGCCTTGATCACGGCCAGCTCGGCGTTGTCGATACCCAGCTGGCAGCCGGTGCAGCGGCGCTGGCGCAGCTCGGCCGCACCGATGCCGCCCTTCTGCTCGCGGAGCTTGTCGTAGAGCGCGAGCAGGTCGGCCGGCAGCCCCTCGACCGCGGTGGCGCGCTCGCCCTGCAGCGAGGTCAGCTCCGCGTCGATCGCGGCGACCTTCTCGTCACGGGACGTGGCGAGCTCGGCGAGCCGCTGGTCGGCCTCGGCGACCTGGCCCAGCAGGCCGTCGAGGTCGCGCTGGGCGTCCTCGAGGCGGGCCATCAGCTCCAGCTCCTCGTCCTCGAGGGAGGCGATGCGGCGCTCGAGCGACTCGAGCTCGTGGCCCATCCGCTCGAGGTCCTTGGGGTTGGTGACCAGCCCCTGGTCCATGCGGTCGCGGTCGCGCTTGCGGCGGGCCTTGACCGCCTCGACATCGGCGTCGACCTTCTCCTGCTCGGTCGTCAGGTCGTCGACGGCGATCCGCGCGTCGCGGGCCTTGTTGTCCAGCTCGGTGCGGCCGACCGTCAGCGACGCGATCTCCGCGAGCTCGGGCAGGCTCGCCCGCTGGTGCCGCAGCAGGTCGGCCCGGGCGTCGAGGGCCTGCACGTCGAGGAGCTGCAGCTGGGCGGACGGATCGGCTTTCACCGGATGGGCTCCTCGGGAGTCGCTGTGCACAGGGGGATCAGACGCGGAACTGCCACGGGTCGGTCCGAACGGTGCTGACCCGGGTGTCCACCGTATCGCCCAGGGCGGCCCTCAGCCGCGCCTCCACCACCGGGAGCCAGGTCCACTCGGCCGCCCAGTGCGCGACGTCGACCAGGGCCGGCCCCTGGCGCTCGACGAACTCGCTGGCCGGGTGGTGTCGCAGGTCACTGGTGACGTAGACGTCGGCGTCGGTGCGGGCGACGGTGTCGAGCAGGAAGTCGCCCGCGCCGCCGCACAGCGCGACCCTGCGCACCGGGCGCGACGGGTCGCCCGCGACGCGCACCCCCTGCGCGGTCGCCGGCAGGGCGTCGGCCACCCGGGCGGCGAACTCCCCGAGGGACAGCTCCGGCACCGAGCCGATCCGGCCGGTGCCTGTCGTGGCCAGCCCCGGGTCGCCCAGCTCGACGACGTCGTACGCCGGCTCCTCGTAGGGATGCGCCGCCAGCATCGCGCGCACCACCGGCGTCCGCCGGGCGCGCGGCAGCACCACCTCGACACGGACCTCGTCGACGACCTCGACCTCACCCACGGTGCCGATGGTGGGTCGGGCGCCCTCGAGCGGGCGGAACCGGCCCTCGCCGCGCGTGGAGAAGGACGCGCGGTCGTAGTCGCCGATGCGTCCCGCCCCCGCCTCGGCGAGCACCGCCCGCAGCCGATCGGCGTCGGCGGCCGGGACGTAGACGGTGAGCTTGTCGAGGGCGTCCGCCGCTGCGGGAAGGATCGGCTCGAGGTCACCGAGGCCCAGCGCGCGCGCCATCGCCTCGGACACGCCGCCCTCGGCCTGGTCGGCGTTGGTGTGGGCCGCCAGCAGGGCGCAGCCGGCCCTGGTGAGCGCCGTGATCGTGCGCCCCTTGGGCGTGGTCGCGGCGAACCCGTGGACGGCCTTGAGGAACAGCGGGTGGTGGGTCACCAGCAGGTCGGCGCCCCAGTCGGCCGCCTCCTCGGCGACCGGCATGACGGGATCGACCGCGAACAGCACCTTGCGCACCGGCGCCGCCGGGTCCCCGGCCACGAGTCCGACGGCGTCCCAGGAGTCCGCGGTGGCGGGTGGGTACCACCCGTGCAGCAGGTCGACGACGTCCGCGAGCGTGGGCATGGCGCCAGGCTAGTGGGGGTCCGACCTACCGTTGAGCCATGCCCGTCGTGAAGATCAACGCCATCTCCGTCCCGCCGCAGGCCCGCGAGGAGCTCGAGAAGCGGTTCGCCCACCGCGCCCACACCGTCGACGGCACGCCCGGGTTCCTCGGCTTCCAGCTGCTGCGGCCGGTGCGCGGCGACGACCGCTACTTCGTGGTGACCCAGTGGGAGGACGACGCCTCCTTCGAGGCCTGGCGCGACGGCGACGCCCGAGCCGCTCACGCCGGTCAGCCCGGCGAGCAGCGCAACCCGGTCGCCACCGGCGCCGACCTGCTGGAGTTCGAGGTCGTGCTGGACGTCTCCCCGGCGTGAGCTGGGTCCGGCGGGCCGACCCCGGGCGGGTCCGATCGTTCAATTGTTGGGTTAGGCACCGGTTACCGATCGGTAGCCGGTGCCTAACCCAGCAATTGAACCGAAGACCCGGACCCGGGACGCCGAGCGTGACCTGACCCACGCTCGGACGGGACCTTGGTCCCTGGGCGGGTGAGGCTAGCCTGACTAAGTTGAGCCTTACCTTCGTCGAGGTCGCCAAGGAGTCAGGTTGTCCGGTGAGACGCGGTCGCTCGTGGAGCTGCCGGCCGGTGCGCGCGCCACGATCGTCGGCGTCGCCGACGGCGTCGAGCCACACATCGCCCGCCGGCTCGTCGACCTGGGCCTGGTGCCCGGCACCGAGGTCACCGTCGTACGCCGGGCCCCGCTGCGCGACCCCACGCTCTACCGGTTCGCCGACACCGCGATGTGCCTGCGCGCGGCGCAGGCGCGCTGGATCGACGTCCGCGTGGGTGTGACCTCCGACGCGGGCCTGGCCGCCGTCGTCTCGGTGGCATGAGCTCGCACTGCGACCCGAGCGGGGCCCCGGCCTCCACGGCGATCGCAGAGCAGCGCACCACGGTCGCGCTCGTGGGCGCACCCAACGCCGGCAAGTCGACGATCTTCAACGCGCTGACCGGCCTGCGGGTCAAGACCGGCAACTACCCGGGCGTCACGGTCGGCCGCGCTCAGGGCACCTGCACCCTCCCTGACGGCACTCCCGTCGAGGTCGAGGACCTGCCCGGCACCTACAGCCTCGAGCCGATCAGCATCGACGAGCAGATCGTCGTCGACCTGCTGCACGGCCGCCTCGACGGCGTCGAGGAGCCCGACGCGGTGGTGGTCGTGGCCGACGCCACCACGCTGCGTACGTCGCTCCGCCTGCTCGCCGGGGTGCTCGCCCTGGGCCGGCCGACTGCACTGGTGCTGACCATGCACGACGAGCTGGTCGCCCGGGGCGGCCGGCTCGACCTCGACCGGCTCAGCCGCGCGCTCGGCGTCCCGGTCGTGGTGGCCGACGGGCGCAAGCGCTCCGGCGCCGGCGCGCTGATCGACCTGTTGCCGGCCTGGCAGGCCTGGTCGCGCCCCGTCATCGCCCCGCCGACCGACCCCGAGGGCTGCACCGCCTGGATCGGGTCGGTGCTGAGCACGGCCGACTACCGCTCCGCCCAGGAGAGCGCGCTCACCGCGCGCGTCGACCGCGTCCTGCTCCACCCGGTGGCGGGCGTCGCGGTGTTCTTCGCCGTGATGTTCGGCTTCTTCCAGACGATCTTCGCCCTGGCCGCGCCCGCCCAGGACGCGATCGGCACCGGCATCGAGCGGCTCGCCACCGCCGTCACCGACACGTTCGGCGACTCCGCTCCGGTCCGGCTGGTCTCCGACGGACTGCTCGGCGGGGTCGGCGGCGTGCTCGTCTTCGTGCCCCAGATCGCGCTGCTGTTCGTGCTCATCGCCGCGCTCGAGCAGGTCGGCTACCTCTCCCGCGCCGCGTTCCTCATGGACCGCGTGATGGCCCTGGCCGGCCTGGAGGGCCGGGCGTTCGTCGCGCTGCTGTCGTCGTTCGCCTGCGCGATCCCCGGCATCATGGCGACCCGCACGATGCCCTCGGCCCGGGAGCGGCTGGCCACGATGCTCTCGGTGCCGCTCGTGACGTGCTCGGCGCGGCTGCCCGTCTACACGCTGCTGATCTCGATGCTCGTGCCCGCCGACGCCCGCTGGGGCGGGCTGAGCGCACGCGGCGCGACGATGTTCGGTCTCTACCTGCTGGGTGCGGTCTCGATGATGCTGGCCGCCCGCGTCGCCACGCTGATCGGCGGCGGGCGGCACACGGTGATGCCTTTCACGATGGAGATGCCGCCCTACCGCCTGCCGGCCGCCCGCTCGGTCGTCGTGGCGGTCTGGCTTCCGGTCAAGGGCTTCCTGCACAAGATGGGCACGGTGATCGTGGTGTCCACGATCGTGCTGTGGGCGCTGCTCAACCTGCCCGTTCAGTCGGCCTCCGAGATGCGGGCCCACGGCGTCGATCCCGACGACGGCGCCGCGGTCGCGGCGTACACGATGGAGCACAGCGTCGCCGCCGGCATCGGCCGGGCGGCCGCCCCCGTGTTCGACCCGCTCGGCTTCGACTGGCGCACCAACGTCGCCGTGATCTCCTCGCTGGCCGCGCGCGAGACCTTCGTGGCGACGATGGGCCAGATCACCGCCGCGAGCGACCCCCACGATCCGACCCGGGCGCTGGAGGACACGACCTTCGACAGCGGCCCGCACGCCGGCGAGAAGGTCTTCACCTCCGCCACGCTGGCCGCGCTGCTGGTGTTCTTCGTCTACGCCCTGCAGTGCATGGCGACGATCGCCACGCTGCGCCGCGAGACGGGCGGGTGGCGCTGGCCGCTGACGGTGTTCGGCGTCTATTTCGCGCTGGCCTGGGCGATGGCGTTCCTTGCGCACACCGTGGTCGGGGCCGTCACATGACCGCGCTCGCGCTCCACCCCGAGGCCGGG
>NZ_JANINT010000166.1 GCF_024509035.1 Nocardioides sp. | reverse complement strand
CGCAGCTGACGGTCGTCGCACCGAGGGCGAACAGGCTGCCGGACGCCGGCGAGCAGGCCGGGGTGAGCGGGCCGTCGACGTTGTCGATCGCGGATGCGGCGTACGTCGTGGTGGCTCCGTCGGGGCCGGTCGCCTCGACCGTCCTGCTCTCCACGGTGACGACCGGCGGTGTCACGTCGTTGACCGCGATCTCGACGGTCTGGACGAAGGCCGGGCCCGGCAGCTCACCGTTGACGAGGAACCGGGTCGTGCAGGTCAGCGTGCTGCCCTGCGGTGCGTCGCCGGCGAGGGTGACGGTCTCCTGGAACGTCGTGCTCCCACCGGAGGTCAGGGTCCGGCTCGCGTGGTCGAACGACAGGCTCGCACCCGCGTCGCACGTCGTGTCGTGGGTGACGACCGCGGGCAGGTTCTGCAGCTCGCTGAGGATCGTGCTCGCCACCTCGGACGGGTCCGCCGAGGCCAGCGTGCCGCCCGTCCGGCTGGTGACGTGCGTGGCCTGGCCGTCGTGGTCGAGGTCGCCGACGTCGATGGCGATCACCTGGATGCCGGCCGCCTGGAGCCCGCTCGTCGCCGAGTCCAGGGTGAAGCCGAGGGACGGGTCGTGGCTGGGGGCGTCCCCGAACATGACGACCACGCGCGTGCTGTCGGCACGGAAGCTGATCGTGGACGGGATCCGACCGAGCGCGCCGATCCAGGCCTCCGGCGCGTCGCCGCCGCCCGAGGCGGACCAGGCGCCGATGCCGCTCACGGCGTCGGCGGCGTTGCCGGTGAGCTGCTGGTCCACCTGGTAGACCGCGGGCCCGTCGCTCTCGTCCTTGTACTCCGCGACGGCGAACTGCGCGGTGGGCTGGGCGCTCTGGACCTGGCTGAGGATCGCCCCCGCGTTGGTCCGGACGTTGGCGATGCTGCCGTCCATGCTGCCGGTGGTGTCGGCCATCAAGACGATGTCGGGGCGGGGCGGGATGGGCGGTGTCTCCACCGTCTTGGTGATCGTCACCGCCGCGCCCGGGTCGAGGCTGTCGGTGTAGTGGGCGGGGGTGACGCCGGGGCTTGCGAGGGCCGCGGCCGAGGTGGCGATGCCGAGAGCGGCAGCCCCGACAACCGGCAGCAGCCGGCGCGGGATCGCCCGAGATGTGGTGCGCATGGTGTCCTCCGAGGGTCGACGGCTGGTGCCGTGCCCATCGACGCTAGGAAGACGCCCGCCCACCGGACATGGCACGCCCGGGCCACCCCGGCTCCCCCGGGAAGGGGGTTCCGCAGGCTCGGTGGCCTGCGGACCGGAGTGGCCCGGGCGAGGTCTCAGCCGCGGCCGCGGATGCGGTCGAGCAGGCTGGGTCGCGGCTCGTCGTCGTGGCCGGCACAGCGGTCACGCTGCGGGACGCCGGCCATCACCTGGTCGACGTGCATCCCGCACCCGGACCAGCTGACCTTGCCGCATCGGCGGCAGCTGACTCGTCGGCACATGTGGAGATCCTTCCAGTGGGGGTTGTCGGAGAGCGGGTGGCTCAGCCGTGGGAGAAGCGGATGTCGGGCAGGACGCGGGTGAGCCAGCGCGGCACCCACCAGGCGGCGCGACCGGTCAGCCGCAGCATCACAGGCAGCAGCACCAGGCGGACCAGGAACGCGTCGAGCAGCACAGCCACGCCGAGCACGACGCCCATCTCCTTGGGGGGCAGCGGGCCGGACAGGGCGAAGGTGAAGAACACCGCGACCATGACCGCGCCGGCGGCGAAGATCACCCGACCGGAGTGGGCGATCGAACCGACCATCGCGTCCTTGGGGTCACCGCTGTGCTCGAAGTGCTCCTTGGCCGAGGCCAGGAGGAACACCGTGTAGTCCATCGCGATCGCGAAGATCATCGCGAAGAAGAACACCGGCGCCCAGGCGTCGAGGAAGCCCTGGTGCTCGAAGCCGAGCAGGCCGGAGCCGTAGCCCTCCTGGAAGACCAGCCGCGCGACGCCGAAGGCGGCCGCGGTCGACAGCAGGCTGGCCAGCGTGCCGAGCAGCGCGATCAGCGGGGCGCGCAGCGCCACGAGGAGCAGCAGGAACCCGAGCCCGAGGATCACCCCGATGACCAGCGGCGTGGACTCGTCGAGCTGCGACTTGAGGTCGAGGTTCTCGACTGCAGCGCCGCCGACGATCGCGGAGTCGGGCAGCTCGGCCCGCAGCCGGTCGACGGTCTCGCCGAGCTGGGGGTCGGACGGGTCGACGGTGGGCACGGCCTGGATCAGGACGTGCTCGGAGTCGTCGGGCGCCGGCATGGCGGGCATCGCGGCAGCGATGCCGGGGTCGCTGGTGAGGGCGTCGTACGTCTTCTCCGCGTCAGCGGGGTCGGCCACGACCTGGAGCGCGCCGGGCGCGCCCTCACCGAAGTTCTGCTGCACGAGGTCGTACCCGACTCGGGCGCTGGCGTCCTCCGGGAGCACCTTGATCGACGGCATCGCGGTCTTGAGGCCGATGATCGGCGCGGCGAGCGCGAGCAGGACGACGAGGGCGGCCAGGCCGAACGCGACCGGGCGCTTCCAGAGCCGCTCGCCCCAGGCCTCGAACTTCGGGGAGCGGTGCTCACCGGTGTGCACCCACGGCAGCGCGAGCTTGTTGATGCGCTGGTCGAGCTTGTGCAGCACCAGTGGCAACAGGGTCAACGTGGCGGCGAGCACGAAGATGACCGAGAGCATGATCCCGCCCGCCATCGAGCGGAACGACGGCGACGGCACGAGCATCACCGCGGACAGGGAGATCAGCACGGTGGCGCCGGAGAGGAGCACGGCCTTGCCGGCGGTGTCCATGGTCTCGGCGATCGCCTGGCGCGGGCTCTCGTGGTGACCCATGCGGGCCGCGCGGAAGCGGACGACGAGGAACAGGGCGTAGTCGATGCCGAGGGCGAGCGCGAACATCATCGCGAAGTTCATCGCCCAGATGGAGACCGGGACCAGCTGGTTGATCAGCACGAGCGAGCCGGCGGAGGCGACCAGGCCGGCGAGGGTCAGGATCAGCGGGAGGCCGGCCGCCACGAGCGCACCGAACGCGAGCACGAGGATCGCCAGGGTCACCGGCCAGGAGAACATCTCCGACTTCATCATCGCGTTGAGGTTGGCCTCGTTGAAGTCGGACCACAGCAGCGACGCACCGGTCGGGTTGACCTGGATGCCATCGGCCGAGAGGTCCTGGAGCGGGCCCTTGAGGTCGTCGGCGGCGCGCACCATGTCGTTGGGGTCGGCGCCGGCGCCGGCGAGCAGCACCGCAGTGGTGCCGTCCTGGCTCAGCGTGGCCCCCGGCTGGGGCTGGACGACGGTCGCGATGCGGTTGTCGTCCTCGAGGATCGCGGTGGCGCGAGCGAGGACGTCCTTGCCGGCGCCCTCGGTGACGGGGCCGTCGGTGCTGTGCACCACGACCTGGATGGCGGAGCTGGCGTTGCCGCCGAAGTGCTCCTGGGCCAGCTCGCGCACGGCGACGGACTCCGAGCCGTCGGCCTGCCAGCCGGCGCCCGAGAGCTCGGCCTCGACCTTGGGCGCGAACGCGCCGAGGCCGACGATGACGAGCAGCCAGACCACGGCGGTCATCCGGGTGTGGTGGGTGACCCAGACCCCGAGCCGGCCCAGCGGGCCGGGCCGGTAGCCGATCTCGGGATCGATGGGTCGTTGCTTCTTGCGGTCGACGGCGGCGTCGTCAGGGGGCGTCGTGGTGGTCGACATGGGTACGGGAGTCTCCTCAGAGGTGGATGTGGAATACCCCGGGGGGTATCTACGTTGCCCACGATAACACCCCCCGGGGTATCCTCATTCCCGGACGAACTGAAGGAGAGCTCATGACCACCACCGCCCTGACCGCGGCCGCGTTCGAAGACACCGTCACCGGGAACGACATCGTCCTGGTCGACTTCTGGGCGTCCTGGTGCGGCCCGTGCCGCCAGTTCGGCCCGATCTTCGAGGCCGCCTCGGAGCAGCACCCGGACATCGTGTTCGGGAAGGTCGACACCGAGGCCGAGCGCGAGCTGGCCGCCGCCGCCCAGATCACCTCGATCCCCACGCTGATGGCGTTCCGCGAGGGCGTGCTCGTCTTCGCCCAGCCCGGCGCGCTGCCCGCGCCCGCGCTCGAGCAGGTCATCACCGCGGTCCGCGACCTCGACATGGACGACGTACGCGCCCAGCTGGCCGCCCAGCAGCAGGGTGAGGAGCAGCAGTGAGCTACACCCTGAACGCCACCCTCGAGCGTGGCTACGACCAGACGGTGGCCGACGTCAAGGACGCCCTGGCCGCCCAGGGCTTCGGCGTCCTCACCGAGATCGACCTGCGCGCGACGCTCGCCGCCAAGCTCGGTGTCGAGGTCGCGCCGCAGGTGATCCTGGGCGCGTGCCGCCCGCAGCTGGCGCACCGCGCCCTCGAGGTCGACCCGTCGGTCGCCGCCGTCCTGCCCTGCAACGTGGTGGTCCGCTCGCTCGACGAGCACACCACCGTGGTCGAGGCCTTCGACCCCGACGCCATGATGGCGCTCGCGGGCGAGGGCCTGGCCGATGTCGCCACCGAGGCCCGCGAGCGGCTCACCGCGGCCCTCGCCTCCCTGACCACCCCACCCACCGAGGAGAACTGACATGGAGCTCGACCCGCAGGACATGACCTCGGTCATCAACCGCATCAGACGTGCCCAGGGCCAGCTCGGCGGCGTGCTGCGGATGCTCGAGGAGGGCCGGGAGTGTGAGGACGTCGTCACCCAGCTCGCCGCGGTCTCGCGGGCCCTGGACCGTGCCGGCTTCGCGATCGTCGCCACCGGCCTCCAGCAGTGCCTCGCCAACGGCGACGGTGTCGACGGCCTCGACACCAAGAAGATGGAGAAGCTCTTCCTCTCGCTGGCCTGACGTCGACCCGCCCGAAACTTTCGGGCGGGTCAACGTG
>NZ_JANINT010000165.1 GCF_024509035.1 Nocardioides sp. | reverse complement strand
CACCGCCGCGATCCGCCCGTCGCGCACCAGCACGTCGGCACGCCACGCACTCCCCCCGTCCACGACAGTGCCGCCGCGGACCAGCAGGTCGCTGCTCATCGCGGCCGGCTAGGCGTCGGTGGCGTGGAGCGCCCGCCACACCCGCTCAGGTGTCATCGGCAGCTCGTCGACGGTGACCCCGGTGGCGTCGAGGATCGCGTTGCGCACGGCAGGCGCCACCCCGTCGATCGCGATCTCGCCGATCGACTTGGCGCCGAACGGGCCGCTCGGCTCCATCGTCTGCACGAGGAAGACCTCCATCGGGGGCGTGTCGTCGGCCCGGAAGATCCAGTACGGCCCGATGCGCGCGTTCACCGCACGGCCCACCTCGTCGAGGACCAGGTCCTCGGTGAGCGCGTAGCCGAGCGCCTGCACCATCGCGCCCTCGACCTGGCCGCTGGCGGTCGTCGGGTTGATGACGACGCCGGCGTCGACGGCCATCACGAGCCTGGTGACCGTGACCTGGCCGGTCTCGACGTCGACCTCGATCTCGACCGTCTGCGCGGCGAACGGCGGCGGGGACTCCCCGGACACGTGCGACGCGGTCGCCATGATCTGCTCCTGGTCCTCCAGGTGCAGGGCGTGCAGGGCCACCTCCTCGAGCGTGACCGAGCGACCGTCGGGCGCCCACGCCTGCTTGTGGTGCAGCTCGATCCCGCTCGGGTCGTCGAGGCCGAGCAGCCGGGCGGCGCGCAGCACGATCCGCTCGCGCACGGCCTCGGAGGCCTTCTTCACCGCCATCCCCGAGATGTACGTCGTGCTGTCGGCGTAGGCCCCGACGTCGAACGGCGTCAGGTCGGTGTCCGCGGCGTACACGATGATGTCGTCGGCCTCGACGCCGAGCACCTCGGCGGCGATCTGGGCCAGCACGGTGTCCGCGCCGGTGCCGAGGTCGGTGGCGCCGAACAGCAGGTTGAACGACCCGTCGTCGTTCATCTTGATCGACGCCCCGCCCATGTCGAGGTTGGGGATCGCCGTGGCCTGCATGCAGAGGGCGAACCCGATCCCCCGCCGGATGTGGGGCCGGTCGGGCGGCCGCTTCCAGCTGGGGTCGTGGCGCCGCTCCCAGCCGATCGCGCGCAGCGCCTGGGCGACGCACTCGTCGGTGGCGCAGCTGGTCACCCGCGGCACGTCGCCGGCGACCTCCGCGGCGCCGCGCTCGCCGAGCGCGGGCAGGATGTCGAGCGGGTCGCCCGCGCGCACCCAGTTCTTCCGACGCAGCTCGACCGGGTCCATGCCGAGGCCGTAGGCGACGTCGTCCATGAGCGACTCGAGGGCGAACAGCGCCTGCGGTGCGCCGTAGCCGCGGAACGCACCGGCGACCGGGCGGTTCGTGTACGCCACGTCGGCGTGGTACCGCTTGGCCGGGCAGTTGTACTGCGAGAGCCCGCGCTGGCCGGAGACCGACTGCACCGTGAACCCGTGCGTCGCGAACGGCCCGGTGTTGCCGACCACCCGGTGGTCGAGCCCCAGCAGCCGGCCCTCGTCGTCGACGGCGGCGCGGAACGTCACGGTCTGGGCGTGCCGGATACGGGCGGAGACGAACTCCTCCTCGCGGGTCAGCTCGAGCCGGACCGGCCGACGGGTGGCGAGCACCAGGTGCCCGACCACGTCCTCGAGCAGCATCTCCTGCTTGCCGCCGAAGCCGCCGCCGATGCGGGGCTTGACCACCCGGATCTGCTTGACCGGCAGCCCGAGCAGCGGCGCGACCATCCGCCGGGCGTGGAACGGCACCTGCGTGGAGCTGCGCAGCACCAGCCGCTCGTCCTCGTCCAGCCAGCCGATCGTGATGGCCGGCTCGATCGGGCAGGTGTGCTGCTGCTGGACGTGGAAGGTCCGCTCGAACACGTGCGGGGCCGCGGCGAACGCCGCCTCGACCTGCTCGTCGGGGACGGTCTGGCCGTCGACCTGGCGCGGCATGTTGCGCGAGGCGTCGTGGATGCCCTCGGTGTCGTCCTCGTCGTGGATGACGGGCGCTCCGGGCTGGATGGCCTCGACCTCGTCGAAGACCGCGGGCAGCACGTCGTAGGTGACCTTGATGCGCCGACACGCCTCCGCGGCGATCTCGAGGCTCTCCGCGGCGACGGCTGCGACCCGGTCGCCGACGTGGCGGACCTTGTCGTCGAAGCTCACCTGGTCCCACGGCCGCGGGTTGGGCCAGCTCTGGCCACCGGAGGCGTACTTCACCCGCGCGGTGTTGAACGCGTGCAGCACGGCGTGGACGCCCGGCAGGGCACGGGCCTCGGAATCGTCGATGGCCACGATGCGCGCGTGGGCGTGCGGGCTGCGCAGGATCTTGGCGTAGAGCGTGCCGCGCAGCTCGATGTCGTCGACGAACGCCGGGTTGCCCTTGACCAGCTTGACGGCGTCCACCTTCGCGGCGCCGGTCCCGACGACGCTCGTGGGCGGTACGTCGGCCGAGGGGACGATCCGGGGAGCCGCGGGTGCGGCCTCGGGGACCGGCGCGGTGCCGCCCTCGGTGAGGCGCTCGACGACCACCGGCGCCATCGGTTCCGGCTTCTCCCCACGCAGCAGCGCCGCTGCGCGCTGGACCGCGTCGACGACCTTCACGTAGCCGGTCTCCCGGTCGAGGATCCCCGAGAACGCGTCCCGGATCTCCCACTCCGTCGGGTCGGGCACCCGCTCCAGCAGCGCCTGGGTCGCGAGCACCATCGCCCCGGCCGAGTAGCCGGACTGCAGCGCGCCGGACTCGACGAACGCGGCCTGGATGGGGTGCAGCTCACCGGCGGCCACGTTCAGCGACTCCGCCGTGGTGACGGCGTGCCCGCCGGCCTGGGCGGCGAGCAGCACGTCGGAGGACACCAACCGGCCGTCGAGCAGCACGGCCGCGGCGCCGGTCTCACCGGTCTCCGACCCGAACTTCACGCTGAAGCAGCCCAGCCGCCGCAGGACGGTGAGCAGCGAGTCGCCGGGCGCGCACACCACGCGCTGCGGGACGCCGTTGAGGGTCAGCTCGAGATCCATCGTCGCGCCGCTCATGAGATCGCCTCCACCACGCGAGCCGTCAGGACGTCGGCCAGGGCCCGGCGGTACTCCCCGGACCCTCGGAAATCACTCGGTGGGTGCAGCTCGTCGCCGGCGCGCACCAGCACCGGGGTGGCGGCGACGCCGGACAGGGCGATCCGACAGCCGTCCTGCACCGTCCGGGCGAACGCCGCGACGATCGCGCGGTCGGCGGGTGTGCGAGCGGTGTGAGCGGCCGCGGCGTCGCCGTCGGTCCGTAGCGCGACCGCGGTCACGAGGTGCCCGGGCTCGAGGGGCAGCCCGTCCAGGAACGCCTCGAGTGCGACCGCGTCGGACCCGCCGCTGCTCTCGACATGGACGACCGCCTCGTGCACCAGGAGCGACGCCACCAGCTCGCTCTCCCAGTCGGCTGCCAGGAGGCAGCCCCCGAGCGTGCCCTGGGCGCGCAGCGTGCTCGGCCGCTCACGCCGGGCCGCCTCGCGCACGACAGCGGGCACACGCCGGTCGTCCGAGATCGCCTGCAGCGTCGTCATCGCGCCGATCCGCAGCCCGTGCTCTCCCTCGGCCCGGATGCCGTCGAGATGCAGCGCCTGCAGGTCCACCACCTCGACCTGGCGCGTCGAGGTGTCGCCGGCGAGCCGCGTGCCACCGGCGAGCGCGACCGCGCCGGACCAGGACAGCAGCTCGAGGGCCTCGTCCATCGTCGAGGGACGCGCGTAGGCAGAAACCGTCACCATCGTGCCACCGTCCTCCCGGGCCTCAGCCCATCGTCAGTGCCATCACGGCCTTCTGGCCGTGCAGGCGGTTCTCGGCCTGGTCGAAGACCGCGCTGAGCGGCCCGTCGATCACGCCGTCGGTCACCTCGGTGCCGCGCTCGCCCGGCAGCGGGTGCATGTAGATCGCGTCGTCGGCCGCGGTGTCGAGCCGGCGCTCGTCGGCGATCCAGTCGCCGTAGGAGTCGACGAGCCGCTTCTCCTCCTCCACGTCGGAGGTGGTCATCACCGCGCCCCAGCTCTTGGCGTAGACGACGTCGGTCCCGCGGATGCCCGCGTCGAAGTCGTCCATCAGCTCGAACGAGGCACGTCCGAGCCGGGCGTTCTCGCGCGCCTGCTCGACGTACTCCGGCATCAGGGCGAACTCGGGCGGGTGCACCAGGCGGACGTTCATGCCGAACCGCGGGAGCAGCATGATCAGGCTGTGCGGCACGCTGAGCGGCTTGGAGTAGGTCTTGGCGCACGCCCAGCTGATCGTGGCGGTCCGGCCGCGGGGGTCGCCGAACCGCTCGATGATCGTCATCAGGTCGGCCAGCGCCTGGTGCGGGTGGAAGTGGTCGCACTGCATGTTGAGCACGGGCACCCGGCTCGCGGCCGCCACGGCGCGGATGTAGTCGTTGCCCACGCCCCAGTCGACGTTGCGGATCGCGATGCCGTCGTTGTAGCGGCCGAGGATCTCGCCGATCTCCGTCGCGGTGTCGCCGTGGGCGATCTGGGTGGACTTGCTCTCGATGAACTGCGCGTGCCCGCCGAGCTGGGCCATCCCGGCCTCGAACGAGGCACGGGTGCGGGTGCTGGCGAAGAAGAACAGCATCGCCAGCACCTTGTCGCGCAGGTAGGGGTGCGGCTGGCCGAGGGCGCGGTCCCGCTTCAGCGCGAACGCCACGTCGAGCACGGTGTCGATCTCGTCGCGGGTCCACTCCTGGAAGTCGATGACGTCGCGGCCCCGGAGGTGCGTCTGCATCGGTCCCCCTCCCGGCTACTCGACCGCGCCGAGGACGAGCGCCAGCAGCGCCATCCGCACCGAGACGCCGTTGGCGGCCTCGGCCCAGTAGCGCGCGTGCCGGGTGCTGTCGACGTCAGGGGACAGCTCGTCCATCCGCGGCAGGGAGTGCAGGACGATCGAGTCCTGCTTGGCCTTCTCGTGCAGCAGTCGCCGGGTCACCTGGTACGCCGGTGGCGTGGTGCCCTTCTCCGCCGTGGGGTCCACGCGCGACTGGGTGTAGTCGGCCTGGACGATCGGCTCCATGTAGATGACGTCGGCCTCGGCGATGCACTCCTGGACCGACTCGACCTCGCGGTAGTTCACGCTCCGCTCGGCGATCTCCTCCTTGAAGTCGTCGCGCAGGGCCAGCTCGGGCGGGCACACGACGAACGTCTCCATGTCGAACTGCGAGGACGCGTAGAGGATCGAGTGCATCGTCCGCATCCGCATGTCGCCGACCAGCAGCATCTTCAGCCCGTCGAGCGTGCCCTTGTCGCGCCAGATCGTGTACAGGTCGGTGAGCACCTGGGTGGGGTGCTCGCCCCAGCCGTCACCGCAGTTGATCACCGGCACCGACGCCCAGTGCGCGGCCTCCTGGGGAGCCCCCTGGACGTGGGAGCGCATCGCGATGACGTCGCCGTAGAACTCCAGCATCTTGACGGTGTCCTTCATCGACTCCTGGTAGAAGTCGCCGGCGCGGGTCATCTTGGCGTCGGAGAACCCGAGGACGTGACCGCCGAGGCGGTGCATGGCGGCCTCGGTCGACAGACGGGTGCGGGTGCTGGGCTGGTAGAAGGCAGTGAGGAGCGTCTTGTGCTTCAACAGGTCTCCGTTGCGCCGGTTCTCGGCGTGAGGGCGCAGCTCCTCGGCCACCTGGAAGATCCGGAAGAAGTCGTCGCGCTCGAAATCCTTCAGGGACAGGATGTCGCGGCCCAGGAAGCTCCTCATCGTGTGCTCTCTCTAGTTAGACACCGAAGGTGTCGATCATCAGTCGGACATCGTCGCCGAGCGGGTACAGGACGGGGCAGGTCGCGCCCGCCTCGACGTACTCGGCGACCTTGGCGCGGCACTCCTCCGGGCTGCCGGAGGCGGTGATCTGCTGCACCACGTCATCGGGGACCAGCCGCATGGCGCGGAGGATCTCGTCGCGCTCGGCGGGCCAGGTCAGGACCTTGCCGATCTCCTCGATCAGGGCGGGGTCGACGCCGCTGGCCTTCATGATGTGCGGCTGCTGGCCGAGGTACTGCGTGAGCAGCTCGCGGGCGCGATCGAGGGCGACCGCGCGGTCGCGGTCGACCGAGCACACCAAGAGCTGCGGGCGGTCGAGGTCGTCGACCGACCGGCCGGCCTTGGCCGCACCGGCAGCGAGCGCCGTCATCGCCTGCGCGTTGTAGGCCGGCGCGACCATGTAGTTGAGCAGCACGCCGTCGGCGATCTCCCCGGCCAGCTCCATCATCTGCATCCCGGTCGCACCGATGTAGATCGGCACGTGCTTGGGTGAGCGGTCGCCGTGGACGATGTCGATCTCGACGTCGTCGAGGTGCACGAACTCGCCGTCGTAGGTGACCCGCTCCATCGCCAGCAACCGACGGGTGGCCTCGACGGTCTCCCGCATCGCGCGCAGCGGCTTGCGCCGGTCGACCCCGACCTTCGTCGCCAGTGGCTCCCACCAGGCGCCGAGCCCGAGCATCACCCGGCCGGGGGCGAGCTCGTCGAGCGTCGAGAAGGTCGCCGCGAGCAGCCCCACGTTGCGGGTCCAGATCGGCACGATGCCCGAGCCGACCTTGATCCGGCTGGTGACCGCGGCGTACGCCGCCATCGGGACCGTCGCCTCGCGGACCAGCCGGCTCTCGGCCTGCCAGACCGCGTCGAAGCCGCGCTCCTCGGCGTAGCGGGCGTACTCCATCGCCTCGCGCAGCGGGTGGAGGTCTTGGAGGTAGAGCGCCACTCTCGCCTGGTGGTTCATCGTCTGCTCCTCGTCGAATCGGCCATCGGTGTGAAGTCGTGGGCCGGGATCTCCTCCATCCGGGCCCACAGCCGCTCGGCCTCGGCGGCGCCCTCGGCGGCGACCTCGGCCTCGTCGACCCGGGTCGACCGTCGGTCGGCGACGACCAGCTCGCCGGCGACCAGCACGTCGCGGACCTGGGCCGAGGAGAGGCCGAAGACCCAGTGACCGACCAGGTTCTCGGCCGTCACCGGGGTCGGCGTCGGGTAGTCGAGGACGACGAGGTCGGCCGGTGCGCCGGGGCGGACCGTGCCGAGCAGCGGCTCGCCGTGCATGTCGCCGGCGAACCGGGCGCCCTCGGCGAGCCGCACGAGCGGCCAGTCCCCCGGCGTCGCGACGTCGGCCTCCCGGGCACGGAAGAACCCGACCTGCGACTCGGCGAACAGGTCCCCGCCGATGCCGTCGGTGCCCAGGGCGACCCGGGCGCCGGCGCCGCGCCCGAGGTGGTTGAACGGCGAGTGACCGACGGCGTTGTTCATGTTGCTGCGCGGGTTGCAGACCACGGTCGCGCCGGTGTCGCCGACGGCGTGCATCTCCGCCGGGGCGACGTGGACGCCGTGGGCGAGCAGCGCCCGGTCGGTCAGCACACCGGCGCGGTCGAGCCGCTCGACCACGCCGTGGACGGCGCGGGCGTGGGCGTCGTCCTGGTCGGCGGCGTCCTCGGCGACGTGGATGTGGATGCCGACGCCGTCACCGCGGGCCGCGTCCACCAGCTGCTCGAGCGTCGCGTCGCAGAGCGTGAACGACGCGTGCGCGCCCATCATGCCGCGGGCCAGGCCGTCCGCCCTCGTGACGAAGCGGCGGTTCTCGGCGATGCCGGCCGCGGCCCGGTCGAGACCGTCGCGGTCGCTGACCTCGTAGCACAGGACGCTGCGCACCCCGAGCTGGTCGAGGGTCTCGGCGATGATGTCCAGCGACCCGTCGATCGCGTACGGCGAGGCGTGGTGGTCGACGATCGTGGTGGTCCCGGCACGCAGTGCGTCGAGGCCGCCGCGCAGGGCCGAGGCGCGGATCGCCTGCTCGTCCAGGGCCCGGTCGAGGCGCCACCAGACCCGCTGGAGGATCTCGGTGAACGTGACGGGCGGGGCGAGCCGGTAGGGCATCCCCCGGCTCAGGGCCGAGTAGAGGTGGTGGTGGGCGCAGACGTTGCCCGGGACGATCAGCGTGCCGGTGCAGTCGCGCCGTCGTACGCCGGGCGGGGCGGAGCCCACCTCGACGACCCGGTCGCCGGCGAGCACGACGTCGGCGGTCACGACCTCGGGTGGATCCAGGGCGACGACGACCGTGGCGCCGCACAGCGCTGAGGAAGGGACAGCTTGTCGAATGTCGGCCGCCACGATATGCGCTCCTCTGCTCCGATCCGTCTTTCAGCGTGCTCCGGGGTGGGAGGGCCCGCTAGGGTCCATGGACCTTCGCCGGACCGTCACGGTGACCGCTCGACGCCGGTGAACAGGACGCCCACGCGGGCGTCGGGTCCGACGGTCCCGTCGGCGATCAGCTCGAGCAGGCCGGCCAGGCCCGACGAGCCGGTGGGGTCGACGCAGTAGCCGGCCGCACGGCCGAGGGCGTGGGCGCGTCCGAGCTGCTCCTCGGTCACCACGAGCGGCCTCCCGCCGGTGGTGAGCATCCCGTGCACGACCGCGCGCCAGTCGTAGGTCTCGTCGTCGAGGATGCCGGTGGCGATGCTCCGGGGCTCCTCCTCCCACGGCCACATGAACGCCGAGCGGTGGGCGGCCGCGTGATGGAGGGCAGCGTCGATCTCCGCCCTGCCCGGCGACTCGGGCAGGGCGGCGCGGACCCGGGTGTAGGCCCGCTCCAGCGGGTGCCCGCCCGTCGTCTGCACGGTGTGCACATGCGGCCGGTGGGCCAGCGCGCCGAGCTCGGCGGCCTCGTCGAGCGCCTGGAGGCAGGCGCTCGCGAGGGCGCCCCCGCCGACCTGGACGACCAGGTGGTCGAGCTCGATGCTCGCGCTGCGCAGGTCGGAGACGATCTCGTAGCCCAGCGTCTCCCCGCCCTCGATCACCAGGCCGTTCTCGTTGCCCTGGCAGGTGAACGGAAGCGCACCCGCCGACAGCTCCGTCTGCAGGCGGAGGTAGGCCGGATCGCCGCCGGTGCCCGGCGTACGCGCGCAGGTGACCACGTCGGCGCCGAGGTCGCGGAGCGCGCCGAGCACCACCAGGTCGGCCTCGACCGGCACGAAGACCCGGAGCCGCCGGTCGGCGGCTCGCGCGACGACCGCGGCCGCGAGCGCCGCGTTGCCGCAGCTGGCGATCGCCAGGTCGGGCCGGTGCGCCGGGTCGGCGAGCCCGAGGCGCTCGGCGACCTCGAGGTGCAGGAGCACGCCCATCAGGTGGCGGCCCTTGTGGGACCCGGCGACGTTGTGGGTCTCGTCCTTCAGCCACACACCACCGGACGCGGAGAAGCCGAGCTCCCGGGAGAGCGTGTCGTCGCGACCGAACGGCGTGACCCGGAAGCCCCCGCCGGCCACCCGCGCCACCGACTCGTCCAGGCGGACGACGATCTCGGCCACCTCGTCGTCGCCCAGCCCACCCGCCGTGGCGCGGTGCTGGCTGTGCAGGAGCCCGCGGTAGCGGAGGAACGGGGAGTCGTCGCCGGCCGGGCCGTCGGGGAACTCGACCAGCTCGTGGTCCAGGACGCGCACGAGGACATGGTCGACGTCCCCGATCCCGGCCTGGGGGCAGCGGAACGGGTAGGGGTCACCCCGGTCCGGTGCGGCACCGCAGCCCCAGCAGACGAGCCGGCTGGCCGGCGCGTCCATGCCCGACCTACCGGGCCCCGACGCCGCCGGCGAGGACGCCGGTGCGCGCGTTGAAGTCGGTGATCATCTCGTCCCAGACCTCGATGCGGGCGTGGAGGCCGGTCCAGAACGCCGGGTCCCGCCGGGCGACGAAGTCCTCGAGTGAGGTGCCGCGCTGCTCGACCCACGTGTAGTAGCCGAGGTCGAAGATCCGGTCCCGGTCGCGGCTCGTGGTCTCGAGCAGGTCGCTGGTGTCCGCGCCGAGCATCCACCGGCCGAACGCGCCGGCGGCCGCCGCCTCGTCGAACCCGTCGGCGAAGTCGCGGGCCAGCACACGGTCGCGCTCGCTCTGGTACATCGGGGCGCCGTCGGTGGCCACCGTGACGATCACGTCGTCCGGACCGAGGTCGAGGTGCTTGGCGACCTTCACCGCGGCGAGGATGTTGCAGATGCTCGAGAGGCCGAACGACGGCAGCGCGGCGAGCGCCGCCTCCGGGACCCCGCGCCGCTCGGCGAGGTAGGCCAGGCCGGCCGGCGCGCTGAAGAGCACCCCGAGCTGGTCGGTCGCCCGGTCGGTGATCGCCGTGACGACGTCGGTGTTGTGGACGTGGTGGATCAGCGGCACGTGCTTGTCGCCGATGCCCTGGATGTTGTGCTCGCCGAAGCCGTTGCGCAGCAACGTGGGGCACTCCAGCGCCTCGACGGCGACGATCGCGGCGCCGTACTCGCTCTTGAGGTGGTCGCCGGCCCCGAGCGTCCCGGCGGAGCCGGACGCCGAGACGAAGGCCCGCAACCGCAGTCGCGGATCGGTCTCGCGCAGGTGCTCGTAGACCGCGCCCAGGGCCCGGCCGGTGCACAGCCAGTGCACGAGGTGGTTGCCGAGCTCCGCGAACTGGTTGAGGATCACGTTCCCCGGGTCGCCGGCCAGCTCGTCGCAGGCCTCGTAGATCTCGCGGACGTTGCTCTCCGTGCCGGGTGTCGTGACGATGTCGTCGGGCGAGACCACCCACTGCCGCAGCCAGTCGAAGCGCTCCTGGCTCATGCCCTCGGGCAGGACGGCGACGCCTCGACAGCCCAGGATCCGCGAGATGGCCACGCCGCCGCGACAGTAGTTGCCGGTCGAGGGCCAGACCGCGCGCTGGCTGGCCGGGTCGAAGGTGCCGGTCACGATCCGCGGGGCCAGGCAGCCGTAGGCCGCGAGCACCTTGTGGGCGCGGATCATCGGGAACCGGTCGCCGAGGGCGACCACGATCCGGGCGTCGACCCCGGTGAGCTCCTTCGGGAGCACGACGTGGGCGGGCACGGTCGCACGCGAGGTGCGGTCGGCGTCGTTGTACCAGTGGATGCGGAACAGGTTGCGCGGGTCGGCCTCGTCGGGCCCGACCCCGGCCAGGGCCGCGGCCGTCGGGGCCGGGATCCGGGCGGGGTCGGCCAGCTCCGCGAACGTCGGCAGCACGATGCCGGCGTCCCGGAAGTGCGCGACGGCACGGTCCCGGACGGCCGCGTCGACGAGGTGGGTCTCGACGCCCAGCGACGATCTCGGTGACGAGCCGGATGTGGACATGAGTGCTCCGTTCCTTGCTGGGTCCTTCTCAGGCCAGCCGTTGCAGACGGCTGGCGGCGGCGCGGTGGCGGCGGAGGACGTCCTCCAGGCCGGGGTGCACGAGCGCGCCGTCCTCGACGACGGGACGACCCGCGACGACGGTGTGCCGGGCCGCGACCGGCCCGCAGCGCAGCCAGGCCTCGACCGGGTCGGTGAGCGCCCCGGCGAACGCGATGCCGGAGAGGGGCCAGCACACGAGATCGCCGACGGCGCCCACGGTGAGCGTGCCGAGCTCCCCCGTCCGGCCCAGGCAGGCGGCGGACCCGCGGGTGGCGATGTCGAGCGCGTCGCGGGCGGTCATCCCCGTGGGGCCCTTGCGCTGGTGGCCGAGGAGCAGCGCCGTGCGGGCCTCGAGCCAGAGCGAGGCGTGGTCGGTGGACGAGGACCCGTCGCAGCCGAGGCCGACCGGGGCCCCGGCTGCGCGCAGCTCGACGACCGGGGCCATCCCGCCGCCTCCGATCATCATGTTCGACGACGGGCAGTGCGCGACGCCGACGCCGGCGGCACCGAGCCGGCGGATCTCGTCCTCGTTGGGATAGATGCAGTGCGCCACCCAGCTGCGGTCGGTCATCCACCCGACGTCCTCGAAGTGGTCGATGGTCCGCCGACCGAAGGCCTTCGCCGCGAAGCGGTCCTCGTCGGGGTCCTCGGCCAGGTGGGTGTGGAGTCGCACGTCGAGTCGCTCGGCCAGCTCCGCCGTACGCCGCATCAGGTCGGAGGAGACCGAGAACGGCGAGCAGGGGGCGAGCGCGACCCGCACCATCGCGCCCCAGGACCGGTCGTGGTGGCGGGCCACGAGCCGCTCGCTGTCGGCGAGGATCTCGTCGTCGTCCTGGACGACCGAGTCCGGCGGGAGACCGCCGTCCTTCTGCGACAGGCTCATCGACCCCCGGGTGGGGTGGAAGCGCATCCCGAGCTCGGTCGCGGCGGTGATCTCCGCGGAGATCAGGTCACCGCTGCCTCGTGGGTGCACGTAGAGGTGGTCGGTGGTGGTCGTGCAGCCGCCGAGCGCCAGCTCGGCCAGGCCCACCCACGCCGAGAGGTACGCCGCCTCCTCGTCCAGGCCCGACCAGAGCGGGTAGAGCGTGGTCAGCCACGTGAACAGCGAGGTGTTGACCGAGGGCCGGTGGGCGCGCGTGAGGTTCTGGTAGATGTGGTGGTGGGTGTTGATCAGGCCCGGTGTGACCAGGCACCCGTCCGCCCGCAGCACCCGCTGCGCCACCGGCTTCTGGTCACCCGGCCCGCCCACGGCCGCGACCAGGCCTCCGTCGAGGGCGACCCAGCCCCCGGCGAGCTCACGGTCTGCGGTGTCGAGTGTGACGACAAGCTCGGCCCCGTCGATCAACAGCTCGACGGTCACACTGTGACGCTAGCCATCCTCGATGCGCGCGTCAGCCGAATGGGCCTGCCCGTGCGTGAGACAGGTCGCACCGCGACACGCCGCACGCATGATCAGGCGAGCCCCTCGAACGGGCGGACCTCGACCTTGCCGCGGCAGGCCTTCGAGCCCGCGGCCGCCAGCCGGAGGGCGACGTCGAGGTCGGGTGCCTCGATCACCCAGAACCCGCCGATGAGCTCCTTGGTCTCGAGGTAGGGCCCGTCGGTCACCAACGGCGTCTCGCCCTGGCCGTCGACGACCGTGGCGGTCGCGGCCGGCTCGAGCCCGCCACCGAAGACCCAGTAGCCGTCGGCCTTGAGCTGGTCGTTGAAGGCGCCGGTGTCGGCGAAGGCCTTCTCCATCTCCTCGCGTGAGGCGTAGTTGCCGAACTCGTTGCGCTCGGCAGGTCCGTGCACGGACAGCAGGTAGTGCGTCATCGCAGATGTCTCCTCGGTCTCGCGGCGGTCCCGGTGATCGCCGTACATCCTGACCACGAACGGGCTCTCGCCGATGCGACAACCTGCCACATCCCGCCGCCGACGCAACGCGCTCGCGCGGGGTGGGCGGGTTCTGCTACACCGGCACCGTGATCGATCGAGCGCGCCGAGTCGTCGCCGCCCTGCTGGCCGTGGGCGTGCTCGCCACCGGGAGCGGATGCGGCTCCGACCCCGGCTCCGCTGCTCGAGAGCCCACCTCGTCCGCGCCGTCGGACCCGTGGGCCGACATCGACACCACGGTGCCCTCGGAGGACCCGGTCGGCACCGTCTACGGCTACGTCCAGGCCATGGCCGCCGGCGACGAGCAGGGTGCGTGCGCGTTCCAGTACCGCGGCTCCTCGGACTTCGACGACGACCCGTGCGTGCTGTCCGACGAGCAGCCCGCCCGCGACGCCCACTGGCCGGCCTCTCGGTGGGAGCAGCTCGCGAGGTACGGGCTCGCGGACTACGTGCCCAGCGAGGACGACCGCGGCTGGGTCGTCGCGCTCCCCCAGGCGCCCGACGCACGCTGGCGGATCCGGCAGGACGACGCGGGCATCTGGCACATCGCCTGAGCGGCTAAGCGCCGCCGTCGAAGAGAGCGGTCATCCGACCCTCCGGGTCGAGCGTGGCGAGCAGGGAGTCCCCGATGGCGCGGAGCTGGCTGAGCTGCTCGCGGGTGAGGGGGTCGAGCACGTGGGTGCGCACGGTCTCGACGTGTCCGGGGGCAGCGTCCACCACCGCATCCCACCCGGCATCGGTCAGGTGCGCGTTGGTCGCGCGGCGGTCCTCGGGACACGGCACGCGCTCGACCAGACCGCGGTCCTCCAGCCGGCGGACGACGTGGGAGAGCCGCGGGAGCGTGGCGTTGGTGCGCTGCGCCAGCGTGGTCATGCGCAGCGTCCGCTCCCGCGCCTCGGAGAGCATGGCGAGCACGAAGTACTCGAAGTGCGTCAACCCCGCCGAACCGCGCAGCTGGGCGTCGAGCACGCCGGGGAGGAGCTCCACCACGGCCACGAGACGCAGCCACGCGTCGCGCTCGGTCTGATCGAGCCACCTGGTCTCTGCGGTCTCCGTGGCCTCTGACTCCATGGGGACAGCCTAGCGGATTAGTTGACGGAACAACTAAACCGTGTAAGGTGTTACTTGAAGCGACAACCAAACGGGTCGGCGGACCCATGACCTCAGGAGCACCCCATGACGATCATCTCCATCATCGGCACCGGCAACATGAGCCAGGCGATCGCCTCCGTCGCAGCGAAGGGCGGCCACAGCGTCCAGCAGCTCGGCCAGGGCGACCTCGACACCGCGATCACCGGCGAGATCGTCGTCCTCGCCGTCCCCTACCCGGCCGTCAGCACCGTCATCGCCCAGCGCGGCGAGCAGCTCGCCGGCAGGATCGTCGTCGACATCACCAACCCCCTGGACTTCGAGACCTTCGACTCCCTGGTCGTCCCGGCCGACAGCTCGGCCGCGGCCGAGATCGCCGCAGCGCTGCCGAGCTCGCGCGTGCTCAAGGCGTTCAACACGAACTTCGCGGGCACCCTCGGCGCCGGCTCGATCGGTGCGCTGACGACGACCGTCCTCATCGCCGGCGACGACGCTGCCGCCAAGGCCGCCCTCGCCGACGTCGTCACCTCCGGTGGACTCAACGCCATCGACGCCGGCTCGCTCAAGCGTGCCCGCGAGCTCGAGGCCGTCGGCTTCCTGCAGCTCACGCTCGCCGCGAACGAGAAGGTCTCCTGGACCGGCGGGTTCGGCGTCGTCGCCTGAGCATCTCCGTCCCCCTACCCTCCGCGAGGAAGCACCGATGACCGTCGACACATTCGCCGCACCCGTGGTCGCGACCCATGGCAGCACCGACCCGACAGCACCGCTCGTCGTCCTGCTGCACGGCCGAGGATCCGACGAGAGCGAGATCCTGGGCCTCGCGCCACACCTCCCGGCCGGGCCGGCGTACGCCGCCGTGCGGGCGCCGATCGCGGAGGGCGGTGGCTACGCGTGGTTCGCCAACCGCGGCGTCGGGCGTCCGGTGGCCGGGTCGCTGCGCGACACGATGGACTGGTTCCGCCACTGGCTCGACGACCTGGCCCCGGCCGGGCGCCCGGTGGTGCTCGTCGGGTTCAGCGGCGGCGCCGCCTTCGCCGGTGGGCTGGTCCTGGACGATCCGGGGCGGTACGCGGGGGCGGCCGTCCTCTTCGGGACCCTGCCCTTCGACGCGGGGCTCACGACCGTGCCCGGGCGACTCGCTCACCTGCCCGTGTTCGTCGCTCAGGGCGACGGTGACCACGTCATCCCTCGCGAGCTGCTCGACCGGACCTGGGGCTACCTGCTCGCGGAGTCGGGGGCGCCCACGGTGGCCCGGCGGGAGCCCGGGGGCCATCAGCTCACCGCCCGGACCGTCCACGACCTCGGCGAGTGGCTCGCGCACCGGCTGGCGTTCGTCGACCACCTCGGCGCGGTCCCCGCAGGGCCGGTCTCGTCGCCGACCTGGCCGACCCTGGCCGGGGGCGAGCTGCCCGTCCGCACCGGCCCGCGGCCCGAGGTGAGCTGGACGATCCCGCAGCAGCAGGAGTCGCAGAACGCGCCGGCCGAGCTGCAGGAGCGCCTCTTCGACGCGGTCCGCGACCTGGCCGGCGTCGAGGTCGGGCCGTCCCGGATCTCGGTGCCCGGCGCGCGGGGCTTCGTCCTACGCGAAGGATCGGCCGACCCGCAGGCGTGGCTCGTGCCCCAGGTCGGGGAGTTCGCCCACCTGCACCCGGCGTACGACGGCTCGCTGCACCTGGTCCTGCCGCCGGAGCTGGCCGCCGACGTGTCGGCCAAGGGCTGGGGCCGCCCCCACATGTGGGCCGGCACGCGCCTCTCCCCCGGCTTCGTGATGGTGCACGGCCCGCGGGACGAGGACGAGCTCGCCGTCGTCCTCGGCATCGTGGCCGCCAGCCACGCCTACGCCAGCAACAGCTGAGCCCTCACCCTGCCGTCGGCGCCACCGCGTGCGGGCGGCGGCGCGCCGGCCGCCGGATGAGCGACCCCGGCTTGGACGCCAGCAGCGGGTCGAAGTCCTCGGTGATCGGCGTCAGGCGCGACTCGTCGACGAACACCGCACCGTCGCGCACCTCCTGCACGAGGTCGCGACCGAGGACGGCGCCGGCGGTGCCCATCCCACCCCAGATGGTGGCGTTGATGCCGAACATGTGCTCGGTGCTGCCGCCGGCGAGGAAGAGCCCCGGGATGTGGGTGGTCACCCGCGGCCGGAACGGGCCGAGGTTCTTGATCAACGGGGCGATGCCGTAGCAGGAGCCGTCGGTGCTCAGCGTGAACCGCTCCTGGGTGATCGGCGTGGACGCCTCGCAGAACACCATCCGCTCGCGCAGGTCGGGGATCATCAGCTCGGCGGTGTCGAGCACCCGCTGGGTGAGCTCGTCCTTGAGCCGTCGGTAGTGCTCGTCACGGCCGTAGCCTGCGCCGTCCACCTGGCCGTCGGGAACGCTCCAGAAGGCGTGGTCCTTCGGCGCCCAGCTGACGAGCTCGAGCGTCGAGTAGCCGGGAGGTGCGGAGTGCGTGCCCTCCGGGTCCTTGGCGGTCGGGCAGCTGATGCCGACCGGCATCCTCTCCGGGCAGCGACCGGCGGCGACCTCGCGGTAGTAGCCGTCGACGTCGTTGGTCGGCCACACCCACGCCAGCGGCGGGGTGTCGCGCTCACGCAGGTCGACGTCGAGCGCGACGTACACCGCGAACATCGGCAGCGTCATCTCGAGGTTCGCCAGGCGACGCCGCAGCCGGCGGGTGAGGTGCTGCTCGCCGACCAGGTCGGCCCAGGTGCGCTTGAAGTCGGCTGCTGAGACGACGACCTCGGAGCGGATCTCCTCCCCACCCCGCAGGCGTACGCCGACCGCTCGACCGTCCTCGATGAGGATCTGCTCGACCCTGGCCTTGGTGCGCACCCGGCCGCCGTGGGTCTGCACGACGTCGGTCAGGTGGGCGCCGATGACCTGCCCGCCGCCGCGCGGGTAGTAGGCACCGGCCTGCAGGTAGTGGTGCAGGAAGCCCGCGTGCATCGCCACCGGCGTGCGGTGCGGTGGCCACGTGTAGTCGCCGTTCTCGGCGAGGATCACGGCCTGCGCGTCGGCACTGAGCCCGCACGCGGCCATCAGCCGCGTGATCGGCCAGATCCCCCAGCGCAGCAGCGCCCACGGCCGCCGGCGCGGCCGCTCGCCGGCCGCGATCGTCCGCATGATCGACACGCAGCGCCGCAGGCCGGCCTCGTCGTCGGGGAAGGCCGCGATCAGTCGGTCGAGGTAGGTGTCCCAGCCGGTCGGGGTCTGGAACGTCGTGCCGGGGACCATGATCTGGCAGTGGCCCTCGGGGCGCTGGCGCAGCCAGTTGATGCGCTCGGTCAGCGCCAGTCCGGTGAGCGCGGTCTGCATCCGGCCGCCGGGGCCGCACTCCCCGACGTAGTGCGTGCCCACGTCGAACTCGAACTTGTTGCCCGCCCGACGGAACACCTGGGTGCTCCCGCCGACGACCTGGTTGGCCTCGAGCACCAGGACGCGCTTGCCGTTCGCCGCGAGGTAGGCGGCGCAGGTCAGCCCGCCGGGGCCGGCACCGACGACGATCACGTCCCAGGTCTCGGGGTCGTCGCTGTCGTGGGGGCCGGCGGCGAGCGGACGATCGGCGGTCTGCGTCATGGCGTCGCCTTTCAGCGAGAGGTTTCTGGAGTCCGACTCTAGATCACTCGCCGGGCCGACGCTGGACGAGACCGTCGAGCGGCACCGGCACCGGCACCAACCCCCGCCGCGATCACGGTCGGTGACCTCGGCCTCTCGCGCGCCGCCGCGTCGGAGAACACGATCAGGAGATGGCCGACCGTCTCGACGTACGGTCTCCTCGCCTGCGGCTCACGCGGCGGCACGTCAGCGCGCTGCTCCTCGGTGGCCTGGCCGCGGCCGGCTGCGCGACGATGCCGTCGAAGCGACACCTCTCGCAGCGTCCACCGGACCGCGTGGTCAGCCTCCCGCAGCCGCAGCCGCTCGGCGTCCTCTCGCTCACCGAGGCGCTGGCTCGGCGACAGTCCGTGCGCGAGTTCGAGCTGACGACCCCGACCACGCCCCAGATCGGCCAGCTGCTCTGGGCGGCCCAAGGCATCACGCGCAGCTCGGGCGGCCGCACCGCGCCCTCCGCCGGCGCGCTCTATCCGCTCGAGGTGTACGCGGTGACCCGGGGGACGCTCTGGCACTACCTCCCGGACGGACATCGCGCCGAGCAGTGGGACGCACCGGCCACCCTTGCCGCTGAGCTCGGGGACGCGGCCGTGGGCCAGGACGCGGTCTCGTCGGCACCCTTGCTCGTCGTGATCACCGGCGTGGTCGACCGCACGTACGCCAAGTACCGCGGTCGGGCCGCGCAGTTCGTGACGCTGGAGGCGGGCCACTGCGCCCAGAACGTGCTGCTGGCCGCGGTCGCGCTCGGGCTCGGCGCGGTCCCCGTCGGGGCGCTCTCCGACGAGGCCGTCCGGCGCAGGCTCGGGCTGACCGACGCGCTGACGCCGTACTACCTGGTCCCGGTCGGGACCCCTCGAGCTGCCGGCGAGTGAAGCGGCGAGTCCGTCCGGGCAGGGTGCTGCGATCAGCCGCTCGGGGCGGGCGTCTCGCGCGGGAGGAGACCGTCGAGGAGCACCAGTCCCGCCTCGATCACCGCCTGCTCGACGCGCTCGGGCGGCAGCGTCAGAGCGTCGCGACGCAGCGCCAGCGCGGCCACGCCGTTCCAGGCGCCGAACAGGAAGTGGGACATCAGCTCGGGGTCGACCCGGCGGATCGCCCCGGTCTCGACCGCATCGCGGATGCTCTGCTCGAACTCCCGCCGCAGCTCGTCGAACCGGTCGACCACCTCGCTCTCGAGAGGCGAGCGCGGCCCCCGCTCCCCCGTGACGGTCAGGTAGCGCACGACCGCGGGGTGCTCGAGGAGCAGCCGCAGGTAGGCCGCGCCGACGCCGGCGAAGCGCTCGAGCGGCGAGGTGTCCGCGGCATACGCCGCGCGCAGCGTCTCGGTGGCCACCGCCAGCACCCGTTCGGTGACCGCCGCGAGCAACGCGTCCTTGGTCCCGAAGTGCACGTACACCGACGCAGGAGAGATCCCCGCCTGGACGGCGACGTCCTCGACCCGGATCTCCTCCGGCGCACGCTGCGCCGCCAGCTGCTCCGCGGCGTCGAGCAGCTGGGCCCGCGTGCGCTCGCGACGCCGCGACCCGCGCGCCGCTGCGTCGGTCTCCACGCAGGACAGACTAGGGGCGCAGCAGGAACGGCAACCCGCCGCGGCGCAGCAGCGGGCGGTCGACGTACGACATCCCCACGAGCACGCCGTCGTCGAGCACCCGCAGCTCGTCGCGGACCCACCGCCACGGCCGAGGTGCGTCCTCGGCGTAGGTCACGATCACCGCAGGCCGCCCGTCGGCGAGGCCGACGCCGAGGACCGCACGCATCGGCAGGCGCTCCTCGAAGCCGCCGCCCGGGGCGCGCAGGAGGTTGACGCCCGCGAGCTCGCCGCCGCCCGTCGGCGCGAACCGCTTGCCGTGCCAGCGCGGGAGCCCGACCAGCCCGAGGCCGGCGGGCGCGACGTGGCGCAGCGGCACGACGAACTCGGCCCGCAGGTCGCCGACGACGTCCTCGAGCGCGGGAGCGGGCAGGCCCGACCAGGCTCGGACGAGACCGACCACTCCGGTCATCGGGCCTCACCCCTCGACGCACCCCTCGACGCACCCCTCGACGCCGGGCCGGCGGTCACGGGGTCGCGGCGTACGGCGCCCTCGGGGGCTGCCGGGAACAGCGCGGCGAACCGCTCGGCCAGCGCGGTGATGGTGAGCGAGGGGTTCACCCCGAGGTTGGCCGGGATCGTGCTGGCATCGGCGACGTACAGACCCGGGTGGCCGAAGACCTCGTGGGAGGTGTCGACCACGCCCTCGTCCGCCGACGCCCCCATCACGGCGCCGCCGAGGATGTGCGCGGTGACCGAGAGCCCGCCGAGCGTCTCGCCGAGCAGGTTCAGCGGTGTGCCGCCGGAGGACTCGGCGAAGGCCCGGGTGACCTCGTTGGCCACCGGCAGGTAGCTCGGCGCCTGGCGCCCCGGCACCGCGCGCGACCGGAGCACGCGCCGCCAGGGACGGACGGGCGAGCGGCGACGCTCGAAGGCGAGCTCGTTGTCGAGGTGCTGCATCACCGTGAGCACCGTGAGGCGGCGCTCGAACCCGCGCGCCGCCATCCGGCGCACCTGGGCGACCGGCGCGGCGGCCAGCCGGCCGAGGGTCCGCAGGGCCCGGGGGCCCTTGCGTGCGCCGTCCACGATCGGGCCGACCTGCAGCCGCATGTGCCAGCCGCCGACGAACCGGTTCTGGGTGACGTGCGTGTCGGGGTCGGGGTAGAAGTCGCTGGAGATCGTCGGGCCGCGCGAGAGGTCCTCCCCTGCCGGCTGGAGGATCGCGGTCAGCGCCTCGCTGTTGGTGCGCACCCGCGTGCCGAGCATCGGCGAGACGTGCGGCAGCGTGCCCAGCTCGTCACGGCAGCGGAACAGCAGGTCGAGCGTGCCGAGGACGCCCCCGGCCAGCACCACGCGGCGGGCGCGGAGCGGGGCCAGCGCCGTACGCCGCCAGGGGTGGGCGACCGCGACCTCGTAGCCGCCCCCCGGCAGCGGCCGGACCGATGTCACCTCGTGCTCCGCGCGGACCTCGGCGCCGTACTTCTCAGCGAGGTGGAGGTAGTTGCGGGTGAGCTGGTTCTTCGCGCCGTAGGGGCAACCGAGCAGGCACTCGCCGCACAGCCGGCAGCCGGTGCGGTCCGGGCCCTCTCCGCCGAAGAACGGGTCGGGCTCGGTCACGCCCTCGCGGCCGAAGTGGATCGCCACCGGCACCGGCCCGTACGTCGCCCCTGCTCCGACGCGCTCGGCCGCGGCCCGCAGGTGGTCGTCCATCGGCCCGCGGTGCGGGGTGACGACCCGCCCGAGCATGCCGGCCGCCCGGTCCAGGTGCGGCCGCAGCTCGGCGCGCCAGTCGGGGCGCAGGTGCGACCACGCGGGGTCGGCGTAGAAGCCGTCGCGCGGCTCGAGCAGGACGCCGGCCCACACGGTCGACCCCCCGCCGACGCCGCTGGCGCCGATGATCGCGACGTGGCGGAAGATCCGCTGCCAGAAGAAGCCCCGCAGCCCCACCTCGGGCTGCCAGAGGTAGGCGCGGGGGTCGCGCCGGGCGCGCAGCAGGTCCTCGTCCGAGAGCCGCCGGCCCTTCTCCAGCACGAGCACCCGGTGGCCGGCCTCGGTCAGCCGCAAGGCCGTGACCGCTCCGCCGAACCCACTGCCGACGACGATCACGTCGGCGTCGAAGGCGGCGTCGGGCGGTGCGTCGAGGTCGGACATGAGCGTGACAGTATCGCTGTCACGGTCACGCCGTCCGCGGAGTCTCGGATCAGGCGCTTCCGAGCGAGCGGAGTCCGACCCAGCGCGGCGTCGTGGCGGCGTATGCCTCCCAGTCGGGTCCGAAGTTGGCGGCCATCGCCCGCTCCTCCGCCGCGATCTGCGTCCGGCTGATCACCAGCACGAAGCCGGCCAGCGGCACCAGGCCGGCCACCGAGCGGCGGGCCACCGCGTGCGCGAGGAGCACACCGGCCATCCCGACGTACATCGGGTTGCGGGTGGTCTGGAACGCCCCGTCGGCGACCAGGTGGCTGGCGCGCTCGGGGGCGAGCGGGTCGACGGTGGTGTCGTGACGCCGGAAGGACCCGACGGCCCAGCCGGCCAGCCCGAGGCTCGCGCCGGCGACTCCACCGGCGAGGACGCGCGAGGCCCGGGTGGGCCGAGAGCCGGCGGCGAGGCGCCGCTGCGCGAGGAGGCCGAGCACCATCCAGGCGGGCGGGGGCAGTCGTCGAGCGCGGGCGTGCGTGGTCACCAGGTCACCTCGTGGCAGCGGTGGGTCGGCGCGGTCTCGGTCTGGAGGGTGGCGTGCTCGATGTCGTGGGTCCGCGCCAGGAGGTCCTGGGCAGAGGTGAGCACCGCCTGGGGGTCGGCGTTCTCGGCGAGCACGAGGTGCGCGGTGGCGACGTGCATGCCCGAGGTCAGCGTCCACACGTGCAGGTCGTGGACGTCGGCGACCCCGTCGAGCGCCTCGAGGTCCGCGACGACCTGGTCGACGGTCATGCCCTCGGGGACGTGCTGACCGAGGACGGCGAGGACCTGGCGCCCGAGAGCGAGCGCCCGGACGGCGACGAAGAGCCCGATCGCGACCGCGACCGCGGCGTCCCACCACGCCTGGCCGGTGGTGGCGACGAGGACGCCGGCGGCGATGACGCCGACGCTGCCGGCCGCGTCGGCCACCACCTCGAGGTAGGCGCCCTTGACGTTGAGCGACTCGCTCGCACCCTCGCGCAGCAGCAGCATCGACACGAGGTTGACGGCCAGCCCGAGGCCGCCGACGACGAGCATCGCGCCGGTGTGGACCTCGGGGTCCTCGCCGATGCGGCCGAGCGCCTCGATGACGACGTACGCCCCGACGCCGAGCATGATCAGCACGGTCAGCCCGGACGCGAACACCTCGGCGCGGTAGGAGCCATAGGTACGTCGACCCGTGGTGTCCCTGCGCGTGGCGATGCGCGTGGCGACCAGGGCGGCGCCGAGCGCGACGACGTCGGCGGTCATGTGGCCGGCGTCGGAGATCAGCGCCAGCGACCCGGACCACAGCCCTGCGGCGAGCTCGACGACGAGGAACGCCGCGACCATCACGAACGTGATGGTCAGCCGCCGCCGGAAGCGGCCGCCCGCATGTCCGGCCGGCGCCCCGTGACCGTGGCCGTGGCCGTGTCCCGCTCCCATCAGGAGCCCTCCCGGTCCGAGCGCGCGCAGAGATCGGGATCGGTCGCCAGGACGAGGTCGTGGAGATCGGCGAGCGCGTGCGCGATGCGGCCGTCGGCGAGCTCGTAGCGCGTCCGGCGCCCCTCGGGCACGGCGACGACAAGCCCACAGCCGCGCAGGCAGGCCAGGTGGTTGGACATCGACTGGCGGGTGACCCCGAGCGCGTCGGCGAGATCGGCCGGGAACGCCGGCGCCTCACGCAGCTGCATCAGCACGCGCGCCCGCGTGGAGTCCGAGAGCGCGTGCCCGAAGCGGGCCAGAGCGTCGAGCGAGGCGGCAGTCGCGGCGACCATGGCGTGACCATACAGCAATTCCTGTATTCACGCCGAGATGTACTCACAGCCGTACGCCGGCGCCCCTACCGCCCGGTGAGGTTCGGCGCCCACGGGGCACCCTCGAGCCCGATCCGGCGCAGGCACTCCGCGGCCGAGGCCGCCACCTCGGACACCGCGGCCAGCTCCTTCGAGGTGGCTCGGTGCTCACTGGCCCAGTAGGCCCCGATCGCCGCCACCGGCCGGTCGCCTCCGACCGGCATCATGAGGAGGCTGCGCACGAACGTCGGTCGGTAGGCGCTCTGGGGGATGCGCTCGTCCACGGTGATGTCGGGGATCACCACGGGCTCGCCGTGCAGCATCGCCCACCCGGAGATGCAGGACGCGATCGGGAACCGCTGCCCCTTCCACAAGGGCGCGATGCCGTCCTCGTCGACGTAGAAGCACTGGTCGTTCTCGCGCACGACGAACGTCGCGCCATCGGCGCCCGCAGCGCGTCGCGCGTGCGTGCGCACCTCGTGGGCGAGGTCTGCCACCGTGCCGACCTCCGCCAGGAGCTCGCCGAGCCGAGCGGCGCGGGGACGCGGCAGGGCGGTGGCCGCATCGACGATCTCGACCCCGTGGTCCACACCGGACATCGGCTCTCCTCTCGCTGCCGAGAAGCTGGAACGGTCGCGCCAGGATAGGGGATGCGACCCCGTTCGGGGACGGGACTTCGCCCCAGCGCATCCCGGTGGGGCACCACCCTCAGGTGGCCGCTTCGTCGTCGAAGCGTGCCCGCGCGCGGTCGATCTCGTCGAGGTGCTGCTCGACCCAGGCGAGGATGGCGTCGATCGGGTCCCGCAGGGTCTTGCCCAGCCTGGTGATGCGGTACTCGATCGCGACCGGTCGGTCGCTGATCACGATGCGCTCGACGATGCCGGTCCGCTCCAGCCGGCGCAGGGTAGCGGTCAGCGACTTCTGGGTCACCGGGAGGAGGCGACGCAGCTCGTTGAAGCGGCGTGGGCTCTCGCAGAGCTCCTCGAGGACGAGCACCGACCACGTGTCGAGGACCTGGCCGAGCACCTCGCGACGCGCAGCGGTGATGTCGAGACGCTCGGCGGTTTCGGCCACGAAACCTAGGTTAGTTGAAGTGCCTTTCGTAGACCAGGTATCCATGCGATACCACTACTGGATCCGAAGGAGCCCTCCATGAGCGCCCGCCTCATCAGCCCGCACGGCATGCTGCAGGACACGCCGTACCACCACGTCGCCGTGGCGACCGGCGCCACTCACGTCCACGTCGCCGGCCAGGTCGGACAGCCCGGCAACGAGCCCGTCGCCGCCAACGACCTCACCGAGCAGGTCGCCCAGGCACTGCGCAACACCGCCATCGGCCTGGCGGGCGCCGGCGCGTCCTTCTCCGACGTCGTCCGCCTCACCTTCTACGTCACCGCGTGGACCTCGGACAAGATCGAGTCCTTCATGGCCGGCGTCCAGGCGGTCGCCGAGGAGATCGGCCTCCCGATGCCGATGCCTCCCGCGTCCCTCATCGGCGTCGAGGTGCTCTACGCGCCCGACGTGCTCGTCGAGGTCGAGGCGACCGCCGTGCTGCCGTGAGCGCGTCACCCGAGCCGGAGGCTCGCGACCTCCGGCGTGACGCGGTCGAGCTGCTGCTGGATGTCTCGGACCCGGGCCACGAGAGCAGCTCTCGAGACCGGTGCCGTGCCGCGTGCCGTTGCCTCGAGCTCCTGACAGCTGCGCGCGAGCGCGACAGCTCCGACCGCAGCACTCGACGACTTCATGGCATGGGCGGTCCGCGCCACCCGTTCGCGGTCGCCCAGGTCGGCCGCCTCGGCGAGCTCGGCTCCGTGTCGAGCGCTCTCGCGCAACCACGTCTCGACGAGGTTGTTGCAGAACGACGGCGCCTCGGCGCCGAGGTGCGCCGTGAGGTCCGCGAGCACGGTGGGGTCGAAGTCGGGCCCGTGGTCGTGCGTGTCCTGCTCGCCCGCGCCCACCTCGGTCGGCTGGCTCACCGGGGTCTGACCCAGGACAGCCGCCAGGTCCTCCATCCGCACGGGCTTGGCGAGGTGGCTGTCCATCCCGGCGGCGAAACAGGCGTCGATGTCGTCCGAGAGCGCGCTCGCGGTCATGGCGACGATGCGCGGCTGGCGAGCCTTCGGGAGCTCGGCGCGGATGCGTCTCGTGGCCTCGTGCCCGTCCAGGACCGGCATCTGGACGTCCATCAGCACGAGGTCGTACGGCCGCTGTCGGATCGCGTCGATGGCCTCCTGCCCGTTGCCGACGACATCCGCGCGTTGCCCGAGCTTGTCGAGCATCAAGAGTGCGACCTTCTGGTTCACCGAGTTGTCCTCTGCGACGAGGATCCGGAGCTTCGTGGTCGACGTCGATCGCGTCTCGGGCAGGTGCCGGTCGCGTCGCGGGCCCCCGAGCGTGTCGGCGAGGGCGGCGCGGAGCGCTGCCGCCTTGACCGGCTTGGTCAGGTGGGTCATCGCAAGCTGGTCGGTGCCGGAGGGAGGGTCGCCCAGTGAGGTGAGCAGGAGCAGGGGGACGCGGTCCCACCCGGGCGCACCCCGCAGACCGCGGGCGAGGCCGAGTCCGTCGATGCCGGGCATGTGCATGTCCAGGATCGCGACGTCCACGCGGAGCGAGCCGGCCCTGGCCGCCTCGAGCGCAGCGAGCGGGTCGCCGTGGTCGACGATCCGCATCCCCCACCCTTCGAGCTGTCCACGGAGGATCCGCCGGTTGGTGTCGTTGTCGTCGACGACCAGCACCGTCTTGCCCGTCAGATCCGCCGAGCCGCTCCGACGCTCCTCGACGGGCTGCGCTCCCCTCGCCAGCTCGAGCTCGAGTGCGAACGTCGAACCGCGCCCGTGCTGGCTCTCGACGGTGAGCGTCCCGCCCATGGCCTCGGTGAGGCGCCGGCTGATGGCCAGCCCGAGGCCCGTCCCGCCGTAGAGCCGGGTGGTGCTGCTGTCGACCTGGCTGAAGGACTTGAACAACCGGTCGTGGAGCTCGGCAGGGATCCCGATCCCCGTGTCGCGGACCTCCAGAGCGATGCGCACCCGGTCCGGATCGGGTCTCTGATCGTGATCGACGAGCCGGACACGGACGAGCACCTCGCCCTCCTCGGTGAACTTCACCGCGTTGCTCAGCAGGTTGACCAGGATCTGGCGGATCCTGGTCACGTCGCCCTCGACGACGGACGGAACGTCGGGATCGATCTGGGCCACGAGATCGAGGTTCTTGTTCGCCGCGTGCACGGCCACGAGGTCGAGCGCGCTCTCGACGCAGTCGCGCAGGACGAAGGGACGGCACTCGAGGTTGAGCTCCCCGGACTCGATCTTCGAGTAGTCCAGGACGTCGTTGATGATCGTCAGCAGCGCGTCGCCCGACGTCCGGATCGTCTCTGCGTAGTCGCGCTGGTCGACGTCGAGGGAGGTGTCGAGCAACAGCCCGGTCATCCCGATGACGGCGTTCATCGGGGTTCGGATCTCGTGCGACATGGTCGCCAGGAACGCGGACTTCGCGGCGTTGGCCGCCTCGGCCTCCTGCCGAGCGGCGACGAGGGCGACTTCCCGCTCGTAGGTCGCAGCTCGCTGGGACTGGAGGGCTCCGCGCATCTCGTCCAGGCCGGCGCCGACCTCGGCGAGCTCCTCGAAGCCCGACCTGCGAACCCGCGTGCCGAGGTCTCCGTCACGGATACGGCCGATCGCGGACACCAGCTGATCGACCGGCTCCACGATCGAGCCGCGCAAGCGGCGGCGCTGCCAGCGCAGGATCAGCAGGGTGCCGAGCAACAGCACCAGCTCGACCGACAGCGCACCCACCAGCACGTCGGACTGGTGGTCGGTCCGCGTAGCCCTCAGGGCGTCCACCCGGTTCTCGAGGGTGGCGTGCGCCGCCCGGTAGCCGTCGAAGAGTCGCTTGCCGTCCTCGAGGAAGGCCGTCCGCTCGGCGACGGTGTTGTTCTCGATGAAGTGGGGGCCCCTCTGCAGCGCGTCCCTGGCCCACTCCCTCGTCCAGGTGTCGATCCGAGCCTGCTGTTCCTCCAGGAGCGGCTGGATCGCGTCCACGTCCCGCAGCCCGCTGGCAGCGCTGTCGAGCTGAGCCGCGATCGCCTCACGCCCGTCCCAGTAGGGCTGGAGGAACTGCTCGTCGCCCGAGAGCATGTACGCGCGCAGCCCGTTCTCCTGGTTCACCATCGCCAGGTGCGCCAGGCGCAGCGAGTGCGTCGCGCCGTTCACGTCGCTGAGGTCGCGGTCGAGGGAGAACCTGAGGTATCCCAGCACGCTGAGGTTCACGGTCGCGACCAGAGCGACGGCCACCAGGCCGATGCCGGTGATCCTGGCGACCTTGCCGTCGAGCGACCGCTCCATCGACCATCCTCAGCTCGGGGACACTGACCTCGCCTCCGTCTTCGTCAACGACCCAGGCTCCGGTGGCTACCTGCTGAGCGCCACCCGCCCCCGACGGAACCAGTGCGTGGCGGGCACCACGCTCCCCCATCGTCCGTGGTCGTCCCAGGCCCCTCTAGGGCACATGGAACCCAGGCGAAGGCCGTTGGTCCCGGACCGCTCGACGTACGGCGTCCCCCGATCCCGGGAGGCGGCACCGGGGATCAGCCGAAGGCGGGATCGACGACGATGCGCAAGGTCTCCCGGGTGGGGTGGGATCCGCTGCGCGTCACGCTCCAGCTGTGCTCGTAGTGACCGCCGGACCACTCGAGCGTCAACACCCGGAATCCGCCGGTGGCCACCTGGATCGCTGGGTCGTTGGGGTACGGCTTGTCGTCCCTGTCGTACGACTCGCTGGCGATGTTCGGGCAGCCCGAGGCCACCTCGCGGTGGATCACCACCGGGACGTCGTAGCCGATCGCGGGGTCGATGCTGCTGCCGAACAGCCACATGCTGACCGCCAGACGACGGTGGCCGCCGCCGCGCAGGAACGTGAGCCCGTAGTCCTTGACGTAGAAGGTCATGTACGAGCCGGACTTGGCGGTGTCCGTCGTGGTCACCTCGCAGTGCCCGACCACGTTGCCCGAGTCGTCCAGGGTGTCGTAGGTGTCGGTCGTGGTGGCGGAGTAGTGCGTCCAGTCCAGTGGTGCGGTGCCCGAGGGGACGGCCCCGCTGGCAGCCAGCCCACCAGCCGGCGCGGTGAGCGTGATCCGGCTGGTCAAGGCGCCGTCCAGCGATGCGTTGGTGTTCTCGTCGCCGAACGACTGGTCGTAGGCGACCTGGAACGACGAGCAGGCGCCGAGGGCCTCGGTCAGCTCGGACGACTTCGCCTCGTGGCCCAGGAGCTGCAGGCGCCGGATCTCTCCCAGCATCGCCCGGAGCGCTCCGAACCCGCCGCCCTCCACGCACTGCTGCTTCACCAGGTCGGCGTGGCGGTCGAGCAGGTCGCGCACCCGCTCGTTCACCTCCTCGGCCAGCGGGTCGATCACCGGGTCCCCGACCCCGATGATCAGCTGGGCGGCGCGTAGCCACTCCAGGGACAGCTGGAGGCTCACGTCGATCTCGAGCAGGCCGCCGGAGTACGCCGCGTCGTAGGCGGGCACCAGCACCTCGTTGAAGCGGGTGACCAGACGGTCGCGCGCCTGGTCCGCGGCATCTGTGCCGGCGCGGGCCGCAGGTGCCGTGGGGACGGCGCGTCCGGCGGCCCGCGCAGCAGGCCGCGGCGCAGCCGCCAGCGCGGCGGCGCGTTCGGCCAGCGTCACCCCTGCCCCGTCGGCCTCGAGCTGCTGGTCGTCGTCGCTCGGCACCCGCGCGGCCAGGGCGGCGCGCTGGGCCGGAGTCGCGGTCGCGAGCCCGACGACGCCGAAGTGGGTCAGCAGCACACGCACCCGGTCGCGTGCCCACCCGCCGTCCGCGTTGGGCTGCAGCGGGAGCAGGCGGACGTCGGAGCCGTCCGGGTCCACGGCGAAGGCCACGAGGTCGCTCGTGGTGACACCGTCCAGCACCGCGGGGTCCAGGGCGAAGTCCACGGTGAAGGGCCTCTCGGCGATCGCCTGGCCCGGAGCCAGCGCGAGGGCGCCGATCACCTGTCCGAAGGGCAGGGGGTCGTTCCCGGCGTCGTCCGGGGTGATGGTCACCGGGGTGGCGGCGACGTCGAGATCCTCGATGAAGGTCTGCCGGCCGAGGGTGACGGTGACGTGCACGCCGGCCGTCGGGTCGAGGGTCCACCTCTGGTCGTCGGTCCGCTGCCACCCGAACGTGCCGCTCGTGCCGCCGCCCTCCTCGGTGACCGAGACGGCCAGCGGGTCGGGGGTCGGCAGCGGGCCGGGGTATCCGGCCACCGGTGCCGGGGCGGCGTCGAGGTCGACGAACGTCACGGGAGCGCTGGCGCAGTTGTTGGTCTCGCTGCTCTCCTCGTGCGGCCAGTACGACGCCGGGTCGCCGGCCGGGGCGCTCGACGCGGTGTCGGCGCACGCCACGAGGTACGCCGGCCCGGTGGGCGGCGGTCCGCTCCAGGTCAGGTCGACGGTGCGGCCGACGCTGCCGGTCAGCCCCCGCGGGAGCTCGACACCGCCCTGGGTGGGCGCGGCCGGGTCCCACTGCGGCGTCGTGCCGATCTGCACGCCGACGTCGATCGGGTCGCCCGGGTCGCTGCCGCCGAGGTTGGCCACGGTGAAGCTCACCCGCCGCGTGTCGGACGCGCCGGCGCGGGCGTAGAAGCGGGGCACCACCAGGGACGCGGCGTCCACGGCGAAGTCAGGAGCGTCGCCGTCGTAGGTCGGCGCGAGTCGGGCCGCGACCGAGGAGTCGGCCAGGACGTCCGCCACGCCGGGCTCGCGCACCCGGGCCCACAGGTGGGTGCTCGCGCGCTGGGTGCTGACGTAGGCGGGCACGAGCAGCTCAGTGGCCACGTCGGCGCTCTCCCCCGCGGCGAGGGCCGGCAGCGTGAGGCCCCAGCGTGCGGGCTGCACGACGTCCGGCGGTGCGACCCATCCGACGTCGGGATCGGGGTCGCCGAGCTTGCCCTGGAGCTCGAGCGGGAGCCCCTCGGCGAGCGCGTCGGTGCCCTGGTTGGTCACGTGGACGGTCAGCGGGACCGTCACCGGTTGGTCGCCGATGGCCACCGGCTCGGCGACGTCCTGCGTGAGGGTGAAGGCGAGGTCTGTGCCGTCGGGCCAACAGGCCTGGCAGGCCGATCCGACGAAGTGGACGGTGAGCGGGGTGGCCGCGCACCCGGTCAGGGCACCGGCCGCCGCCTGCCAGCAGGCCACGGCCTGGTACACAGGCGACCCCTCGCACCCGTCGCACGGGGGTAGGTCGCCGGCGCCGGTCAGCGTGCGGCTCTCGCCGGCGGCCAGCGCCGGGACGGCGATCGTCGCCGACCCGAGGTCGCGCTGCGGGTCGCCGGCGAGCACGTCGGTGCCGTCGCTGGGCACTCCCACGAGCAGCTCGGCTGCCGCCGACGTGCTCGGCCCGGCATTGTGCACGAGCACCGCGTACGAGATCGGCGTGGTGGCGCCGGACAGCACGTCCACGGTCACCGGGTTGGGCGTCACCGAGATCGAGGTGATCTCGGCCGCACCCGAGGGGGACGTCGACGGCGACGTGGACACGGACGGCGACACCGAGACCGACGGCGACACCGAGACCGACGGCGAGGCAGACACCGACGGCGAGGCCGAGG
>NZ_JANINT010000164.1:2133-4966 GCF_024509035.1 Nocardioides sp. | reverse complement strand
CCACGCCTCGGCGACGGCGACGGCGGCCCCGGCGCGACCGCGCTCGTCGCCGACCCGCGCGCCGACCGGTGGGAGGTCATCGACCACCCGGGCCGGGTCTTCACGCGGGAGGGGCCGCTGACGCCCGACCCGGCGGTCGCCACCGAGGACGTGCCGATCTACTACGAGGACGGCTGTCAGCGCCGTCCTGGCGAGATCGACGTCTTGCCGTGCGAGTACGGCGACCCCGACGGCGCCACCACGGTCGCCATGCTCGGCGACTCCAAGATGGGCCAGTGGCTCTCGGCCATGGACGCCATCTCGCGCGAGGAGGGCTGGCGCCTGCAGCTGCGCCTGAAGTCGGCCTGCTCGTTCACGCTCGAGGGCCTGGAGAGCGACTGTGCGCCGTACGCGCGCAACGTCCTCGACGGCTTTGCCACGGACGGCGCCCCCGACGTGGCGTTCGTGTCCCAGGGCAGCCCGCCGGACGAGCCCGGCCTGATCGAGGGCAGCGTGGCGGCGATCAAGGAGCTGGAGTCGATGGGCACGCGGGTGATCCTCATCGCCGACAACCCGTCGCCTCGCCTGAAGTCCACCTACCGCTGCGTGGAGCGCAACGACGGCCACTACGGCCGGTGCGACACCCCTCGGGAGGGCCACGTGGACGGGTACGGCACGCCCACGCTGCGGCTGCTCGCCGACCAGCTCGACCTCCCGATGATCGACCTCAACCGGTGGATCTGCCCCGAGGGCCCGGCCGTCTGTCCCTCGGCGCTCGGCGGTGTGCTCGTGCTGCGCCAGGGCTCGCACCTGACCGACACCTACGTGCGGACGCTCACCCCGATGCTGCACCGCGAGCTGAGCCGGCTCGGTGTCGCGCAGACCCCGATCGGCCGGATCGGCCTCGACGACGTGCCGGAGTCGCGGCACTGATCGCACGCAGGGCCCTCAACCTCAGCCTCAGGCGCGCTGCGGCTCCCGCGTCGCGGCGAGTGCGGTGAGCACCTGGGCCGCGGCGTGCGCATCGCCGAGCGGGGTCACGTGCGCCAGCGGCTGGTGGGACAGCACGCTGCCGTCCTCGACGATCGCCCAGATCGGCGTTCCGCTGCCGAGGTAGTCCGACAGCTTGGAGGGCAGGTAGGGGTTGGTCCCCATGCCGTGGTCGCTGGTGTCGGCGTCGTTGACGACCAGGAGGTCGAAGCGGCGGGTGAGCGCGAGGAAGTCGAGGAACCCGACGTACGGGTTGACCACGACCACGTCGGCCAGACCCGCCTCGGCGACCGCGCGCTCGATCGACGATGCGTCCTGGGTGAACACGTGCAGGCAGAGCCGCGAGCGTGAGCGCGCCGGCAGCGCCGCGAGTGCCTCGGTGACCTCGGTGAGCCCGCGGGTGGGGTAGAACGCACCGAAGTAGGCCAGGTGGGCCCGGTCGGGGTCGAGGCGGTAGTCCGGGGACTGCAGCTCGTAGAAGCGTTCGGGCAACGTCGGGTGGTGACGCACCGTCGACAGCGCGCGCACCCGCTCGACGAGCGCGGGGTCGGGGCAGTAGCCGAGCATGTACTCGCGCTGGTTGGCGTTGGTGAACATCACCTCGTCGGCCAGGGCGAACGCCGCCTGCTCGGCCCACGTGAACACGTCGCCGTCCGCAGGCAGGTCGACGCCGGCCGACCGCAGGCCGCTCGCCAGCTCGTCGAACAGCGGCCCGGACCCGGTCGCGTTGCTGCGCTGACCACCGCGCACCGTGCGGCTGATCGGGTCGGAGAACTCCGCGATCCACGGCACGGAGGGGTTGCGCAGCTTGTACTGCGCGGCCACCAGGTGCGAGGCCGCCCACATCGCGCGGGAGTAGACCGACCGGTGGTCGGTGCCCCACTCCTCGAGCTGGGCGAAGACCCGTCCGGACCAGTCCTGCGCCGACGCCCAGGAGCCGAAGTGCGACGGGCCGGCGAGGGCCTCGACGCGGGCGACGTACGGCGCGGCGATCGCGTCGAGCGAGGCGTCGCGCTCGCGCATGTCGTCGAGGTCCTTGCACACGACGTCGACCACCACACCACGCTCGCGGATGCGCCGCGCTGCGACGATCCCGGCCGTGCCGACCCAGGGCGTGAAGCAGTAGAGCAGGGCGAGGTCCTGGGCGGCGTCGGTGTTCACGGTCTCCCAGAGCATCCGTCGCAGCCGGCGGCTCTCGATGTCCTCGACGACCTGGGCGCGCTCCTCGGGGTGGCGCTCGAGGTGGCCGCGGACGTGGACCAGCTGCGCGCGCACCATGTGCCGTGCGACCCGCTCCACCTCGGACGGGACCTCGTCGATCTCCTCGAGGCTGGTGATGCAGCCCAGGCGCTGGGAGACCGAGAAGTCGTAGCCGGGGTCTCGGCGCGAGAGCGAGTCGGGGACCCGGGTGCGGAGGTAGCAGGCACGCCGGTCGGGGAGCACCCGGAACCGGAACTGCTCGTGGGCGTAGGCCTTGGTCCAGAACACGAAGTCCGAGCCGCCGCGCAGGGAGTAGTCGTAGCCCACCGCTCGGGCGGTGGCGACCGGGACGAGCTTGCCCACGTTGAGCGAGATCCCCTGCGGCAGACGGGGGACGCCGACGGTGCCGTCCGGGTCGGTGGCGCCGCGCTCGAGGATCGTCGAGAGCGCGCGGGAGTAGTAGTTGTCGAAGTCCGGCCGGTCGGGCGCGTCGGGCTCGACATCGGCCAGCCACGCCAGGGGGACGACGCCCGGCTCGACAGCGTCGAGGAGGTCCTGGAGGTAGTGGGGTGTCACGCGGTCGTCGTCGTCGACGATGGTCATGTAGGTGCCGCTGGCCGCCCAGAGCCCGACCGTCCGCGCGTGGGCGACACCCGGACGTGCG
>NZ_JANINT010000164.1:1780-2123 GCF_024509035.1 Nocardioides sp. | reverse complement strand
ACGACCACGCGCAGGTCGGGGTGCTCGGTCGCCACCGCCTCGACAGCCTCGGCGGTCCCCTCGGAGGGGCCGTTGATGACCACGACGACCTCGAACCGGTCGTGCTCGAGCGTCTGCTGTGCCAGGGAAGCGAGCGCGTCGCCGATCATGTCCGGGCGGCCGTAGGTGGCGACGATGACGGAGACCTCGGGTGGCACACTGTCGCTCATGCTCGAGACCTCGACCACCTTCCCGTGTCTGGGTGCGGGGCACCGTCCGGGCGGGGGCGCCCGCCGATGACGACCGCACGCGAGGATACGCGAACCGGGCGGGCCATCGTCGTCGGCACCGACCGGCCGGCCGC
>NZ_JANINT010000164.1:778-1770 GCF_024509035.1 Nocardioides sp. | reverse complement strand
TCGACGCCGCCCTGGCGTTCGCCCAGCGCGCCGGCGGCAGCGCGCCGCAGGTGGCGGTCGAGATCCCGTGGGACCTCGCCGCCGTCGACCACCTCCGCGACCGGTTGAGCGCCCCCGGAGCCCCCGCCCTGAGCGAGGTCCGGCGCTTCCGCGACCGCCCCTGCGTGGTGCTCGGCGGGGCTCCGGCTCCGGTGCACGACGCGGCGTGGGTCCTCGACGCCGTGCTCACCGCCGGCACGACCGCCCCCGACGCGCGCGTCGCCGAGCAGCAGCGGGTCGCTGCCGAGTGGGAGCGCACCACCGCCCTGCAGCAGCTCACGCGCAAGGACGAGCAGGTCCAGCGGCTGCGCGACGAGCTGGCCCGGGTCCGCGAGCAGCGGCCCGGCATGCCCGGCAAGCCCGGCAAGCCCGGCAAGGCAGCCGCTGACCGGCGCCGTGCTCCCGCGGCGGCCCCCGCCGGCCTCCGCGGCCGGATCGCAGCCCTCGCCCGCACCGTGCCTGGCGCGGGCGCCAACGCTCGAGCGGGGGTGCTCATCCTCGCGCTCGGAGTGCTGCTGACGCTCGGGGTCCCTGCGCTCGTGCTCGGGATCATCGCCGGCCGCGACGGCGTGGCCACCGGCCTGGCGGCGGGCGTCGTCCTGCTCGCCCTGGCGGTCGTGGCCCTGCTGGTGCTCCGCGGCCACCAGACCGCCCAGGGTCGCCTCGACCAGCTGCAGCGACGACTCGAGCGCGAGTCGAAGGACGCCGAGCGGCGTGCGGCCGACCTCGCGCGCACGACCGGCAAGCGCGCCGATCGTCAGCTCAAGCGCCTCGACGGCGTCGCGTCGTCGGTCAAGGCCGTCCCCGGCAAGGTCTCGGACGCGCTGGGCAAGGAGGCCGTCGTCACCCGGCGGCAGGTGCAGGCCCTGCTCAACCTCAACGAGATGGTCCCGCTGCGCGCCGCCCTGCCGCCGCTGGGCGGCTGGGCCGCCTCACCCGACCTGGTGCTCGAG
>NZ_JANINT010000164.1:0-768 GCF_024509035.1 Nocardioides sp. | reverse complement strand
CGTCGACCACCTGCTCGCCGAGCGGCCGCGCCTGGTCGTCGAGCTCGGCAGCGGCGCCTCGACCGCGCTGCTGGCGCTGGCCGTGCGCGAGCACGGGCTCGACACGCGCATCGTCTCCCTCGACCACCACGCCCACTACGCCGCCCAGACCCGCCGGCTGCTCGAGCGGCACGGGGTCGCCGACCTCGTCGAGGTCCGCTTCGCGCCGTTGGCGCGCACGCACGTGCCCGGCCACCTGACACCGTGGTACGACGAGGAGGCGATCGCCGACCTCCGCGACATCGGCATGCTCGTCGTCGACGGCCCGCCGAAGGCGACCGGCCCGGCTGCGCGCTATCCCGCGGTGCCGTTGCTGGCCGATCGGTTCGCGGCCCGGTGCTGCATCGTCGTCGACGACACCGCCCGCCCCGACGACCGGGCCGTGGTCAGCCGGTGGGCCGAGCAGCTTCCCGACTTCGAGGTGCGCGACCTGCCGCTGGAGAAGGGCGCAGCGGTCCTGCACCGAGCCTGACCGGCGGTCTCGAGCCGGCGCCGATGCAGGTCGGTGGGGCGTGAAGTGGCGCGTCTGCAGCCTGCTCGGCCTGCAGCTGCGCCGAGTCGGTGGGGAGGGTCAGAGGCGGTAGGCCCGGTCGCCGGTGGTGCGGCCGCGGGTGTCGAACAGGCACCGGGCGTGCTCCTCGAGCGCGTCGAGGTCGTAGTCGGCGTGGTTCTGCAGCAGCACCGTGACGTCGGCCTCGGCCACGGCGGCCAGCAGGTCGCCGTCGATGC
>NZ_JANINT010000163.1 GCF_024509035.1 Nocardioides sp. | reverse complement strand
CCGCGCGGCCGGCTGGGACGAGGCACTCGACCTCGTCGCCGGCCGGCTGCGCGAGCTGCGCGCCTCGTACGGCCCGGATGCGGTCGCGGTGTTCGGGGGAGGTGGGCTCACCAACGAGAAGGCCTACCAGCTCGGCAAGCTCGCGCGGGTCGCGATCGGCACCAGCCAGATCGACTACAACGGCCGGTGGTGCATGTCCTCGGCCGCATCGGCCGGCAACCGGGCGTTCGGGATCGACCGCGGGCTGCCGTTCCCGCTGGCCGACATCGAGCAGACCGACGTGCTCGTGCTGGTCGGCTCCAACCTCGCCGAGACGATGCCGCCCGCGGCGCGCCACCTCGACCGGCTGCGGGAGAACGGTGGCCGCGTGGTCGTCGTCGACCCTCGTCGTACGGCGACCGCCGAGCGCGCCGACCTGTTCCTCCAGCCGGTGCCGGGCGCGGACCTCCCGCTGGCGCTCGGGCTGCTGCACCTGCTCGCCGCGGCGGGCGCCGTCGACGAGGAGTACGTCGCCGCGCGCACGACCGGCTGGGAGGACGTACGCCGCTCCATCGCCGCGTGGTGGCCCGAACGGGTCGAGCGGGAGACCGGCGTCGAGACCGCGCAGCTGCGGGCCTGCGCGAAGCTGCTGGCCGGGGCCGAGCGGGTCACGGTCCTCACCGCCCGCGGCGCCGAGCAGCACGCGCAGGGCACCGACACGGTGCTCGCCTGGATCGACCTCGCGCTCGCGCTCGGCATGCCCGGCAAGGAGCACGCCGGCTACGGCTGCCTCACCGGCCAGGGCAACGGCCAGGGCGGCCGCGAGCACGGGCAGAAGGCCGACCAGCTCCCCGGCTACCGGATGATCGACGACCCCGCCGCGCGCGACCACGTCGCCCGCGTCTGGGGCGTGCCCGCGGACTCCCTGCCGGGCCCGGGGCGCTCGGCGTACGAGCTGCTCGATGCGCTCGGCACCGACGGCGGACCTCAGGCCCTGCTGGTGTTCGGCAGCAACATCGTCGTCTCGGCGCCCAACGCCACCCACGTGACCTCGCGGTTGGAGTCGCTCGGCCTGCTGGTGGTCGCCGACATCGTGATGAGCGAGACCGCGGCCCTGGCCGACGTCGTCCTGCCGGTCACGCAGTGGGCCGAGGAGACCGGAACGATGACCAACCTCGAGGGCCGGGTGATCCTGCGCGAGCGGGCCGCCACCCCGCCCGAGGGCGTGCGCACCGACCTCGAGGTGATCGCGGCGCTCGCCGAGCGGCTCGGGTCCCCGGTGGTGTTCTCGACCGACCCCGAGGAGGTCTTCGCCGAGCTCGGCAGGGCCTCGAGCGGCGGCCGCGCCGACTACGCCGGCATCAGCTACGACCGGATCCGCGCTGAGCACGGGGTGTTCTGGCCGTGTCCGTCGGCCGATCATGCCGGGACCCCGCGGCTGTTCGGTTCGTCGTTCGCGACGCCCGACGGTCGCGCCCGGTTCGTCGCGGTCGAGCACCGCGGGCCGGCCGAGCCCACGGACGCGGCATACCCGATCCACCTCACGACCGGTCGCATGCTCGCGCAGTACCAGTCCGGCGCGCAGACCCGCCGCGTCGCCGACCTCCCCGACGACGGCCCGTTCGTCGAGCTGCACCCGATGCTGGCCGACCGCATCGGTGCGTACGACGGCGAGCCGGTCCTCGTCACCACCCGGCGCGGTGAGCTCAAGGCCCCCGCGCGCGTGGTCAGCACCATCCGCCCGGACACGGTGTTCGTGCCGTTCCACTGGGTCGGCGCCAACCGGCTCACGAACGACGTGCTCGACCCGGCCAGCCGGATGCCGGAGTTCAAGGTGTGTGCCGCGGCGGTGAGCGCATGACCGCCCGGGAGCGCGTGGTGGTGGTCGGGGCCGGGATGGCGGCCGTCCGGCTGGCCGAGCTCCTCGGGCCGTCCGCCTCAGGGCGGTCCATACACGTGCCAGAGGCGGACGACCCGAAGGTGACGCTGCTCGGCGACGAGCAGCACCCGCCGTACAACCGGATCCTGCTGTCGGCGGTGCTCGAGGGCACCCACGACCCGGCCGCGATCGCGATGGCCGTGCCGGAGGGCGTCGACCTGCGGCTCGGGACCCGGGTGGTCGAGATCCACCGCGAGGAGCGCGAGGTCGAGCTCGCCGACCGGAGCCGGGTGCCCTACGACCGGCTGGTGCTCGCCACCGGCAGCATCCCCACGCTGCCGCCGATCCGCGGCCTGGTGCGCGTCGACGGGCGGCTCGACGACCGGGTGCACGCGTTCCGCAGCCTCGAGGACTGCCGGCGGCTGGAGGGGGCGCTCCAGGGGTCACGAGCAGCTCGACCGGCGGAGCGGGCGGTGGTCGTCGGCGGCGGGCTGCTCGGGCTCCAGGTCGCGCGCGCGCTCGGGGTGCGCGGCCTGGACACCGAGGTCGTGGAGGGCGGCGACCACCTGCTGCGCAGCCAGGTCGACGCCAAGGCCGGCGTCATCTTGGCCCGCGACCTCGGCCGGCTCGGGACCCGCGTCTACACCGGCGCCCGCGCGGTGCGGCTCACCGAGGCGGGCCTGGTGCTCGACAACGGCTACGTGCTCGAGACCGACCTCGTCGTGCTCACCGCGGGCGGCCGGCCGTCGACCGCGCTGGCTCGCCGTGCGGGGCTCGACGTACGTCTCGGCATCGTCGTCGACGACCTGCTGCGCACCTCGGACCCGCGCATCCACGCGATCGGTGACTGCGCCCAGCACGGCCTGCAGGTCACGGGGTTCGTGCCGCCGGCGTGGGAGCAGGCCGGCCTGCTCGCCCGGCACCTGCGCGGTGAACAGATCGCGTACGCCGGGAGCCGCAACGTCGCGCGACTGCGCGCGACCGGACTCGACGTCGCGGTGCTCGGCGACCCCGAGCACACCGAGGGCGAGGTCGTCGAGATGTCGAACCCGGTCACCGGCAGCCACCGCAAGCTCGTCCTTCGCGACGGCGTGATCGTCGCGGCCACGCTCGTCGGCGACCTCTCCCGGATCGGGCTGATCACCCAGCACTACGACCGCGGCACGGTGCTCGGCCGCCACGAGGCCGGCGCCTTGCTGACGGCGGAGCGCACCTCCGCGCCCGTCGTCCTCCCCGACGACGCGGAGATCTGCGCCTGCTCCGGCGTCAGCGCCGGCCGGATCCGCGCCTGCACGTCGTTCGACCAGGTCCGTGACACCACCCGCGCCACCACCGGTTGCGGCGGCTGCGCCACGGCCGTCCGCGAGCTACTCAGAGAAGGAGCCCTCGTATGAGCCCCCACCTCCGCAAGAAGCTGGTCGTCGTCGGCCACGGCATGGTCGGCCACCGCTTCGTGCAGGCCGCGATCGAGCGCGGCCTCACCGAGACCCATGACGTCGTCGTGATCGGCGAGGAGCGGCGCCCGGCGTACGACCGGGTCGCTCTGACGTCGTTCTTCGAGGTCGGTGCCAAGGCGCTCAGTCTGCTCCCGCAGGGGAGGTACGACGACCCGCGCGTCACGCTACGCACCGGGGTGGAGGTCGTCGCGGTGTCGCCGCGGCTGCGGATCGTCACGCTGAACACCGGCGAGGACCTGCACTACGACGAGCTCGTGCTCGCGACCGGGGCCTCCCCGTTCGTGCCGCCGGTGCCGGGCAAGGACCTCGACCACGTCTTCGTCTACCGCACCATCGAGGACCTCGAGGCGATCCGCAAGGCGGCCAAGCGTGCGAGGAGCGGCGCGGTCGTCGGCGGTGGCCTGCTCGGCCTCGAGGCCGCCAACGCGCTGAGCCAGCTGGGACTGCACACCCACGTCGTGGAGCTCGCCCCGCGGCTGATGGCGGTCCAGATCGATGCCGCGGGCGGTCGCACCCTGAGCCGCCACGTCGAGAAGCTGGGCCTGACCGTCCACACCGGCGCGATGACCGAGGCGATCCTGGGCACCGACAAGGTCACCGGGATGGCGCTCAAGGACCGCAAGTCGCTCGACGTGGACCTCGTGGTCTTCTCCGCCGGCATCCGGCCACGCGACGCCCTCGGCCGGAGCGCGGACCTGGCGATCGCGGAGCGCGGCGGGATCCTGGTCGACGCGCACTGCCGCACCAGTGACGAGCACATCTACGCGATCGGCGAGTGCGCCGCTCCTGGTGGCGTGATGTACGGGCTCGTGGCGCCCGGCTACGCGATGGCCGAGGTCGTCGTCGACACGCTGCTTGGCGGGGCGGGGGAGTTCACCGGCGCGGACATGTCGACCAAGCTCAAGCTCCTCGGCGTCGACGTCGCGAGCTTCGGTGACGCGCACGCGACGACCGAGGGTGCGCTCGAGCTCGTCTACTCCGACGCCGTCGCGGGCGTCTACAAGAAGCTGGTCATCAGCGAGGACGGCACCCAGCTGCTCGGCGGCGTGCTGGTCGGTGACGCCTCGGCGTACGGCGTCCTCCGTCCGATGGTCGCCTCCGGCATCGCCCTCCCGGAGAACCCCGAGGACCTGATCCTCCCCGCTGGGCGCTCCCTCACGGAGATCGGGCTCCCGGACGAGGCCCAGGTCTGCTCGTGCAACGACGTCACGAAGGCGCAGATCCTCGCGGCGGTCGGCGAGGGCGGCACCTGCGACAGCGCCTCGTGCGTCACGCAGTGCACCAAGGCCGGCAGCACGTGCGGGTCCTGCAAGCCGGTGGTCAAGAAGGTCGTCGAGGAGTTCTTCGCGGCGCAGGGCTTGGTCGTCGACCGCAGTCTGTGCGAGCACTTCGCGCTGACGCGGCAGGAACTGTTCGACGTGGTGGCCGTCCACGGCTACACGCGCTTCGACGACATCATCGAGGCCCACGGCCGTGGGCGCGGTTGCGACGTCTGCAAGCCGACGGTCGCCTCGATCCTCGCCTCCCAGCTCAACGGGCACGTCCTCGAAGGCCCGACCCGCACCCTCCAGGACACCAACGACGCCTACCTCGCGAACATCCAGCGCAACGGCACCTACTCCGTCGTGCCGCGGATCCCTGGCGGCGAGATCACTCCCGAGAAGCTGATCGTGATCGGCCAGGTGGCGCAGGAGT
>NZ_JANINT010000162.1 GCF_024509035.1 Nocardioides sp. | reverse complement strand
TGCCGCCGGCACGCTCGCCGTCGGCATCGTGCCGGTCACCGGCCAGCTCGACCTCAAGGCGCTCGCCCGCGCGCTCAGGGTGAGCAAGGCGGTGATGGCCGACGTGGCGGCCGCCGAGCGGGCGACCGGGTACGTCGCCGGCGGGATCTCGCCGTTCGGCCAGAAGCGCACCCACCGGACGGTGCTCGACGAGAGTGCACTCGGGTTCGACGTCGTCTACGTCTCCGGTGGACGCCGTGGCCTCGACCTGGGTGTCGCGCCCGCCGACCTGGTGCGGGTGACGGGCGCGACGGTGGCGCCGATCGCTCGGTGACCTCCTAGCCTCGAGGCCTAGGACGTGGTCAGCCGCAGCACCAGGTGGCTGGCGTCGTCCTCGAGCCAGGTGCTGACACCCAGGCCCTGCAGCGGCTTCAGGTTCTCGGCCACCTCGGGGTCCTCCTCGGCGATGCTCGTGAGCCAGTCCCCCGCGTCGAAGTTGACGAAGAGCACGGCTGCGGCGTCGCCGGCCTCGCGCACGACGTTCTCGAACACCTCGGAGTCGCCGAGGTCGCCGTCGCCGAGCAGCCGCTCGCGGTAGTCGGCGTCCGGGCCGATCGCGATCAGGTCGCCGTCGCTGTCACTGTCGACGATCGAGGACGCCGAACCCATCTGGGACCGCATCTTGTCGAGCACCGACTCGATCTCGTCGGGGTCGCCCTGCACCTTCAGACCGATCGGCACGTCACTGCCGTCGTCGGAGTTCACGAACCGCTCGAGGTCGAAGTCGCCGCCCAGGGACAGCGCGGCCGACTCGCCCATCAGCGTCTCGACGTCGTCGGGGAGGTCGAGGCCGGTCTGGTCGGCCATCTCGTCGAGGAGCTCGTCGCTGCTCATCCCGCCGAGCTGACCGGAGAGCTGGTCGACCAGGTCGCCGAACCAGCCGTCGGCGAAGCCCATGCCGATGGCGGCCGCCGTGTCGTCGGGGAGGGTGGACAGCACGTCGCCACCGCGGTCGCCGTCGAGCGCGTCCTGGGACTTGCCGGGGTCGGCAGCGACCTCGAGCTCCAGCGAGCCGTCGTCGAAGCGCAGCGTGGCCGCCATGCCCTTGAAGTCCTCGAGGGCGGCTGTGACCTCCTCGGAGACGGGCGCGGCCGCGTAGCCGACGCACGGCGCGGCGCACTCGGCGCTCGAGGCGTCGTCGGAGTACGTCATCGGCATGCCACCGCTGCCCTCGAGCTCGCCCAGGACCCCGAACGGATCCAGGAACCCGTCGAGGCTGTCGGCGAGCACCTTGCCGGCCTCCGGGGCGAGGTAGGCGGTGGCGATGCCCGCATCGCCCGCGGCGTCCGTCCAGCCGGTGTAGTCGTCGTCCTCCGAGAGCGGCGAGTCGGCCGCGTCGTCGGCGATCTCGTCGACCATGTCCTGCGTCTCGCCGAGCAGCGCCCAGCCGTCGCGGATCGCCCAGGCACCGCTCGCCTCGCCGTCACCGCCGCTGCAGTCCTTGACCTTGGCCATGCCCTCGTCGGCCGCGTCCTCGTCGGAGACCTGCAGCACGATCACCGGCGACGGCATGTCCTCGCCGGTGTCGACGGCCGCGATCGCCATCCGGTCCCCGAGCCAGGGCTCGACGTCGTCGCCGTAGTCGAGGTCCTCGCACGTGCCCTCGCCCTGGATCTCCTCGAAGATCCGCTGGCGGATGTCGTCGTCGGTGTCGAGGCCGATCTCGTCCTTGAACGCCGGGAACTTCCGCAGCGTGCGGACCGCCTCGATCTTCTGCCCGCCGCTGGGGTCGAGGTCGACGCTGACGTAGGCGATCGTCGAGGCGGGGAGCGCCTCCGCCGGCTGCGGCCCGGTCGCGAAGAACGACCACGCGGCCCACGCGCCTGCGCCCACGACGGCGAGCGCGACCAGGCCCCCACCCACGATCCACCCCGTCCGACGGCCGCCGCCTCCGGACGAGTCCTGCGGCGGCGCGAGGGGACGGCCGCTGCCGCTCTCGAGGTACTCCGGGCTGCTGGTCACGAGACACCCCCATGTGTCGGACGCGGACCGGACGTCCGCTCGGCGGGAGCCTACCGGGCGCGGTGGGTGTGGTGGTGGGCGTGCAGGTCGTCGGCGTGGGGGTGCCGACGGCCGGCGGTGAGGCCGAAGAACACCAGGGCCAGGGCGGCCAGGGCGCCGGCGGGCATCGAGATCCACGGCGTACGGCGCGACACCTCGAGCGCGCCCGGAAGGCGGGTCCCGTCCTCGGCGGTCGTGGCCAGGTGTGTCGGGTCGGGCGGCCCGAGGGCCGCCCCGACCTCGAGCATCAGCCAGGTGCCGAGCACCGAGCCCACCACGACGGCGAGCAGGGTGAGCAGCGGGACCCGGTCGAGGAAGAGCGCGACCAGCCCGCCCGCGATCAGGCCCGCGACGGTGGCGATGACGACGAACCACCCGGTCCCGGAGAACTGGGCACGCAGACCCGCCTCGTCCTCGGCCAGCCACCGGTGGTCGACCACGACGCCGACGGGCGGGGTCCACAGCCACTCCCAGACGACCCCGGCCAGCGCGCCCACGGCCGCCAGCACCACGATCCCGATGGCGGCCTGCACGAGCCCGGGGCGCAGCGAGGAGCGTCGCGCGGCCAGGTGCTCGGGCAGGTGCTCGGGGGGGTGCTCGGGGCCGGGCCGGCCCGCTGTCGCCCCGTCGGTCAGCCCGTCAGGCACCCCGGCCCCAGCAGCTGCTTGAGATCAGCGAAGAGTGCCGGGCTCGGGGTGACCCGCAGCCGGTCGTCGAGGCGCATGACCATGGTCTGTTCACGGGTCAACAGTCGCAGGCGGACCTCGGTCATGCCGGGGTGGGTCCCGAGCACGTCCTTGAGCTGCGCGACCACCGGCGGCGTGCAGCGGGTCGAGGGCAGGCTGATGACCACCGGTCCGGAGGGTCCGTCGGAGAGGTCGGGGACCGACACCTCCTGGCCGTGGATCTCGGGCTGGTCCTTCTGTCGCGACAGGCGACCCTTCACGGTGATGATCGCGTCCTCGACCAGGTGCGGGCCGGCGAGCTGGTAGGCGCTGGGGAACAGCAGGACGTCGATGGCTCCGTCGAGGTCCTCGACGGTGATCATCGCCCAGGCGTCGCCGCGCTTGGTGATCTTGCGCTGCACGGTGGTCACCAGGCCCGTGATCGTCACCGGCGAACCGTCCTGGCGATCCTCGTCGAGCATCAGCTGACCGATGGTGCAGTCGCTGCTGTTGGCCAGCACGTGCTCGAGGCCGAGCAGCGGGTGGTCGGAGACGTAGAGGCCGAGCATCTCGCGCTCGCGGGAGAGCAGGGTCATCTTGTCCCACTCGTCGATGTCGGGAAGCGCGACGCTGACGTCGAAGACGACCTCGTCACCGCCGCCCCCGCCGAAGAGCGAGTCCTGCCCCTCGTCCTCCTTCTTCAGCCCGACGTAGCGGTCGACGGCCTCCTCGTGCTTGAGGTGGAGGGCACGCCGCTTGTGCTTCATGTCGTCGAACGCGCCGGCGAGGATCAGCGACTCGAAGACCCGCTTGTTGCACACGTGGGCCGGGACCTTCATCAGGAAGTCGTTGAAGTCCTCGTAGCGGCCCTTCTCGGCCCGGGCGGCCACGATGCCGTCGACGACGTTGGCGCCGACGTTGCGCACGGCGGTGAGCCCGAAGCGGATGTCGTTGCCGACCGGGGTGAAGTTGTGCGAGGACTCGTTCACGTCGGGCGGCAGGACCTGGATCTTCATCCGCCGGCACTCGTTGAGGTAGATCGCCATCTTGTCCTTGTCGTCGCGGGCGGACGTCAGGAGCGCAGCCATGTACTCGGTCGGGTAGTTGGCCTTGAGGTAGGCGGTCCAGTAGGTGATGACGCCGTAGGCGGCGGAGTGGGACTTGTTGAACGCGTAGTCGGAGAACGGGAGCAGGATCGCCCAGAGGGTGTCGATCGCGTCCTGGGGGAACCCGCGCTCGAGCATCCCGGCCTGGAAGCCGGCGTACTGCTTGTCCAGCTCCTCCTTCTTCTTCTTGCCCATGGCGCGACGCAGGTTGTCTGCGGCGCCGAGCGTGAAGCCGGCCAGGACCTGGGCGATCGCCATCACCTGCTCCTGGTAGACGATCAGGCCGTAGGTCTCCCCCAGCACCGGCTCGAGGGCCTCGGCGAGCGCCGGGTGGATCGGCTCGATCGGCTCGCGGCCGTTCTTGCGGCGGGCGTACTTGTTGTGGGAGTCGGCACCCATCGGGCCGGGGCGGTAGAGCGCGGAGACCGCGGTGATGTCGGCGAACTTGTCGGGCTGCATCGAGCGCAGCAGGGCCCGCATGCCCCCACCATCGAGCTGGAAGATGCCGAGCGTGTCACCGCGGCCCATCAGCTCGTAGGTCGCCCGGTCGTCGAACGGGACCTCCTCGAGGACGACCCTCTCGCCCTTGTTGGCCTCGATGTTGGCCACCGCGTCGTCGAGGATGTGGAGGTTGCTCAGGCCCAGGAAGTCCATCTTGACCAGCCCGAGCGACTCACACATCGGGTAGTCGAACTGGGTGATGACCGCGCCGTCCTGCGGACGGGCCATGATCGGGACGATGTCGATCAGGGGGTCGCTGGACATGATGACGCCGGCGGCGTGGACGCCCCAGTTGCGGATCTGGCCCTCGAGGCCGACGGCGGTCTCGTAGATGCGGCGCACGTCGGGGTCGGACTCGTGCAGCGACCGGAACTCCCCGCCCTCGCCGTAGCGCTTGTGGGCGGGGTCGAAGATGTCCTTGAGCGGCACGCCCTTGCCCATGACGTCGGGCGGCAGCGCCTTGGTGATGCGATCGGAGATCGCGAAGCCGTAGTCCAGCACCCGCGCGGCGTCCTTGATCGCGGCCTTGGCCTTGAGCCGGCCGAACGTCGCGATCTGGGCGACCCGGTCGGCGCCGTACTTGTCGGTGACGTACTTGATGACCTCGCCGCGGCGGTGGTCGTCGAAGTCGATGTCGAAGTCGGGCATCGAGGGGCGCTCGGGGTTGAGGAAGCGCTCGAAGAACAGGCCGTGCTCGAGGGGGCACAGG
>NZ_JANINT010000161.1 GCF_024509035.1 Nocardioides sp. | reverse complement strand
TCGTCGACCTCGACGAGCACGATCGTCGGGTCGTCGAGGTGCTCCTCCACCCACTGGGTGGTGACGAGGGAAGTCTCGCGGCTCATGGTTTCTACCTTTCTTGTGCAGCTCGGGCTGCGGGGTCTGTGTAGGAGTTGCGGTAGGCGTTCGGGTGCGCTCAGGCGGTGAGGCGCTTGGCGAGGAGGTACAGCTCGCAGCCCAGGCAGAAGCGGAAGAGGGCGTTGAGGAGGGCGGCGACCAGGGCGAAGCCGGTGGCGACGAGCCCGAGCGCGTCGAGGCCGGTCACGAAGCCGAGGAGGCCGACGACCGCGAAGCCCAGGCCGACGGTCTGGGCGAAGCCCGGCGGGGCCGGGTCCTCGAGCTCGGTCGGCGCCGCGAGGCGCGGACGCACGAAGGTGCGGAACAGCCAGGCGTACGGCGTGCGCTGCACTCCGCGGGTCGCCCCGACCGCGAAGACCGCGGCCTGGAGGGCGAGGACCGCGGCCGCGGCCGGGCCGGGCGCGAGAAGCAGCACCACGATCAGGACGACCGAGGTGAGGGTGGCGGCGAACTGCGGGCCGCGAGGGTCGATACCTGCTGCGAGGGTCGAGCCGGGGTGTGACTGAGCGATCGTGGACATGTCTCTCCTGCTGGCGAGTGCGGCGGCGTGGGAACGGGCCGGCACTCCGAGTGGAGAGGCGCGGCCTACGTCAGCGCATTCGACACAGCGCCGAGCGCGTGCGGCAGTGGTCCACTGCGCGGCGCTTGGTGAGCATGGTCGAGGACATGGCGACCAGAGTAGGGAGAGCGTCACCGCGTCGCCCACCGGACGTCTCATCAAGCGAGACGACTGTCCATATCGCGGACATCAGGACCGAGTGAGCGCCGTGAGGACCTGCTCCTTGCGGGGCGCGCCGGTCGCCCGGGTGACCTCACGACCGGTGGCATCGAGGACCAGCGTGGTCGGCGTACGCATCACGCCGAGCGCGCGGACCAGGTCGAGGTGGTGCTCGGCGTCGACCTCGAGGTGCTCGACACCCGGGACGACCTCGGCCACCTCGGTCAGCGTGCGACGCGTCGCGCGGCAGGGGGCACAGAACGCCGAGGAGAACTGGAGCAGGGTGGCCTTCTCGCCGAGCTTCGCCTCGGGGATCGCCGTGGTCACGTGGGTCCAGGTGGTCGGTGGTTTCGAGACCGTTGCTAGCGCAACCTCCTCAACCACCGGGTCGCTCCCCTCGACCACCGGGGCGGTGGCGTCGCGGACCTTGTGGGTGCCGCGGAACCGACCGTCGGTGAGGGCACGGTAGGAACCGAAGGCGACCGCGAGGGCGATGGCGGCGACGACGACCCATGCACCGGTGCTCATGAACCTCTCAACAGGGCCGACCACCCCGACATTCCATCGCACCTGAGACGGTGGAGGCGTGGCCTCCGCTCTCGCGAGACGAACGATCCTGCTCGCCCTCACCGGATACTCCGCAGCGCTGGCGTTCATCCTGCTCGTCCCGTGGGGCGCCATCCCCACCTCGGGCGCGTCCCGGACGGCCGAGCTCGCCGCCCGCCTCGGCGCCCCCGCCTGGGCCCTCGAGCCGGCGCGCTGGGAGTTCGCGTGCAACGCCTTGATCCTCATGCCGGTCTCGATGCTCGGATCGCTGATCTGGCAGCGCACCACCTGGAAGGACTGGACGGCGTACGCGTTCGTGATCGCCGGGACCGTCGAGCTCGTCCAGGGTCTGCTGCTGCCCGAGCGGTCCGCGACGTTCGCCGACGTGGTCGCCAACACCCTGGGGGGGCTGGGCGGTGCGCTGGCCGTCGAGGTGGGACTGACCGTGCTAGGACGCCGGCGTACGCCGTTCTAGCCGACCGACCTCGGCCTCCAGGCGGCGCACCCGGTCCTCGAGGTGCAGCACGTGCGCGATGCCGGCCAGGTTGAGACCGTCGGCCAGGAGCTCGCGGATGCGGTGCAGCCGGTCGATGTCGTCGGGGCTGTAGAGGCGGGTGCCGCCCGGCGTGCGGTCGGGGTCGACGAGGCCACGGCGCTCGTAGACGCGGAGGTTCTGGATCTGCATCGAGACCATCTCGGCCGCCACCGAGATCGCGAAGACGCCGCGGGTCGTCTCCGGCATCCGTCCTCCTCTCCTGCGGCACTGGGGTGGTTTCGCGACGGTTGCTGGCGCAACCTCCTCAACCACCGTCTGACACTTGATTTTGCCTGACGGTTGGAATATATGAAACCTATAACCGCTGATATAGATGAGGGGCTCACGCAGACCCTCGCCCGCACTCCATCTGGAACCAGGAGGACATGTGATGTTGCTGCGCACGACGGACCCGTTCCGTGACTTCGACCGCCTCACCCAGCAGATCTTCGGCACCACGAACCGTCCCGCGGTGATGCCGATGGACGCCTGGCGCGAGGGTGACCGCTTCGTCATCGAGTTCGACCTGCCCGGCATCAGCAAGGAGAGCATCGACCTCGACGTCGAGCGCAACGTGCTGACCGTCCGCGCCGAGCGGGTGGCCCGCAACGGCGACTGGGAGGCGCTGGCCTCCGAGCGGCCGCGCGGCATGTTCAGCCGCCAGCTCGTGCTGGGCGACAACCTCGACCTCGACCACATCGAGGCGGCGTACGCCGACGGCGTGCTGCGCCTGGTCGTGCCGGTCGCCGAGAAGGCCAAGCCGCGCAAGATCGAGGTGCAGGTCAACGCCTCCGACAGTGGGCGGACCGCGATCGAGGCGTGACCTCAGCCGCCGGCGAACGGCGGCAGGAACTCGACCGAGGACCCGGGTGGCACGAGGACGTCGCCCGGGTCCTCGGCGTTCACGGGGCGGTCGCCGATCAGCGTCGAGCAGATCGCGAGCACGTCGGGCAGGCGGGTTCCGGGGTGCAGGGCGATCGCCCGGGCGAGCACCTCGGCGAGGGTGATCGGGCCGTCGACGCTCAGCTCGTCACCCCCGGTCCCCGCCGCCGACCGAGCCGCCGCCCAGTAGTGGACGTGGATGGTCTGCGTCTCATTTGTCTTTGAAGGATCCAAGTCGACGCCCATGTGACGGTATTGTTCCGCACCAGGAAATCCGGCCGAAGCCCAGCGTTGCGTTTCGGTCCCCGCCCCGGCCATCGGGAGGAGACCAGTCATGAGCACGCTCCTGCTTCTCACCAGCGCGCTGCAGCCGTCCGCGGAGGTCCTGCCCGCGCTCTCGCTGCTCGGCCACCAGGTCAAGATCCTCCCCGCCGAGGGCAGCGCCCTGCTCGAGGCTCCCGACTCCGACCTGCTGCTCGTCGACGGCCGCCAGGACCTCGCGCACGCCCGCGACCTGTGCCGCCTGATCCGCACCACCGGCACCGACGTCCCCGTGCTGCTGATCTGCACCGAGGGCGGCCTCGCCGTCGTGCTGCACGACTGGGGCATGGACGACGTCGTGCTGCACACCTGCGGCCCCGCCGAGCTCGAGGCGCGCATCAAGCTCGCGATCGGCCGCCTCGCCGCGCGCCGCGACGCCGACGACCCCGACTCGCACGTGATCCGGTCCGGCGAGGTGCTCGTCGACGACGCGACGTACACCGCGAAGGTCGGCGGGCGGCCGCTGGACCTGACGTTCAAGGAGTTCGAGCTCCTCAAGTTCCTCGCCCAGCACCCCGGGCGGGTCTTCAGCCGCCAGCAGCTACTGCAGGAGGTGTGGGGCTACGACTACTTCGGCGGCACCCGCACCGTCGACGTGCACGTACGCCGCCTCCGCGCCAAGCTCGGCCCCGAGAACGAGACGCTCATCGGGACCGTGCGCAACGTCGGCTACCGCTTCGTGCTGCCAGCCAAGGACCAGAAGGCCGTCGCCGCCGACGCCCGTGAGACGTCGGTCGAGCAGAACGCCTGACCTACGCCAGCCCGATCAGGGCTCGCGCGTCGTCCGGTGACATCGGCGTGCGCTGGGCGAGCGCCGCGGCGCTGACCGCGCGCTCGACGAGCTGGCTGTTGCGCTCGACCGGCACCCTCCGGGCCAGCGTGAGCACGTCCTCCATGCCGACGCGCAGGTGGCCGCCCATCGACAGCGCCGCGAACATCACCGGCAGCGTGCTGCGGCCGATGCCGGTGGCCGACCAGCTCGTGACCTCCTCGGGGAGCAGCCCGACGCCCGCGACGAGCGCGGCGGCGGTGCCGGGCATGCCGCCCGGCACGCCCATCACGAAGTCGCAGTGCACCTTGCCGCCGTACGGCAGGCCGTAGGTGTCGAGCAGCCGGCGCAGCGCGTGCACGTGGCCGAGGTCGAAGAGCTCGAACTCCGGCACGACCTGGCGCTCCTGGCTGAGCTGGTAGAGCTCGCAGATGAACGGCCAGGGGTTGGAGAAGACGTCGTCGCCGAAGTTGGTGGTGCCCATCGTCAGGCTGCACGAGTCGGGCTGGGCGTCGAGCACCTTGAGCCGGTGCTCGAGCGGGTCGTGGACCGAGCCTCCGGTGGAGAGCTGGACCACCAGGCCGGTCTGCTCGCGCAGCGCCTGGACGGTGTCCTTCAGGCGGGTCGGGTCGAGCGTCGGGCGGTGGTCGGCGTCCCGGATGTGGACGTGGATCATCGCCGCGCCCGCGGCCTCGCACTCCTGGGCGGCTTGCACGAGCTCCTCGAGGGTGGTCGGGAGCTGGGGGCAGTCTTCCTTGGTGGTCTCGGCGCCGGTCGGGGCGACGGTGATGAGGATCTGGTCGGGTGACGTCGTTGGCACGATCGCATCGTGCCAGAGGCAGACTGTCGGGGTGCGAGCGGTCATCCAGCGCGTCCTGCGGGCCAGTGTCAGCGTCGAGGGCGAGGTGGTCGGCGCGATCGAGGAGCCGGGGTTGCTGGTCTACCTCGGCGTGACCCACGACGACGGCGCGGACGAGATCGCGTGGATGGCCCGCAAGATCTGGGACCTGCGGCTGCTGCGCGACGAGCAGTCCGCCTCCGACATCAGCGCACCGGTCCTGGTGGTCAGCCAGTTCACGCTGTACGGCGACGCGCGCAAGGGCCGGCGTCCCACGTGGCAGGCCGCGGCGCCCGGACCGGTCAGCGAGCCGGCGTACGACGCCGTGTGTGCCGAGCT
>NZ_JANINT010000160.1:3363-5057 GCF_024509035.1 Nocardioides sp. | reverse complement strand
TGCCGCTGACGCCTGAGGACGTGAGCAACAAGCGCTTTACTCCCGTCCGGCTCCGCGAGGGCTACGACATGGGCGAGGTCGACCAGTTCCTGGACGAGGTCGAGGCCGAGCTCGCGCGTCTGACGAAGGAGAACGAAGACCTCCGGTCGAAGCTGGCCGCGGCCCAGAGTGGTAGCGGCGCGCCGAGCGAGGCCGCACCCCAGCGCGCCGAGGAGAAGGCCCCCGACCAGGAGCCGACGCCGGTGGCGACGCCCAGCCCGATGGTGGCGGCGAGCCCGGTCGAGACGATCCGGGTGGAGACGGTCCCCGAGGCGTCGAACGCCGCGGCCCGACTGCTCGAGATCGCGACCCGCAACGCGGACGAGCTCGTCGAGGACGCCAAGAACGAGGCCGACAAGATCGTCGGCGAGGCCCGCACCAAGGCCGAGCGACTCGAGTCGGAGTCCAAGGTCAAGGCCGACCGCATGGAGTCCGACGCGCGGACCCGTGCCCAGATGCTCGACTCCGAGACCGCCGAGCGCCGCCGCCAGATGTTCGGCGACCTCGAGAAGGAGCGCGACAAGCTCAACGGTGAGGTCGAGAACCTCCGCTCCTTCGAGCGCGAGTACCGCTCTCGCCTCAAGAGCTACTTCACCCAGCAGCTGGAGGCGCTGAGTGGGTCCACCGAGGCCCCGATGTCCTCCGGTGACGAGGCTCCGGCGCCCAAGCGCCTGCGCTCGATCCTGGGCGAGGACGACTCCTGAGTCGTACTCCTGCGACGTGACGCTGCGGCCGGCCCCCTGGGGCCGGCCGCGGCGTCGTTCCGGGCTTCGCGGGTTCGTCGGAGACGGCACGGTGTGCCGCATTGGTGGGTCTTGGCCTCACCGGCTACCCTCCACGCACACCTGCGGCTGCAGCTGCAGTCGCTGAGGCCTGAGGAGGCCCGACCATGGCTCGCTCCACGAGGAAGTCGCTCGCTGGCCAGGCGGCGTCAGCCGCCCGCAAGGTGATCGGTCGCCGACCCGCCAAGGCGGCGCCGGCCGAGCCGGTCGCCGCATCCTCGAAGAAGAACGGATCCGCCACGAAGGCGGCTGCGGCGAAGAAGGCGGCTCCTGCGACGAAGGCGGCCCCGGCGAAGAAGGCGGCCCCGGCCACGAAGGCGGCCCCGGCGAAGAAGACGGCTCCAGCGAAGAAGGCGGCTCCTGCGAAGAAGGCGGCCCCGGCGAAGAAGGCGGCCCCGGCGAAGAAGGCGGCCCCGGCCAAGAAGGCGGCCCCGGCCAAGAAGGCGGCCCCCGCCAAGAAGACCCCCGAGAAGTTGACGACCCCGGCCGCGACCCCGGCCCCGGCCACGAAGGCAGCTCCTGTGACCAACCCGCCCGCGAAGAAGGCCCCCGCCAAGAAGGCGCCCGCCACGAAGGCGTCCGCCAAGAAGGCGCCGGTCAGCGCGCTGGTCGTCCAGGAGGGCGAGGCCTCGTGGACGAAGGCGGAGCTGAAGGAGGTGCTCGACGAGCTCCACGAACAGCGCGAGCACAGCGCCGAGGTCATCGCCGCCCAGGAGAACGAGCTCGACGGGTTGATGCGCGACTCGGGCGACGGCGCAGGTCAGGACCAGGCCGACCTCGGGGCGACCAGCTTCGAGCGCGACCACGAGCTCACCGTGCTCAACAGCGAGCGCGACAAGCTCGCCCAGATCGAGCGTGCGCTGACGCGCATCG
>NZ_JANINT010000160.1:0-3353 GCF_024509035.1 Nocardioides sp. | reverse complement strand
CGGCACGTACGGCGTGTGCGAGTCGTGCGGCAACCCCATCGGCAAGATGCGGCTCATGGCGTTCCCCCGTGCCACACTGTGCATGACATGCAAGCAGCGCGAGGAGCGTCGCTGACCGGCGACCAGACCGATCCGGCCCACCCCGACCCCCGGCGCCGCCCGTTCGCGGTCTTCGCCGCTGTCGCACTCACGGCGTACGCCGTGGACATCGTCACCAAGATCCTGGCCGTCGAGCTGCTGAGCGACCGGCCCGACGTGCAGCTGGTCGGCGACCTGTTCCAGCTGCACCTCACGCGCAACCCCGGGGCCGCCTTCAGCACCGGCACGGCCTACACCGAGGTCTTCAGCGTGGTGGCGATCGTGGCCGTGCTGGTGGTGCTCTACCTGGCGCGCCGCGTCGGCAGCGTGGGCTGGGCGTTCGCGTTCGGTCTGCTGCTCGCGGGCGTCGGCGGCAACCTCACCGACCGGCTCGTCCGGTCGCCCGGACCGCTGCGCGGGCACGTCATCGACTTCTTCATGCTGCCGCACTGGCCGATCTTCAACGTCGCGGACATCTGCATCGACGTCGCTGCGGGCCTGATCCTCCTGCAGGTCTACCGCGGCATCCACATCGACGGGACCCGCGTGTCGCGCGACGACGACCGCGAGGATCGCCGCCGAGACGGCGAGGCCGCTGAGCCGGAGGCCGACGCGTGAGCAGGACTGCCGACCACCGGGTGCTCTCGGTGCCCGAGGGGCTCGCCGGGGAGCGGGTCGACGCCGCGCTCGCCCGGATGTTCGGTCTGTCCCGCACCCGCGGCGCCGAGCTGATCGCCGCCGGCCACGTGCTGGTCGACGGGGCTCCCGTCGGCAAGAGCGACCGCGTGCTCCCCGGATCGACCGTCGACGTCACGATCCCGGTGGAGGCCGACCCGCTGGCCGTGGTGCCCGAGATCGTCGAGGGCATCAAGATCATCCACGACGACGACGACATCGTCGTGATCGACAAGCCCGTCGGGGTCGCGGTCCACCCCTCGCCCGGCTGGTCGGGTCCCACCGTGGTCGGCCACCTGGCCGGCGCGGGCTTCCGCATCTCCACCAGCGGCGCGTCCGAGCGCCAGGGCATCGTCCAGCGTCTCGACGTCGGCACCTCGGGCGTGATGGTGATCTGCAAGTCCGAGCACGCCTACTCCGTGCTCAAGAACGCCTTCCGCCACCGGACGGTCGACAAGGTCTACCACGCGCTCGTGCAGGGCCACCCCGACCCGCACGAGGGCACGATCGACGCTCCCATCGGCCGGCACCCGAAGGCCGACTACAAGTTCGCGGTGATGGCCGACGGGCGGCACAGCGTGACGCACTACGAGACCCTCGAGGCGCACCGGTTCGCGAGCCTGCTCGAGATCCACCTCGAGACCGGGCGCACCCACCAGATCCGGGTGCACATGGCCGCGCTCAAGCACCCGTGCGTCGGCGACCTGACCTACGGGGCCGACCCCTCCCTGGCCAAGCGGGTCGGGCTCGAGCGGCAGTGGCTGCACGCGGTGCGCCTGGGCTTCGACCACCCGGACTCCGGTGAGCACGTCGAGTTCGAGACGGACTACCCGGCCGACCTCGCGCACGCGCTCGAGGTGATTCGGGATGCCGACTAGCGCGCTGGTCCTGCGACCCGCCACGGAGGCCGACGCCGCCGCAGTCGCCGACGTGCACATCGCCAGCCGGCACGCAGCCTCGATGCCGCCGGCGGTCCACGGTGACGACGACGTGCGCCGGTGGCTCGCCGCTCGCCTCCACGAGGACGAGGTGTGGGTGGCCGACCACGACGGTCTCGTGGTCGGGTACGCCCGCCTCACCGACACCTGGCTCGACGATCTCTACGTGCTGCCCGCCCACGCGCGTGAGGGCGTCGGCTCGGCGCTCATGGAGGTCGTCAAGGCCCGGCGTCCCGACGGGTTCTGCCTGTGGGTCTTCGAGGTCAACCAGCAGGCCCGCGCCTTCTACGCCGCCCACGGACTGCTCGAGCTCGAGAGCACCGACGGCTCCGCCAACGAGGAGCGCAGCCCTGACATCCGGATGGTCTGGCCCGGATCCGACCCGCTGCGCTTCCTGCGCGGGCTGATCGACGAGGTCGACGAGCAGCTGGGCGACCTGCTGGCCCGGCGCGCGGCGCTCACCCGCGCCGTGCAGGAGTTCAAGACCGACCATGCCCGTGATCCTGCCCGCGAGCGGCAGATCGCCGACGCGATGGCACGCCGGGCGCCCGCACTCGGCTCGGAGCGGCTGGCGCGGATCGTGCACACGATCATCACCGAGAGTCTCGACGCGGCCAGCGACTGACGCACCGCACTGTCGGCGGCGGGTGCCACCATCGAGGCCCGCGGTCGCGTAGTCTGGCGTTCTTCCCCCCACGGCGCCGACGACCGGTTCGCGGCTCTGTCAGGCATGCCCGCACGACCCCACGAAGACCGCACAGCCGAGGAGTGGCCCGCGACGATGGCGAACGGCTCACAGGACTCCTTCGTCCACCTCCACGTCCACACCGAGTACTCCATGCTCGACGGGGCCTCGTTGCTCAACGGGCTCTTCGCCCGAGCGGTCGACCTGGGGATGCCGGCCATCGCGATGACCGACCACGGCAACCTCCACGGCGCCTACGACTTCTACTCCAAGGCGCGCAAGCACGGCATCAAGCCGATCATCGGCATCGAGGCATACATCACGCCCGGCACCTCGCGTGGTGAGCGACGCCGGGTCCGGTGGGGCAAGGGCGACGTCGCCGAGGAGGGCGGCGACGACGTCGCCGGTGGCGGCGCCTACACCCACATGACGATGTGGGCCGAGAACACCGAGGGCATGCACAACCTCTTCCGGCTCTCGTCGCGCTCCAGCCTCGAGGGCTACTTCTACAAGCCGCGGATGGACAAGGAGATCCTCCAACGACTCCCACTACAACAACCCCGAGGACGCCGACGCCCACGACGCCCTGATCTGCGTGGCCTCGGGCAAGCGGCTCTCCGACACCAACCGGCTCAAGTTCGACGGCGGTGGCTACTACATCAAGTCCCCGGCCGAAATGCGCGCGCTCTGGGAGGCCTACGACCTCGAGGCGGCGTGCGACAACACCCTGGCGATCGCCGAGCGCTGCGAGGTCGAGTTCGTCGAGTCGACCGGTGGCTACATGGCGCGCGCCGACGTGCCGGCGGGGGAGACCGAGGAGAGCTGGTTCCGCAAGGAGGTGTGGCGCGGCATCGAGGCCCGCTACCCGGGCGAGCGGCTGACCCAGGACGTCAAGGACCGGGTCGAGATGGAGCTCGCGATCATCTCCCAGAAGGGCTACTGCGGCTACTACCTCGTGGTCGCCGACTTCATCCAGT
>NZ_JANINT010000159.1 GCF_024509035.1 Nocardioides sp. | reverse complement strand
CGGCGTCGCTGCCGGTGTCCGACGCGGTGACGATCGCGCGCACCAGCCCCTACTCCCGCTTCCCGGTCACCGGCACCGGCCTCGACGACGTGCGCGGCTTCCTGCACGTGCGCGACCTTCTCGGCGCGGACCCGGCTGCACCGGTGCGCACGCTGACCCGCGAGATCCTGCACCTCCCGGCGACCAACCGGGTGCTCCCCTCGCTGTCGCGGATGCGCGCCGAGGGCAGCCACATCGCCGTCGTCGTCGACGAGTACGGCGGCACCGACGGCATCGTCACGCTGGAGGACCTGGTCGAGGAGCTGGTCGGGGAGATCCACGACGAGTACGACCAGGAGGACCCCGAGGTGGCCGGCGAGCTGGATGCCGGCCTGACGATCGAGGAGTTCGGCGAGCGCACCGGCGTCGAGCTCGAGGACGGGCCCTACGAGACCGCTGCCGGCTTCGTGGTGCACCAGCTCGGCCGGCTGGCCGTCCGCGGCGACACGGTCGTCGTCGGCGACCGCGAGCTCGTCGTGTCAGCGGTCGACCGGCACCGGATCACGCGGCTGCGGGTCCGACCGCACCCCGAGCCCTGAGGCGCACCGGAGCCGGCGGGAGAATCACCCCTTCGGGTCATCAGGACCGCCGGGTGCCGACCGACCGTCTAGACATGGCCCGCTCGCTCCGCGCTGCCCTGCTCGCCCTCGCCGCCGCGCTCGGAACCCTCGCGTCCGTCGGCGCCGCGCCCGCCTCGGCCGGCCCGCCCGACGAGTTCGTGATCGCGTCGTTCAACGTGCTCGGCGCCGACCACACCGACGGTCGCCACGGCCGGCGGGGCTTCGAGACCTCCGACGTACGCCTCACCAAGGCGCTCAAGGTGTTGCGCCGCACGCACGTCGACGTCGTCGGCCTGCAGGAGTTCCAGCGCCCCCAGTACGACCGCTTCCTGTCCGCGGTGGGCGGTCGCTGGGCGGTCTACACGGGCGCGGAGTGGGACACCGACAACTCCATCGCGTGGCGCACGGACCGGTTCGCGTTCGTCGAGGGCTGGTCGGTGCCGGTGCCGTACTTCCACGGCAACACCCGCTACATGCCGGTCGTCGGGCTGCGCTCGCTGGTGAGCAACCGGGTGATCTACGTGATGAACACCCACAACCCGTCCGACACCCGCGGCAACGCGGCGAAGTGGCGGCGCGAGGCGACCGCGATCCAGCGCGGCGTGACCCGGGTGCTCACCCGCCAGCGCCACGCGCCGGTGTTCATGACCGGTGACATGAACGACCGCGCGGCGTACTTCTGCCCGTTCACACAGAACGGCGTCATGCACTCCTTCATCGGCGGCTCGAACCCGAAGGGCGGGCCGTGCAACCCGCCGCGGTCGGGCGTGGACTGGATCTTCGGCAACAAGTACGCCGAGTTCGACGACCCGCGCATCGACCGCTCGCCGCTGGTCGCGGCGACCACGGACCACCCGGTGATCAGCGCGCACGTGCGCCTGCGCTGAACCCACGTCGACCCGCCCGAAACTTTCGGGCGGGTCAACGTGCGCGTGCCTCTCGGCGCCGCGGTCGCGCGCCCTCAGGCGCTCCAGCCGAGCAGCGCGCCACCGGCGGTGACGCTGACGAACCACAGCACGATCGCGAACACTGCGAGACCGGGCACCCAGCGCGGGTGCAGCGACCACCACGCACAGGCCACGACGAACAGCGCGACCCACACGACCAGCAGCACGACCACCGCCCACCAGGGCGCGACGAGCCCGCTCGCGGCGTACAGGAAGAACGCGCACGCCATGCCGGCCATCCCGACGAACGGCCAGGGCGACACGTCAGGGCGCCCGCGGGGGCGCCGTCCGGGCTTGGTCACGGGAACTACTGCTCGACGTCGTCGTTCCAGTCGGGGTCGTTGTCCCACTCCTCGTTGCGCCGCTCGGCGGTCTCGAGGGCCTGCTCGGCCTCCGCTCGCGACGCGTAGGGGCCCAGCCGGTCGATCGGCGGGCACAGGTTCGTCTCGTCCTCGACCCGCTTGTGGCGCACGCAGTACCAGAACTGGCTCATGTCGCCCGAAACTACACTCGTCGGGTGACGTTCCCGCTCCGCGACGTGCCCGCCTCCATCCCGCGACCCGAGTACGTCGGCAAGGAGGCGCCTGCCCGGTTCGCCGGCAGCGAGGTCAAGGACGCCGAGACCGTCGAGCGGATGCGGGTCGCCGGGCGCCTGGCGGCGCAGGCCCGCGACCTGGTCGGCGCGCACGTCGCCCCGGGCGTCACCACCGACGAGCTCGACCGGATCGGCCACGAGTTCCTCTGCGACCACGGCGCCTATCCCTCGACGCTCGGCTACCGCGGCTTCCCCAAGTCGCTGTGCGCCAGCGTCAACGAGGTCGTCTGCCACGGCATCCCCGACGATCGGGTGGTCGAGGACGGCGACATCGTCAACATCGACGTGACGGCGTACCTCGACGGGGTCCACGGCGACACCAACGCGACGTTCCTGGCCGGCGACGTCGACGAGGAGTCGCGACTGCTGGTCGAGCGCACCCGTGAGGCGCTCGAGCGCGGCATCAAGGCCGTGAAGCCCGGCCGCCGGATCAACGTCATCGGCCGGGTCATCGAGTCCTACGCCGCACGGTTCGGCTACGGCGTGGTCCGCGAGTTCACCGGGCACGGCATCGGCACCGCGTTCCACAGCGGGCTCGTGGTGCCCCACTACGACGACCCGGCCTACGACACCGTGATCGAGACCGGCATGACGTTCACGATCGAGCCGATGCTCAACCTCGGCACCCACGAGTGGGACATGGCCGAGGACGGCTGGACCGTGCTCACCCGCGACCGGCGCCGCAGCGCGCAGTTCGAGCACACGCTGCTGGTCACGCCCACCGGGGCCGAGGTGCTGACGCTGCCCTGAGAGGCGCCTCAGCCTCGAGGCTTAGACCAGGTCGTCGTACGACGTCTCGCCGGTCTCCGCGAGACGCCGCTCCACGCGCAGCACGGCGACGTCGTGCTCGGGGTCGCCGCTCATCGTCGCCGCGAGGCGCAGGTGCGGGAGCGCCTCGGCGTACCTGCTCTGCCGCTCCAGGCACCGTCCGAGGGCGTGCCGCACCCAGTCGTCGGCAGGGTTCTCCTCGACGAGGCTCCCGAGCTCCTCCTCCGCGCGCTGCAGCTGCGCGCGCATCAGGAACGCCCAGGCGCGCAGCATCCGCAGGCCGGTGTTGTCGGGCTCCTCGGCGAGAGCCGGCTCGAGCACGTCGAGCGCCTCGCGGGGCGCTCGCCGGGCGAGCAGGTCGAACGCCGTGCGGTACGCCGACTCCGGGCCGGCCTGACCCGGGAAGACGACCGGCGGCGCCTGGATCTGGCTGATCTGCTGGTCGAAGTCGTTCACGACCCTCCAACGCTTGCGGAGGGCGGCGGATTCCCGGGCGGGTCGTCGTCGGGACCTCATCCTCTAGCGCGGGTGCCGGCCCTCGGCCACCGTGGGAGGAGGACCCCCGAAGGGAGGCACTGCCGTGCAGTGGGACCTGGGACTCGAAGGGTCGGCCCTGCTCGCCGCCATCGCGCTCGTCTTCGGCGTCGCGGCAGGACTGCTGGTCGGCGGGAGCTGGACACGCCGGGCGTGGGCAGCCGCGATCGGCACGGTCGCCTGCGTCGGGGCCGGGCTGCTCACCAGCGAGTGGGTGTTCGGCTCGTCGACAGAGGACGACCTCCAGCCGTACGTCGACGGGCTCACCCGCGACGAGGTGCTGCTCTCCAGCCTGCTCACCACGGTCGTGGTCGTCGTCGCGATGCGCTACCTCGCGCGGCACGGGCACGAGCCGCACCTGGGGCGGCACCGGCACCCCGTTGGCCGGCACCGTGCGCTGCACCCGTGACGCTGCACCCGTGACGCCGACTCCTGACGCTGGTTGACTCGCGCCATGTCCTCCTCCTTCCGCGCGCTGCACCACGCCGACCTGCCGCTGCTGCTGCCGAACGCCTGGGACGTGCCGTCCGCGCTCGGGTTCGTCGAGGCGGGGTTCCCCGCGATCGGGACCACCAGTTTCGGGGTCGCGACGTCGGCGGGGTTCCCGGACGGGGACGGCGTCACCCGCGAGGCCAACGCGGTGCTCGCCGCCCGGTTGGCCCGGCTGCCCGTCCACCTCTCGGTCGACATCGAGGACGGCTACTCCGACGACCCCACGGAGGTCGCGGAGTACGTCGACTCGTTGGCCTCGCTCGGTGTCGCCGGGGTCAACCTCGAGGACAGCGCCGCCGGCCACCTGGTCGACCCCACGGTGCTCGCCGCCAAGGTCGCCGCGGTCAAGGAGCGCAGCCCGGACGTGTTCGTCAACGCCCGCATCGACACCTACTGGTTCCACGAGGACGACACGGTGCCCGCGACGGTCGCGCGGGCACTCGCGTACGTCGAGGCCGGAGCCGACGGCGTCTTCGTGCCCGGTCTGACGGACCCGGCGGCGATCCGCGAGATCGCCGCCGCCGTGCCCGCGCCGCTGAACCTCCTGATCACGCCCGGGCTGTCGCTGCGCGAGCTCGCCGACCTGGGCGTCCGCCGGGTCAGCACCGGCTCGCTCCCCTACCGCGCCGCCATCGACGCCGCCGTGCACGTGGCGACCGCGGTGCGCGACGGGGAGGCTCCACCGACCGCGACGTCGTACGCCGACGCACAGGCCCGGATCCGCCGCTATCCTTGAGCCGCGGATGGGCTGGCCGGGCGACCGCGTGGAGGTGACTCCCCGAGGAAGGTCCGGGCTCCACAGGGCAGAGTGGTGGGTAACACCCACCCGGGGTGACCCGCGGGACAGTGCCACAGAGAACAGACCGCCCCTCCCCGCTCCGGCGGAGAGGGGTAAGGGTGAAACGGTGGTGTAAGAGACCACCAGCGACCGGGGTGACCCGGCCGGCTCGGCAAACCCCACTTGGAGCAAGGTCAAGAAGTCCCGTGCTTGCACGGGATGCGCGCACGTTCGAGGGCGGCCCGCCCGAGTGCGCGGGTAGACCGCTGGAGGGTGTCGGCAACGGCACCCGTAGATGGATGGTCGCCCCCCGGCTCGCCGGGGACAGAACCCGGCCTACAGGCCAGCCCGTCCGCACC
>NZ_JANINT010000158.1 GCF_024509035.1 Nocardioides sp. | reverse complement strand
CGTGCGCCGGCGACGGCGGTGGCGCCGTCGTGCGCCTCGCCGACCACCTCGAGGTCGCCGGCGCCGGTCAGGGCCGCCTTCACGCCGTCGAGGAACAGCGGGTGGTCGTCCACCAGCAGGATCCGGGTCATCGCGCCTCCAGGGGCAGCTCGGCGCGCACGCGCGTCCCGCGACGGTCGCTGACCACGTCGAGCAGCCCGCCGATCTCGTCCGCGCGCTGCCGCATCGAGGTGAGCCCCAGGGCTCCCGGGCGCACCCGCTCGGGCAGCCCGCGTCCGTCGTCCTCGACCAGGAGCGAGAGGGCGCCGTCCCCGGCGCACAGACGCACCGAGATCCGCTGGGCGTCGGCGTGCCGGACGGCGTTGGCCACTGCCTCCGCCGCGATCCGGTAGCACGCGACCTCGATCGCCGCCGGGAGCCCTGCGGCATCGAGCGCCGGATCGATCACGACGTCCACCTGCGTGCCGGGCGCCGACATCCGGTCGGCGATCCCGCGGAGTCCGGCTCCCAGCCCGAGATCGTCGAGGGCCGGCGGCCGCAGGTCCTCGGTGATGCCTCGCAGGTCGTCCACGGCGGTCGCGACCCCGGCCGCCGCGGACTCCAGCAACCCGCCCGTGACCGGATCGGCGACGAGGTCCCGCGCGGTCTCGACCTGCAGGCGTACGCCGGCGAGCGCCGCGCCCACGCCGTCGTGGAGGTCACGGCGCAGTCGTCGGCGCTCCTCCTCGCGCGCGGTGACCAGCGCGGCCCGGCTGTGGTGGAGCCGCTCGGACAGCAGCAGCGCCGCGACGGCCGGGGCGACCTGGTCACACACCATCCGCAGGATCTCGGCGTCGCGCTCGGTCACGGCCCGCTCACCGGCGCGCGCCGTGACCCGGAGCCGGCCGACGATCTCTCCGCGGTGCTCCATCGGCAGGTCCGTGGCAGGGCCGGACGCGGTGCCGACCGAGGCCGTCGGCCGACCCTCGACGTCGTCGCCGAGCACGATCTCCGCCGAGCCCAGCCGCAGCGACTCGACGACCGCGCGGCACAGGCGTCGCGGCACCTCGCCGAGGTCCACGCCCTCGCGCAGCCCGGACGCGACCACCTCGAGCAGACGTTCCGGCCTGGCCCGCTCGCCGTAGAAGAGCCGGTCGACGCCGCGGCTGAGTCGGGCCCCGAGCGGGTGGAGAAGCAGGCCGCACACGGCGGCCGCCGCAGCGGCGCCGCTGGTGGCGCCACCGGGCACGATCGCGGAGGTCACTGTGAACAGGGTGAGGTAGATGCAGGCCAAGCAGACCGCGAGGCTGGCTCCGCTCACCGCGCGGCACAACGCGAGGTCCAGGTCGTAGAGCCGGTGACGGGTCACGGCCACCCCGATGGCGGCTGGGACCAAGGCGACGGCGAGGACCTGGGTCGCGACGCCGAGGGCGTCCCCGAGCACGGGTTGGAGCGCGGTGTCGATCACGAGCACCGCGGCCGCGCCCACCAGCACCGCGACCTGCCGCCGCACCAGGCCCGCCGCGCGACGCCAGCGCACCACCAGGGCGACGAGCACGGCCACCACGACGGGCACCAGCAGCACCGCTGCCGCGACGTCGAGGAGCTGCGCGGCGCGCTCATGGGTCCAGGGCTTCTGCAGGTCGGCCGCTCCCTGCGTCCCCTCGGGGTAGAGCGCGGAGCCGGCGGCGAGCAGCATCATGCCGAGGACCGATGCGATGAGCACCGGACGCCAGGACCGGCTCGGCAACCAGCCGTCGGGGTAGACCAGCGGCACGACGGTCAGCAGCGGGACGAACCCGGGGACCCAGATCCAGCTCTGCACGAACAGGGCGCCGGACGCCAGCGTCGAGGGCTCGGTCGCGGTCGCGGCGATCGCCGATGTCAGCGCAGCGCCCGCACCCGAGAGGCCGATCCCCAGCAGCAGCCATCCGATGCGGCGACCGCCGGTGCCCGCGAGCACCAGCGCCGCAGCGGCGGCGTACGACACTCCGACGGCGGCATCGACCGGCACGTCGTGCGCCAGTTCGCGGTGCCAGGCGTCGTCGGCCGCCACGAGCGCGATGGCGGTGGCCGCCGCCGCGACGGCGACGGCGGCCACCAGGGCAGCGAGGGTCGCCGCCCGGGTGCTCGACATGGCGCGGATCCTAGAGCAGCGAGCGGCCGGCCGTGGGCGTCTCGCGACGCTCCGCGAGCAGGCCGGCGGAGACGGCCAGGATCACGCCGACAGCGACCGCGGCCCCCATCGCACCGCGGTCGGCGTCGAGCACCAGGCCGATCGAGCCCGTCCAGGCCAGGCCTGCGCCCGCCAGGACGGCCAGCACCCGCGCCGCCGGCAGTACTGCCGCAGCCACACCGAGGACGACGAGGGTGCTCACCAGCCACGCCATGTCGAAGAAGTGCGGGTTCTGTGCGTGGTGGCCGGTCGCCGCGTTCTGCAGTGCCACCTGGTCCAGGACGTACGGCGTGGCGACCGCGGCGGCCGCCAGCGCGACCGGCGTGAGCAGCGGGTGGGGCCGCACCTCGAGTCGCAGTCGGGGCCGCACCGGGATCGCGAGCCAGACCAGCGCGCCGGTCACCGCGATCACGCCCGTGAGGAAGGGCGCACCGCCGCCCGGCGCTGCGAGGGAGCACACGCACCCCGTCACCACGAACACCACGTGCAGGAGGCCGGCGGTGGCGGAGGGCCGCGCGCCGGACCAGCCGGCGCGCAGCAGCGGCACCAGACCGCCCAGCCAGAGCGCGAAGAGCAGCAGTCCCTGGCCGGTCAGCTGGTGGAAGCGGTGCTCGGAGAGCTCGCCCACCAGGAGCATGCGGGTGATGTTGACGGTGAACATCGTCGGGAGGGCGCAGGCGAGGAGGCCGGCGACCGCGATCCCGGCCCGTCGCCACCGCCCGGGGCGGACCCGAGCTCGGACCTCGACGGACGCGGGGGAAGCGGTGGAGCGGAGAGTGGGACTCATCAGCAGGATTCCTTCCAGAGGTGGTTGCCTCCGGACGGTGCCGCTCCCGCTGTCCCGGGCACATCGCCACAATGTCCTGCCTGTGTCCTGCCTCCCGCCCTATCCTCTCGCCATGCAGATCGGCGTCCTCGGCACGACCGTGGCCTCCGACGACTCCGGGCCGATCAACCTGGGCGGCCCCAAGCAGCGCGCCCTCCTGGCGGCGCTCGCCCTCCACCGCGGCCGCGCCGTCGCCGTCGACACGCTCGCGGACATGGTCTGGAACGGCGCTCCTCCGCCGGGCGTCTCCGGCACCCTGCAGGGGTACGTCGCCGGCCTGCGCCGGGCCCTCGAGCCCGGGCGCACCACCCGCGGCGGCGGCACCCTGCTGGTCACCGAGCAGCCCGGCTACGCGCTCCGCCTCCCCGAGGAGGACCTCGACACCGCCGCCTTCGAGCAGGCCGTCGCCACGGCGCACTCGCAGGTCGCCCCGCTGGCCGACGCCCTGTGCCGGGGCCGGGCGCTGCCACCCGGCTCCCCCGACGCCGGCGGGCTGGACGCCCTGCACCGCACCCTCGACCAGGCGCTCGGCCGGTGGCGCGGCGTCCCCTTCGCCGACCTCGGCGAGGTCGCCGCCGCCGAGACCGAGCGCGCCCGGCTCGAGGAGCTGCGGGTGCTGGCCACCGAGGACCGCGCCGCGCTCGGCATCCTGCTCGGTCTGCACGCCACGGTCGCCGCCGAGCTCGACGCCCTGACCCGACAGCACCCCCTGCGCGAGCGGGCCTGGGCGCTGCGCGCGCTCGCCCTCGCCGGCTCCGGACGCCAGGCCGACGCCCTCGCGGTGCTGCGCCAGGTCCGCGACGTGCTCGACGAGGAGCTCGGCCTCGAGCCCGGCGCCGAGCTGCGCGCCGTGCAGACCGCGGTGCTGCGCCAGGAGACGACCACCGTCCCCGAGCCGGCGCCGGCGGCTCCTCCCCCGGCGCCGAGCACCGCAGCCACCCAGGAGCACGCGCCGCTGCCGTTCCCCTCCCCGTGGGGCTGGTCGATGGCCGGGCGCGAGGAGGAACTCACGGCGCTCACCGACCTCGTCGACCGGGTGGTCGCCGGCGGCGACCGCTCACCGGCCTTCGTGGCGCTCACCGGCGAGCCCGGCATCGGCAAGAGCCGGCTGGCCATCGAGACGGCGCTGTACGCCGCCGACCACGGGATGACGATCGCATGGGGCCGCTGCTCCCAGGACGACGGCGCCCCCGCGCTCTGGCCCTGGGCCACCGTCCTCGAGCGGCTCGGGTCGGAGCTGCCGACCAGCGACTCGGCCGACGACGACGGCGGCGCGGCGTTCCGCGCCTGGGAGACCGTGGTCGAGGCGGTGCTCACCGCTGCGACCGCCGCACCGCTGATGCTGGTGATCGACGACCTGCACTGGGCCGACACCTCCAGCCTGCGGGTGCTGCGGCTGCTCACCGAGGCAGCGGTCGCCGAGGGCACCGGCCCGCGGCTGCTGGTGCTCACGACCTGGCGCGAGCACCCGCCGCCGGAGGGAGCGCTCGCCGAGGTGGCCGAGGCGCTGGCGCGCAAGCACGCCCTGCGGCTGCAGCTGCGCGGCATCAGCGCCGACGCGACCGCCCAGGTGTTCGCCCAGATCACCGAGGCCGAGCCGACCGGTTCCGAGACCGACGCCCTGCGCCGGCGTACGGAGGGCAACCCGTTCTTCCTCGTCGAGTACGCCCGCCTGGCCCGCGAGCGCGGCGACGTCGCCGCGCTGATGGCCGAGCCGCAGCCGCCCGCCGCCGTGCACGAGGTGCTGTCGCGACGGCTGGCGCAGCTGGACGAGCCGACCCGCGAGCTCCTGCAGACCGCCAGCGTGCTCGGCCGGATCTTCGAGCTCGGCACCCTCGTCCGGACCGCCCACCCCGACGGCGCCACGAGCGGCGTCGAGGACGGTGCCGAAGAGATGGTCCTCGACGCGCTCGACACCGCGCTCGCAGCCGGCCTGGTCGAGGAGGACGGTGTCGACCGCTTCCGATTCACCCACGCGCTGGTGCGCGACACCGTGCTCTCGATCCTGCCGCAGTCGCGCCGTGCCCGGGTGCACGCCCGCGCGGCCACCGCGCTCGCGGGCCGCCCGGGCCACGAGACCGAGATCGCGCGACAC
>NZ_JANINT010000157.1:24660-31655 GCF_024509035.1 Nocardioides sp. | reverse complement strand
CGGCGGTCCTGGCGTTGATGGTCGCCCTCACCCTGCTCCGCGCACTGGCACTCGACCCACCGGTGCGGTCGTTGGCCGTCGCCGTCCTGGCGCTCCTCGTCGTCCGCAGTGCACTCGAGAGCGGGCTGTTCGACGCGTCGCCGGCGTACGTGCCGTTCCTGGCCTTCGCGATGGCACCGCCGGCTCGCCGGTCGGTCCGGGAGCCGTCATGACCTTCCAGATCCTGGTCGTCTGCACGGCCAACGTGTGTCGGTCCCCGCTGGCGGCGGCCCTGCTGACCGAGGAGCTGGGCGGTCCCACGCACCGCCTCGCGATCTCCGGGGCCGGCGTCGGAGCGATGGTGGGGGCCCCGGCATGTCGCGAGATGCGCCGCACCGCCGCGGGCCAGGGCCTCCCGGTGGCGGGGCTGCACCACCACCGCTCCCGCCAGCTGACGGTCGGCGAGCTCGCAGCGGCGGACCTGGTCCTCGCCGCCGACCGGCAGGTGCGCTCGACGATCCTCCGGATGGCTCCGGACGTCGCCCCTCGCGTGTTCACTCTGCGGGAGGCGGCCGCCCTCGCGGAGGTGGCCGACGCCGGCCTCAGCGCCCACGGCACCGGGTCGGATCGAGGGGTCGGCGCCGAGCGCCGCCTGCGCGACCGGGTCGCGGCGATGCACGCCAGCCGAGGCCTCACCGAGATGCCGCGGACGCGACGGCTCCTCGCCCTGCCCGCCACCCTGCGCCCCCTCGCGGTGCACGACCACGACGTCCCCGACGCGCACCAGTGTGACCTCGCGCCGCACCGCGTGGTCTTCCGGCTCACGGCGGACGCCGCGCATCGGCTCGGGTGTGTGCTGTCGGCGACCGCCTCCACACCGGCGGCAGCGAGGTAGCCGTGGACGTCGAGCTGCTCGTGCTCCGCCATCACGTGCGTCGGTGGCACCTGGCCCTGGTGGAGGAGCTGACGTCGGCCGGGGTCGGCGTACGGATGACCCCGCAACCGTCCGGACGCACCTGGGAACCCGACCTCGAAGCCCTGCTGGGCCGCGAGCGGCGCCTCCACCACCTCGTGGGCCGGGGTGCCACGCTGGTGTCGCCCGACCAGGTCCCCGACCTCCCGGGCGGCCGGCACGTGCGCGACACCCCCGCACCGGAGGTGAGGATCGACCTCACCGGCGGCGCCCCGCGGCCGGGCTGCTGGCAGGTCACCTTCGACGCCGAGCCCGGGGAGGATAGCGCCGCGAGGGCCGTGCTCGCGACGCGGTTCCCCGTCGTCCGGGTGATCGACGGGGCGGGTGAGGTCCGCGCCGAGGGCCGGCCGGGCAGCGAGCAACCGGGGGTCGCGGCCGCCGCGCTCGACGACGTCCTCGCCGGATGCGTGCAGCTCGTCCGCGCCGCGGTGACCGGCCATCGACTGCGGCTCCCCGAGGCGACGGACGGGACCGGACAGGACGGCCACCACCGGGTCCCTCCGACCCCGACGCAGGTGTGGGTCCGTGACGTCGCGCTGACCCCTGTCCGCGCCGCCTATCACCAGGCCTACCGCAGCCCGCACTGGCGCGTGGGCTGGCGCTGGCTCGACGGGCCCGGGCTCCTCGAGCGCGGTGCGCTGCCCGACGACGGATGGCAGCGCCTGCCCGACGACGGCCGCCACTTCTACGCCGACCCGTTCCCGATCGTCGTCGGGGGCCGCACCTATCTCTTCGTCGAGGACGTCGACCACCGGATCGGTCGGGGCGTGATCTCGGTGACCGAGATCGGCGTCGACGGGCCGTCGTCGGTCCCCCGGCCGGTCCTGGAGTCGACCGTCCACCTGTCCTACCCGGTGGTGGTCGAGGACGCGGGCGACCTGTGGATGGTCCCGGAGACCTCAGGTGCCCGACGGGTCGAGCTCTACCGGGCCACGAGGTTCCCCGACGAGTGGGTGCTCGACCGCGTGCTGCTCGACGACGTCGACGCGAACGACGCCACGCCGTTCCGCCACCAGGGCCGGTGGTGGCTCTCCGCCACCGTGCGCCGAGGCGGGTCCTGCTCGGACGCCCTGCACCTCTGGCACGCACCGACCCTGCGCGGGCCCTGGCAGCCGCACCGGCGCAACCCGGTCCTGGTCGACATCGCGAGCGCGCGGCCGGCGGGGCGGCCCGAGGTGCACGACGGAAGACTCCTGCGACCGGCGCAGGACGGCTCCCGGCGCTACGGCGGCGGCCTCACGGTGGCCGAGGTCGTCGAGCTCAGCCCCGACGCCTTCGCCCAGCGGGTCGTGGCGCGCGTGGGACCCGGCCCGGCGTGGCCGGGCCACTGCCTGCACACGGTCAACCGAGCCGGCCGGCTCGAGGTGATCGACGGGTCCGCACGGTCCTTCCGGCTCGCCTCACGGAGCCGTCCCTAGACGTCTACCGCCCGGAGTCTGCTGCTCGGAGCCTGCTGAACGATCGACGCGGCTGCACCGGGGCACGGACGAGCATCGCGCGGAGCGGGCGTCAGCGCGTCGCTTTGACAACGCTGGACGCGAGATGACAGCCTCCGCCCGTCCAGGGGGACATGCACGGCCGCGTCACGCACGTCCGAGGTATGCCCATGCCCTGCTCGCGCCCTGGGTCGACTCCCGCGTCGACCCGTCGCCTACTCCGCGTCCTCCTCCTGGTCCTCTCGCTCGCCGCCGCACCGCTCGCCGTGGTGGGCGCCGTCGGGTCGCCGGCCCAGGCACGCGCCGCCGCCACCGCCCCCGACCCCGCCCCCGACCCCGCGATCGTCGTCTCGCCCCGAGGCAACGACTCCGCCCGTGGGACGACCGGGGCGCCGTTGCGCTCCATCCAGTCGGCGGTCGACCAGGCCTCGGCCGGCGACACCGTCGTCGTCCGTGGGGGCACCTACCACGAGTCGGTCACGATCCCCGCCGGCAAGCGCGTGACGCTCACCGCCGCCCCCGGTGAGCGGGTCTGGCTGGACGGCTCCCAGACGGTCTCGTCGTGGCAGGCGTCCGACGGGGGCTGGGTGCACCACGGCTGGACCGTGACCTTCGACCACAGCCCCACCTACACCTGGGGCGCACCCGACGGCACCGAGCCCTCCTGGTCCTTCGTCAACCCCGACCACCCCATGGCGGCCCACCCGGACCAGGTCTGGGTGGACGGCAAGGCGCAGGAGCAGGTCGCGTCGCGCGCCCAGCTCCGGCCCGGGACGTTCTACGTCGACGAGGCCGCCGACGACCTCTACCTGGGCAGCAACCCGAGCGGTCGCACCGTGCTGGCCAGCACCCTGGCCAAGGCCATGTCGATCCGGGCGGCCGGCACCACCGTCCAGGGCATCGGCGTACGCCGGTTCGCACCGTCGGTCCCGCACATGGGGGCGGTCACCGTCGAGGCACCGGACGTCACCCTGCGGCGCATGGCGGTCAACGGCAACGCCACCACCGGGCTGTTCGTCGCCGCGACCGGCGCCGAGCTGGACCACGTGCGGGTCCTCGACAACGGCATGCTGGGCCTGGGCGCCACGTACGCCGACGGCATCCGGGTCGTCGACCTCGTCAGCCGCCGCAACAACAGCGAGCGGTTCAACTCCGCACCGGTCGCGGGCGGCGTGAAGATCGACCGGACTCGCGGGATCCTCGTCTCGGGTGCCGACATCCGACGCAACGCGGCCAGCGGGCTGTGGTTCGACGAGTCGGCCAAGGACATCACCGTGCTCGACAGCACGATCCGCGACAACGCCCGCCACGGTCTCTCGCTGGAGATCTCCGCTGACGCCACCGTGGCCGACAACGTCATCGCCGGCAACGGAGGCTTCGGGATCAAGGTCAACAACACCAGCGACGTCGCGATCTGGAACAACACGATCGTGGGCAACGACCGGCCGGTGAACATCGTCCAGGACGACCGTGACGCCAACGACCCGGGCACTCCCGGGCACGACCCCCGGTTCCCCGTGCCGGCGCCGGGGATGACCTGGATCAACGGGCCGGTGGACGTCCACAACAACGTGCTCGACCGCGGGCAGTCCGCAGCGAACTGCCTACTGTGCGTGGAGGACTACTCCGGACGCTTCACGGCCGACGAGCTCGGGGTGTCCGCCTCCGGCAACGTCTACGCCCGTGCGAGCCGGTCTGCCCCCACCTGGCTGGTGGTCTGGTCCCGGGGCGGCGGCAACCCCGACGTCTTCACCTCGCTCGACGCCTTCAACCGGGCCACGGGCCAGGAGGCCCGCCGGCTCGAGGTGGTGGGGCGACCTGCGGTGACCGCCCGGTTGCGGACCACCCGCGAGGTCCGGAGCGCGACCGCGAGCGTCGCGCTGCCGCTGCCGGCCGCTCTCGCGGGCCTGCTGGATCGTCGCTCGGGGGTCCGCCACCTGGGTGCCTGGCCGGGCTGAGGTCATCGCAGACCGGAGACGGAGAGCGACGGTGGCGTCGTGGCCGGCGCCGGGCCGGCCACGACGCCGAGGTCGGGGTCGCTCCCGGCGGTCTCCTCGGCGGACACCGGCCGTCGCTCGAGGGCGGGCGTGCCGTCGGTGACCTCGGCCGTCCAGCTCTCCGGCTCCACCTCACCGGTGCGCCAGACCTTGGCGCGCAGGTGGGTCGAGGAGGTGCCGTCGGCCCGAACGCGGACCTGCACCTCCTCGCCGGCCGCGACCACGCCGTCGAGCACGCCCTCCCAGAGCCGGCCGTCGACCCCGTCGACCTGGAGCCCGAGCACGAGCGAGACGAGACCGGCTGCGTCGACCGCGACCTCGACGAAGTAGTGGTCGCGCCCCCAGCCCGCCCGCGGCCGCAGCCGCAGGCTGGATCCCTGGTGGCGCCCACCGCCCGGCCTCCGACCACCGAGCGCGGCCCGGAGGTCGGTGACCGCACCCCGGTCCGGGCCGGCTGCCACGGGCGCGGTCTCGGCCGCGGTCTCGGGCCGGGCCGGACGGGGCGTGAGCTCGACGCGGTCGCCGTCGAGCCGCGCGGTGTAGCTGCGCACCTCCGAGCTCCGGCGGCGACGCTCACCGGCGACCACGGTGCCCAGCAGTGCCAGGCGCGACCGGCGCAGTGTCTCCAGGCACGCCGTCACGTGGTCGCGCCGTGTGGCGCCCGAGCGGATCACGAGGACCACACCGTCGACCAGGCGACCGAGGACGACCGCGTCCGCGACGGAGAGCATCGGCGGGGAGTCGTAGATGACCACCTCGAACCGGGCGCGCAGCTCGGCCACGAGCGACGCCATGGCCGCCGACCCGAGCAGCGCCGCAGGATCGGGCGGCAACGAGCCGGCCGGCAGCACCGACAGCATGCCCTGGTTCCACGGCACGACGACCTCGTCGAGAACCCGCTCGCCGACGAGCACGTCCGAGAGACCGACGCCGCCGTCGATCCCGAGGAAGCTCGACACCGACGGCCGTCGGAGGTCGGCCTCGACCAGGCACACCGACACGCCGGACTGGGCCCAGGCGATCGCCAGGTTGCAGCTGACCGTGGTCTTGCCCTCCTCCGCCACCCCCGAGGTGACCACGAAGTTGCGGACGCCGTGGTCGACGGCGGCGAACTTCAGTGCCGTCCGCACGGTCCGGTAGCGCTCCGCCGACGCAGAGCGCCAGTCCAGGGCGACCAGCGGGTGCCGGCGTGCGGAGCGGTCGTGCAGCGTGGAGCCCAGGGGGGACATCCCGGTCAGCTCGCGGACGTCGTGGGAGGACTTGATGCGCCGGTCGAGGCCGTGGCGCAGCACCGCCGCGGCCAGGCCGAGGGCGAGACCCGCGGCCGCGCCGAGCACGAGGTCGACGAGCACCCGCGGCGACGAGGGCGCCGTCGGCTCCGCCGCCGGGCGGGCCAGCGACACCTTCACGTTCGAGACCGCGGAGTCGCGAGGGGTCTCCAGCTCCTCGATGACCTCGCCGAGGCGCACGGAGATCGCGTCGGCGAGCCGCGCCGCCAAGGCGGGGTCGGCGTCGGAGACCGACACCTCCAGCAGCACGGTCTCGGGAGCGCTGCTCACGGAGACCTGACCTCCCAGCTGGCGGACCGTGCTGTCCAGGCCGAAGCGGCTGATCACCGGTTCGAGCACCTCCGGGCTCTTGACGAGAGGTGCGTAGGACTTCACCCGTTGGACCGCGAACTGCGAGCCCTGGAAGATCTCCGACTGTCCTGAGCTGTCGACGCGCTCGGCGACCGTCACGAACGAGAGCGCCGTCGCGGTGTACCTGGTCGGTGAGACCACGATCACGACGAGGGCAGCCAGCAGCCCTGCAGCGAGGCCGGCGCCCCAGACGCGCCAGCGTCGCTGCAGGACCAGGAGGTACTCCGCGAAGGTCACGCTTCACCCACACTCAGGTTGTCGAAGATCCCGAACACCGGGGCGTTGGTCGCCGACCCGGACAGGTAGGTGTGCAGACCGATGCCGCCCGGGGCCTGCAGTGCCGTTGTCGTGTCGGTGACGCTCGCCGACCAGCTGGACGGCTCCGGTGTGCCGACCGCCCAGACCTTTGCGCGCAGCGTCGTCGGCGAGGTGCCCACGGCCTGGACCCGCGCCTGCAGCAGGGTGCCGGGCACGACGCCGAGCCCCGCGATCGTCCGGGTCAGCAGGTAGCGGTCCGTGCCGCCGACGGTCCTGCCGAGCGTGACCGCCACGCCGTCGCCGGCGACCAGGCGGACATCGGCGAAGTACTTGTCGCCGGTGGCCAGGACCCGCGGCTGGACGGTCAGGTAGATCCCACCGCCCGTGGCAGCCTTGTCGGCCCCGAGCTGGACCCGGACGTCGGTGTCGGTCTGCGAGACCGACGAGAGCGTCATGCCCGGGCCGGCGCCCGCACTCGACATGCGGATCCGACCGACGCCGCCCGTCACCGAGAAGTTGGCCGCGCTGCCGGAGCGCGTCCAGGCCCCACCGATGTCGGCCACCCCCCAGCCGCCGCTGACCTCGCGACCGAACTCGTCCGCCGCGAACGGTGTGACCGCCCCCGGGCTCACGCTGACCTGGTGGCTGGTCGTGCCGGTCGCGCCCTTGTCGTCGGTGACCGTCAACGTGACGTCGTAGGTCCCCGCAACCG
>NZ_JANINT010000157.1:0-24560 GCF_024509035.1 Nocardioides sp. | reverse complement strand
CGCTCGACGTCGAGGTGAACTGCGCCGACAGACCCTCCACCACACTGGTGAACGAGGCCACCGGAGCGACGTTGACCGGCTCGGCCACCGTCACCTGCTGGGTGATCGTGCCCGTCGCGCCCTTGTCGTCGGTGACCGTCAACGTGACGTCGTAGGTCCCCGCAACCGCATACGTGTGCGCCGGGCTCGCCTCGCTCGACGTACCACCGTCACCGAAGCTCCACTCCTGACCCACCACCGAGCCGTCCGGATCGCTCGACGTCGAGGTGAACTGCGCCGACAGACCCTCCACCACACTGGTGAACGACGCGATCGGAGCAGCGTTCCCGGCGGTGCCGGCGGCGTAGTGCGCCCCGATCTCGCCGTCGCCGAGAGCCCGGTAGTACACCGCGACCTCGTCGATGTCGCCGTTGAAGAACGCGTTGGCCGGTGCCGAGGGCCAACGGCTCAGCGAGTCGCCGCCCACCCGCCAGTAGCCGAGGGCGAGGTGCTCGCCGACGGTGACGTCGGTCCGCTCGCCGACGCGGCTGCCATCGACGTAGAGCCGCATCCCCTCCGGGGACAGCGTCGCGGTGGCCAGGTGCCACGCACCGTCGTTGTAGGACTCGGGGCTGCTCAGGACCTGGCGGTCCTGGTCGGGCTTGACGCCGAACAGGACGTGGCCGGCGTCGTCCAGGTAGAGCTGGCGGTCCATCTTGCTGGAGTTGCGGTCGATGCGGTTGCCGCGCCCGACGAGCTTGCCGCCGGTGGTCCCGGCCGTGCGGAACCATGCCTCGACGGTGAACACGTCGGGAGGGCTGTCCTGCACGCTGGTGTAGGTCCGCGTGGTCGTGGATCCGGTGAACCTGGCAGCCGTGGACAGCGGGTCGGACAGGAGCGCTCCCGGCGCGCCCAGGGTCATGCCGGTGCCGGTGACGCTCAGCGGCTGGAAGCCCGCGGCATCGGCGACGGTCGTGCCCGACGACTCGTCGAAGCGCCACCAGTGCGTGGGCTCACTGGCGTCGATCGCCGCGACGTACCGGCTGTCGACACCGGCGGAGGCCACGGTCACGTCGACCCACGGGGAGTTCGCGATGTTGCCGAACGCATCGGTCACGGCCACGCGGTAGCGGTGCGCCGAGCCGGGATCGAGCCCGGTGTCGGTGTAGCCCATGCCGAACGGGTTCCACCAGCTCGCCCGCACGCTGCGTGTCTGCAGCAGACCGGCACCGCTCTGGGTGTCGCGGTACAGCCGGTAGGTGAGGTAGTCGTTGTCGATGTCCTGGTTCGTGGCCCAGCTGAGCCGGACCGTGCCCTTCTCGGTCGAGCGGGCCTGCAGCGGGTACGTCGTGCTGTAGAGGCTCGGTCCCTGGCTGTTGGGGGCCAGACCGGTCCGGGCGAAGCGCACCAGACCCTGCTGCGCCCGGCCGTTGACCCGGGTGAACTCCCCGCCCATCGCGACGTAGTCGGCGTTGCCGGTGACGCTCCACGGCCCCTGGACCTGGCCGGTGTACGTGCCGGCGTTGATGCTGGGGTACCAGGTCAGCATCGACGAGCGCGGCTGGCCCTCGAAGTTGTAGTAGCGGCCCTGGTCGGGCTCCCAGGTCACGGTGCCCGTGACGTCGCGGCCGAAGGCGGTCGCCCGGTAGTACGGGTAGTCGCCGACGCCTCCTGCGCCTTGGCGGATGCCGTCGATGTTCTCGCAGTAGTGCGTGTGGCTCGCGGCGTAGATCACCTGGTCCTGGACGTGCAGCGAGTAGGTGTCGCCGTGGCAGTCGTCGGCCCAGTGCACCGCGCCGTCGGTCCAGGAGGCCGAGAACGTGCCCTCCCAGGTCCCACCGGCACGGCTGTAGGTGTAGCCGCCGCCGTAGACGTAGTCGCCGTCGGAGGTGAGGGTCGTGATCGCTCCGTAGGAGGTCCCGTCCCTGACGATCGAGTTGACCTGGAACGGCAGGCTCGCGCCGGTCGCGGTGTCCACCATGCCGAGCCCGTAGCCCGGGTCGGAGGAGCCGTTCAGCGCGGTGAAGGAGCCGCCGACCACGAGCTTGGTGCCGTCCGGGTTGATCGTGAGCGCCCAGACGTCACCGCCGGTCGTCGACGGTGCCCACGAGAGGAGCGCTCCGTTCGCCGCGTTGAAGGCTGCGAGGCCCTGGCGGACCTGGGTGCCGACGTCTTGGAACTCTCCACCGGCGTAGACGGTCGTGTTCGTCGCGGCCAGTGCGTTGACGTGGTAGTTCATCGGCGGGTTGAACGCGGCGATCAGCGCACCGGAGGCGGCGTCGAACGCCGCGATGCGTCGGTGGGAGATGCCGTCGACCGTCGTGAAGTCGCCGCCGACGTAGATCCGCGTGCGGTCGGGTGAGACAGCGATCGCGCGGACCTGGGCGTTGAACGACGGCGCGAAGGACGTGACGAGGGCCCCGGTGCGCACGTCGTAGGCCAGCAGGTTGTTGCGGACCACGGTGCTGGTGCCGGCCGCGGCGCCGGCGGGGCGTGCCGTCGTGAAGCTGCCGCCGGCGTAGACGGTGTCGCCGACCATCGCCTGGGCCCAGACCACACCATCGATCTGGACCGTGGGCAGGCCGTCCGCGCTCACGGTGACCGGGGTGCGCGGGTCGAGGGGATCCTGCGGCGCGGTGTCCGCGCTGGCCCGAGGCGCAGGGGCCAACGTCAGCCCGGCCACGGCCAGGGCGACCACGACCAGGGCGATGAGCACGGCGCGCAGGTGGCGCGGCAACCCGCCGTCCCACACCGTCACGCCACGTCGGCCGGCAACGTCAGTCAGCATGTCCCTCGTCCTCCGATCGGCGCGCACGCCACCCGGCGTACGGCCCTCTGCGCTTCTCGCCGACCGTAGGAACGGTCGTCGGACCCGTCGCCGCCCCGGCGGCCACGTACGCGAAATTGGGTGGGCCGGCGCGATGGCAGCGGCGCGTGTGGCCACTGGGGCGGCGTCGGCGGCGTCGGGGCGTTCACGACATCGAGCCCGCCAGCGCGACGCCCGGCACCGACCCCGTGTAGCTCGCGACCACCTGGACGTGGTCCCGAGCCGAGGTCGGGAGCGCGAACACGTACCGCGCGCGTTGCGCGTGGCCCGGCGCGAGCGCACCGCCGAACGGCCGTCCGCCCGGTCCGCTCAGGCTCATCGCCGGGGTCCGGTCCGGGCCGTAGGAGACGTCGAGGACGACGCCCTCGAGCGAGACCTCGCGGTCGCCGCGGTTCGTCAGCGAGACGGTCAACCGGACCGCCGGGCCCGCGACCTCCCCCGGCCCCTCGGCCACGCCGTGGACCGGCTCCACCCCGATCACCCGCAGGTCGAGGCCGGTGCCGAAGTGGGCGACCTGATCGAGCGCCACCGGCCGGCGGACCCGGCGCTCACCGGCGACGACCGGTTGGGGCTGCTCAGCTGCTGCGCGCGGGCTCGTCGTGGCCGCGGGACTCCCGGACCCCTCGGCGGCGGAGCCCGCAGCGGGGCTCCCAGCGTCGTCGACGGCATCGCGGACCAGGACGGTACCCCCCGCGAGGGCGAGGACGGCGGCGATCCCGCCGGCGAGAGCGGCCCGACGCCGAGACGGCCACTCAGCCTGGAACGGACGACGGCGCATCGCGGACCCTCCTCGAGGCAGACGGCGGTCCGGCGTGCAGGCCGGTCCCCTGGGACCAGCAGAGACCTCGCTCACCGCTCCGAGCCCGGACGACCGGCGCGGTCCCCACTCTTGGGGATCCGTGCGCCGTCGGGGCCGAGACGATCCGGTGGGGGCGGATCGTCGGAGAGCAGGTGCACCGAGACCAGCCAGGGGTGCCGATGTCCACGAAGGCCGCCCACATCGCCCGCAGGGTGCTGATCGGCGTGGGCGCGGCCCTGGCTCTGCTGGTGGGGACGGCGCTCGGCGCCCTCGCCTACCTGGATCACCAGCTCGACGACGTGGACCGGATCCCCGGGGTCTTCGACGACCTGGGGCCCCGGCCCGAGCGCGCTCGGACGGGCACGGCACCCGAGGCCGTGAACATCCTCCTCCTGGGGACCGACCGACGCTCGGACGTGTCGACGACCGGCGACTCCGCGGGGGCCCCGGCCTGGGTCTACGGCGCACAGCGCTCCGACGCGATCATGCTCGTGCACGTCGACGGCGACCGGGAGCACGTCACGGTCACCTCGCTGCCGCGCGACTCCTGGGTCGAGGTGCCCGGGTACGGGAGCGCCAAGATCAACGCGGCGTACTCCTACGGCGGCCCGGCGCTGGCAGTGCGCACCGTGGAACGCCTCACCGGTGTCCGCATCGACCATCTTGCTGTCATCGACTGGGCCGGCTTCCACGACCTGATCGACGCCGTGGGTGGGATCACCGTGACCGTCCCCGCGACGGTGCACGACTCCGCTCGCGACGTCACGTGGACGGCCGGGGTGCACCGGCTCGACGGTGACCAGGCGCTCGACTACGTCGGCCAGCGCTACGGCCTGCCGGGCGGCGACCTCGACCGGGTCCGTCGTCAGCAGGCGGTGCTCCGGACGCTGGCCGAGGAGACCATGGACCTCCGCGACAGCCCGGGCACGATCGTCGACTTCGTGGACATGGTCGGGGATCACCTGTCCGTGGACGACACGTGGAGCTCTCGCCAGCTCGCCTCGCTCGCCTGGTCGCTGAGACACCTCGGCAGCGACGACGTCCGGTGCGTGACCGTTCCGGTCCGGGCGCTGGGCCGGGTGGGCGAGCAGAGCGTGGTCTGGCTGGACGAGACGCGCGCCGCGCGGCTGTGGAGGGCGATCCGTTCGGACCGCCTCGACCCGTGGCTGGCGACTCACCCTCCGACCGACGGCGCGACGCCATGACGTACGCCGGGGTCGCAGCGATCCGTACCGGCAGGACGACGAACCACCCCCGCGACCTCAGCGGGGGGCCACACCAGGGGGACAACGCCAAGGGGAACCAGGGGGCACCATGCACTTCCCACTGCTCGACGAGATCCGCCAGACCCGGCCGCTGCCGCGTCGGCTACCGGGCCAGGAGTCGATCCGCGAGGTCGTCCGAGGTGCCGCACGAGGGCTGGGCGCCGCCCGGCGCCGGCCCCTGCCCCGGTCCGGCCACGCCGGCCGTCCTCCCAGTGCCACGACCGTCGACCTCGAGGCGCAGCTCGCGCTCGAGCGCGACCGGCTCCACGAGCTGAGGTCGACGGTCGGCGGACTCGTCGCGTCGTACCACCTCCTGCAGGAGCAGGCGGTGGCGTTGACGCCGGCTGCGCGCTCGCGGCTCGAGCACCTGCACGACGTCGAGCTCGGTCGGCTCGAGCGCCTGCTCGCCGACCCGTGCGAGGACCCGGCGGGACCGGTCGACCTCGCTCTGGCCATCGACCCGATCGTCGAGATGCTCAGGCTCGGCGGTCACGACGTCCGGTGGTCGGGCACCGATGCCCAGGCCTGGGGCCGTCAGGACGACGTCACCCAGGTCGTGCACGTCCTGCTCGACAATGCGGTCCGGCACGCCTACGGCCGCGAGGTGGAGGTGGTCGTGGTCACGACCGACTCGCTGGTCGAGGTGCGCGTCCACGACCTCGGGCCGGGGGTCGCGCCGGAGGTGCGCGAGGTGCTCTTCGAGCGAGGGGTACGGCGCACAGGGTCGCCCGGGCAGGGCATCGGACTGAGCATCGCGCACCGGCTGGCCGACCAGATGGGAGCGGTGCTGACGTTCGACCCCGGGGACCGTGGTCGGCCCGGCACGACGTTCGTCCTCAGCCTGCCGATCCTCCCGGCGTGTGCCGCGCCATCCGCCGCGGCGACCCCGCCCGGGGCGGGCGCTGCCGGGTGACCGACCGGTAGCACCGACGCCGTGCCGGCGCGCCGTCCCGCGTTCGACGTGGTTCATCGAAATGCGGGATCTGCCGCGCCAGGGGACGACCCGCTCTCCCGGCACGTCCAACCTCGGTCCTGGAGGTGCCCGCATGACAACCGTCCTGCCCTTCCGTGCGACGGCAGCCCGGCCGACCCGACGCCGCGGCGACGTGCTGTCCCAGGGACGTCGACACGCGAGCTCCCCTGCCCTGCAGGTCGCCGACGGCGTCGCGGCCTTCGCCGCCGGTGTCGTGGTCCAGCCGTGGGGGGAGGCAGTCGCCTCCGCTCCCGTCGCGGTCGCGCTGGCCGACGCGGCTCTCGCCGCGGCCTGGGTCGTGACACTGACCGTCGGCGGCAGCTACCAGACGACGACCCTCGCGGAGGCCCCGGCGACGCGCACGATCCAGCTGGCGACCACGGTCCCGCTGGTCGTGCTGCTGCTCGCGGCCGTGCGCGGCGCCGCAGTCGACGCACCTCGGCTGGCCGTCCTCACCGCGATCGTGGCGACGCTGTCGTTCGTGCAGCACGCGGCGATCGACCGCGTCCACCGGCGGACCCGTTCGCCCGCCCGGATCGTGCTCGCGGGGCATCCCCACGGCGTGCAGTGGATGCTCGGCGACCTGGAGTCGACCGGACGCGTCTCGGTCGTCGCCGTGTGCGTGAGCGAGCAGGCCGCGCAGAGCGACTTCCGGGCGCCCGTCGTGACGGGGCTGGAGAACCTCCGCGCGTGCGTCAGCGACCACGCGGCGGAGGCCGTCGTCGTGGTGCCGTGCCGGCACCTGGACGCCGCGACGATCCGACGGATGGGCTGGGACCTCGAGGCCGGACGCTGCGGACCGGGTGTGTTCGTCACCACCGGACTGCCGGAGATCGACGCGCGGCGCACCCAGGTCGCCACCCCGGGGCGCGTGCCACTCGTGCACGTGCGGCACGCCCGCACCCGAGGGGCCGGCCGGCTCGCCAAGGTCGTCGGCGAGCGAGGCGCCGCGACGCTGGCCCTGCTCGTCCTCGCTCCGCTGCTGCTCCTGCTCGGCGTGCTCGTCCGCCTGGAGTCACCCGGGCCGGCGGTGTTCCGTCAGACGCGGATCGGCAAGGACGGCGTTCCGTTCACGATGCTGAAGCTGCGCACGATGGCCGCCGACGCCGCCGAGCTGCAGGCCTCGCTCTCCGCGCAGACGCCTGCGGACCTGATGCTGTTCAAGCTGCATGCCGACCCGCGGATCACCCGCCTCGGCCGGTTCCTCAGGACGTACTCGCTCGACGAGCTGCCCCAGCTGGTCAACGTCGTGCGCGGCCAGATGGCACTGGTCGGGCCGCGTCCCGCCCTGCCGTGCGAGGTCGAGCGGTACGAGCCCGACGCCCTGCGACGGCTGAGCGTCACCCCCGGGCTGACCGGCCTGTGGCAGGTGTCGGGTCGCTCGGACCTGTCGTGGGCGGAGTCGGTCCGCCTGGACCTGCGCTACGTCGACGACTGGACTCCAGGGCTGGACCTGCGGATCCTGCTCCGCACCGTCGGGGCGGTCCTCGGTCACCGTGGGGCCTACTGAGCGGGTCGCGTTTCCCTTGTTTGGGGGATGTGGCCGAGGAGCGCGGCAGGGATCGTGGGGACCACCGGGCGAGAGTCCGGTACACGGAACGGCTCACCAGCCGTACCACCCGACGCCAGGCCCCGGTCTGGCGTCACCTCCTCACGGGGAGCCCGCGGTGGCGCCGGATCCGCCACACCCATGTCCCCCCATGGCGGCGGTCGGCGGAGGCCGGATGCGGCTGGTGGGCCCTCCCTCGAGGGCCGTCGTCATGTGACCGGCGCCTCACTCATCACGTTCGCGCGCGACGCCGGACGCGCGTGGCTAGGCTCGCAGGAAGAGCGGCCAGGAGTCGCTCCAGTCCCTACTGGAGCGAGGCGATCGGCGTGGACCACGAACAGGGACAGACCCAGGTCAGGATTCTCGGTCCGCTCGACGTGCGCCGCCAGGACGGGCTCCTCCACGAGCGCCGTGGCGACCCCTCCCCCGGCGCCCGGAGCTGCACCTGCGGTTGCTGCGCGGCGACACGGCGTGGGTCTGGACCGACGATGCCCCCGCACCCGCTCCGCGCCCCCTCGGGCGCAGATCAGCACGCGTCGCGCGCGTGGGTCGGGTCGTCGAGGTCCGAGCGCACCGTGTCGAAGACCGCGACGGCGGCGAGCTGGGTGCGCACCCCGAGCTTGTGCAGCACCGCCTGCACCTGGCTGCGGACCGTGGCCGGCGCGACGCCGGCGCGCTCGGCGATGAGCGAGACCGGCTGGCCGGTGTGGAGCGCGCGCAGCACCGCGAGCTCCCGCGGGGTCAGCGACCGCACTCGCCCCAGCACCTGGCAGCGCCCGAGGTCGACGACGCGCCAGGCATCCACGAGCGCCTGCCGCTCTGCGGGGTCGGTGAGGTGCTCGCCGCGACCGAGGAGCTCGATCCCGGACCGCAGGCGCTCGATCGAGACCGTGCTGGGCAGCACCGCGCCGGCTCCGGCCTCGAGCATGCCGCCCCAGGCGGGCCCTCGGGACGCCGCGCTGAGCACCAGCCAGGTGACCTGCGTGGACCGGAGGAGGGCTCGCGCCTCCTCGAGGCGCACGGCCGGCTCCAGGTCGCACAACAGGACGCCCACGCCCGTCTGCGGCGCCAGCTCGCCCGGATCGACGGGCCAGCCCTCGATGGTCTCGACCTCGAAGCCGGCCGATGCCAAGGCCGCGGCCACCGACTCCACCACCAGCAGGTGGTCGGCGCAGACGACGACGCGGCGAGTGAACATGGCCTTGCCAGCGTGTTCCCCGGTGCCCGGACACGGGGGCGTCGGCGGTCGCCGCACCCTGATATTGGGGACCCTCCGCGGCACCGTCCGGACGCCTCTCCCCCAAATGGGGCATAGCCCCTCGAGCCCCGCCGAGGTGACCGGCGACTCCGCCTACCGTCGGCACGGCGCAGTGTTGGGGGTGAGTTGCATGAAGGGCTCGAGCACCAAGCGCGAAGGGGGTGGCGTGATGCCGACCGGGGGGTGGCTGAGGTGATGACGATGCATGCCGCCCCGCCCCGGAGCCGGGTGCGCATCCTGGTCTTCGAGGACCACGCGTTGTTCGCCGAGTCGCTGGAACTGGCGTTGACGCTCGAGGGCTACGACGTACGTCGGGTGCCCGTTCCCGACCACGCCTGCGCGGCAGGTCAGGTGCTGGCGCCGGCGAGCCGCTGGAAGCCTCGGATCGCCCTCGTCGACCTCGACCTCGGCAAGTTCGGCGACGGCGCCGACCTGATCGAGCCCCTCGCGCGGTCGGGGGTGAACGTCGTGGTCGTGACCGCGTCGACCGACCACGCCCGCTGGGGGGAGTGCATGCAGCGCGGCGCGCGGAAAGTGATCTCGAAGAACCAGCCGCTCAACGACATCCTCGCCGTGGTGCGGCGCTTGAGCCAGGGCCTGCCGGTCATCAGCCACGAAGAGCGTGAGGAGCTGGTTCGGCTGTGGCAGGAGCGCCGCCTCGCCCAGCAGGTCGCGCGGGCCCGTCTCGCGACCCTCACGGCTCGGGAGCGGGAGATCCTGGGAGGGCTGATCGAGGGCCACCCGGTGCGCGACATCGCCCGGCGCGACTTCGTCTCGGAGGCGACCGTGCGCACCCAGGTGAAGTCCATCCTCGCCAAGCTCGGCGTGAGCTCGCAGCTGGCGGCTGCCGGGCTGGCGCGCAGCGTCGGCTGGCAGGCACCCGAGTCGAAGCAGTGACGACGGGGCCTATCCGCTCAGCTCGGCCTCCGAGCGCAGGATGCAGAACTCGTTGCCCTCGGGGTCGGCCAGCACCACCCAGCCGGTGCCCGGACCGTGGAGACCGCGCAGGTCCTCGACGACCACGGCACCGTGGGCCAGCAGCCGCTCCAGCTCCTCGTCGCGGCTTCCCGTGCGCGGTCGCAGGTCGAGGTGCACCCGGTTCTTGACGGACTTCTCCTCGGGCACCTCGATGAACAGCAGCCGGTGCCCCGTCCCGGGGTCGCGGATCATGCACTCCTCGTGCCCGGGCAGGTTCGGGTCACCGTCGATGTCGACGTAGCCGAGCACCGGCTTCCACCACTCCGAGAGCTCGTAGGCGTTCCGGCAGTCGATGGTCGTGTGGGAGACGAAGGACGTCATGCCCCGACTCTCGCCGCTCGCCGCGGTCGGCGGCAACGGGGTTGTCGAGCGACGGCGAGGAGGCGTTGCGCCGAGCTCACTCGTACCCGTGCTCGCGGACGAACGCGACGATCCGCTCGGCCAGCTCGGGGCGGCAGACGATCAGGTCGGGGAGGTAGACGTCCTCCTGGTTGTAGACCAGGGGCGTGCCGTCGATGCGCGAGGTGAACAGACCGGCGGCACGCGCCACGGCGACCGGAGCGGCGGAGTCCCACTCGTACTGACCGCCCGCGTGGACGTAGGCGTCGGTGATGTCGCGCGCCACCGAGATGACCTTCACCCCGGCCGACCCCATCGCGACCAGCTCGGCATCGAGCTCCTCGCCGAGGGCGTGGACGAACGCCGGCGGGCGGCTGCGGGAGACGGCGATGCGCGGCCGCGGCGCGGTGCTCGGGGGTACGACGGGCGGCGCGCCGGTGTGGAACGTCTCGCCGAGCGCCGGCTGGGCGACCGCACCGGCGACCAGGTCGCCGTCCGCCCACAGGGCGACGTGGACGGCCCAGTCGTCGCGCGGGACCTCGGAGAACTCCCGGGTGCCGTCGAGCGGGTCGACGATCCAGACCCGGCTGCTCGTCAGGCGGGCCTTGTCGTCCTTGCCCTCCTCGGACAGGACCGCGTCGCCGGGGCGGTGCTCGGCGAGCAGACCCATCAGGAGCTCGTGGGCGGCGCGGTCGCCGGCGTCCTTGAGCTCGCGGCCCTCCAGACCCTCCTGGCGGACCTCGAGGAGGCGCTCGCCCGCGACGGTGGCGAGCCAGGCCGCGAGCGCGTGGTCGTCGGTCGCAGCGGCAGCGGGCGGGGTCCCGGGGGCGAAGCTCATGCCCGAACCCTATCGAGCACGCGATCCGACGTTGACCCGCCCGAAAGTTTCGGGCGGGTCAACGTCGTTCAGGAGTTGAACTGCTGCTGGGTGCGCTCGAGACCGTCGGTGACCAACGTCTCGACCGCGTCGGCGGCCCGATCGACCTGGAACGGCAGGATCTTGCGCTCGGCGGTCGAGTAGCTCGACAGCACGAAGTCGGCGGGGTCCTGGCGACCCGGGGGCCGGCCGATGCCGACCCGGACCCGGAAGAAGTCGCCGGTGCCGAGCGAGGAGCGCATCGAGCGCAGCCCGTTGTGGCCGTTGTCGCCACCGCCCAGCTTGATCCGCATGGTGTCGAAGGCGATGTCCAGCTCGTCGTGCACGGCGATGATCCGCTCGGGCGGCACCTTGTAGAAGCCGGCGAGCTGCTTGACCGGCCCGCCGGTCTCGTTCATGTAGCAGCGCGCCTTCATCAACACGACGCGCGGCCCGGGCTGGCCCGGCACGCCCAGCCGGCCCTCGACCACCTCGGCGCGCCCCGACTTGTGCGCGCGGAACGGCGCGCCGAGCCGCGAGGCGAGCTCGTCGACGACGAGGTAGCCCACGTTGTGGCGGTGACCGGCATAGGTCGGGCCGGGATTGCCCAGCCCGACCACCAGCCACACGGGAGCGGACTTGGTGGAGTCGGACACGCGATCCCGGCCCTCTCTACGAAACAGGTGACGCAGACGGGTCACTCCTCGGAGGAGCCCTCGCCCTCGGACGACTCGGCGCCGACCTCGTCGACGTCCTTGTCGGTCTCGTCGCGCTCGATGCCGGCCTCGGCCTCGGCCTCCTCCAGCTCGGCCTCGAGGGCCTCGGCCGAGACCTGGGCGGTCACGTTGACGACCAGGGTCTCGGGGTCGAGCAGCAGGGTGGCACCGGAGGGCAGCTTGAGGTCGGAGGCGTGGATCTGGGTGCCGGCCTCGGCGCCCTCGACGTCGACCTCGATGGCCTCGGGGATGTGGGTGGCCTCGGCCTCGATCTGCACCGTGGCGTTCTCGGTGACGACCAGCGTCTCGCGGGCGGCCTCGCCGACGACGTGCACCGGCACGTCGACGGTGACCTTCTCTCCCCGCCTGACCGCGACGAAGTCGATGTGCTCGAGGAGGCGCTTGATCGGCTCGACCTGGACCTGCTTGGTCAGCGCGAGCTGGGTCTTGCCGTCGATCTCGAGCTCGAGGAGCGCGTTCGCGCCGCCGTGCTTGAGCGCCATCATCGTCGCGTGGCCCGGGAGGGTCACGTGGATGGGGTCGTTGCCGTGGCCGTAGATGACCGCCGGCACCTTGTTCTCGCGGCGGATGCGGCGGGCCGCGCCCTTGCCGAACTCGGTGCGGGCCTCGGCCTTGATCTTGTCGGACATGCTGACTCTTCTCCTCGGGTGGTGCTGGCTGCTTCTTCGTCTCGGGGCCTCGGCTCGACGCCCGGTGCCTTCGCAGGCACCGTCGGGCAGATCGGGGGCGCGTCCGTACGGATCAGCCAGCCCTGTCGATCACGGAGCGTGCGGTCGGGACCGTCGCTCCCTCGCCGAGGCAACTTCGTCAGACTACCGGGGCACGGGCGCGAGCGCGAAACCGGCGGACCTGGGGCCGCTCGTGCTCCTAGGCGTGCCCGTCGAACATCGAGGTGACCGAGCCGTCCTCGAACACCTCGCGGATCGCTCGCGACACCAGCGGCGCGATCGAGAGGCTGGTCAGCTTGTCGAACTCGCGGTCGGGCGGCAGCGGCAGGGTGTTGGTGACCACGACCTCCGCGGCCGGGGAGTTCTTGAGCCGGTCGACCGCGGGGTCGGAGAGGATCGCGTGCGTGGCCGCGATGATCACACCGGCCGCGCCGTCGGCCATCAGGGCGTCGGCGGCCTTCACGATCGTGCCGCCGGTGTCGATCATGTCGTCGACCAGGACGCACATCCGGCCCTTGACGTCACCGACGACCCGGTTGGCGACGGTCTCGTTGGGGCGGTCGGTGCGACGCGTCTTGTGGATGAACGCCAGCGGGGCGCCGCCCAGCCGGGCCGACCAGCGCTCGGCGACCTTGATCCGGCCGGCGTCCGGCGAGACCACCGCGAGCGGCTGGTGGCCGTACTTGTCCTTGACGTAGTCGGCGAGGATCGGCAGCGCCATGAGGTGGTCGACCGGCCCGTCGAAGAAGCCCTGGATCTGGTCGGCGTGCAGGTCGACGGTGATCAGCCGGTTGGCTCCGGCCGTCTTGAACAGGTCGGCCATCAGCCGCGCCGAGATCGGCTCGCGGCCCTTGTGCTTCTTGTCCTGGCGGGCGTAGCCGTAGAACGGCATCACGACCGTGATCCGCTTGGCCGAGGCGCGCTTGAGCGCGTCGACCATGATCAGGTGCTCCATGATCCACTCGTTGATCGGAGTGGTGTGGCTCTGGATCACGAACGCGTCGCAGCCGCGCACCGACTCCTCGAAGCGGACGTAGATCTCGGAGTTCGCGAACTCGTACGCCGACTGCGGGGTCAGCGGGGTCCCCAGCAGGGTGGCGACCTCCTCAGCGAGGACCGGGTGGGCCCGGCCACTGAAGACCATGAGGTTCTTCTCGGTGGCCCTCTTCATTCCGGTCACGGTGTGCTGCTCCTCAGTCATCGGACGGGGGTCGCCGGAGCGGGGATGGTCAGGATTCTGCCACGTCCTGTTCATCGTCCCGACGCGCGCCCAGCGCCTGCTCGGCCGCCCGCGCCTGGGCGGTCCCGGCGCGCTTGGTCAGCGCCCAGCGCTCGATGTTGCGCTGGGGCCCGCTCGAGACGGCCAGGGCGCCCGGCGGCACGTCGCGGCGTACGACGGTCCCGGCGCCCGTGGCGGCCCCGTCTCCGATCTCGACGGGTGCGACGAAGGTGTTGTTGGAGGCGGTGCGGGCATGCCTGCCGACCGTGGTGCGGTGCTTGGCGACGCCGTCGTAGTTGGCGAAGATCGTGCCGGCCCCGATGTTGGTGCCCTCCCCGATCTCTGCGTCGCCGACGTAGGAGAGGTGCGGGACCTTCGCGCCGTCGCCGATCGTGGCGTTCTTGGTCTCCACGAACGCGCCGATCTTGCCGCCGGCGCCCAGGTTGGTGCCCGGACGCAGGTAGGAGAACGGGCCGACGGTCGCCTCGCCGCCGATCACCGCCAGCTCGGCATGCGATCGGATGACCCGGGCGCCGCCCCCGACCTCGCAGTCCTTGAGCGTCGTGTCCGGGCCGATCACGGCGTCCTCGGCCACGACGGTGGTGCCGAGCAGCTGGGTGCCGGGCAGGATCGTGACGTCGCGCGAGAGCTCCACGTCGGCGTCGATCCAGGTCGTGGCGGGGTCCATGATCGTCACACCGTCGTGCATCCAGCGGGTCACGATGCGCCGGTTGAGCTCGGCGCCCATCCGGGCGAGCTGCGCCCGGTCGTTGACGCCCTCGGTCTGCATGACGTCCTCGATCGTGTGCGCGCCGACCGTGAGCCCGTCCTCACGCGCGATCCCGATCGTGTCGGTGAGGTAGTACTCGCCCTTGGAGTTGTCGTTGCCGATGCGGGGCAGCGCGCTGCGGAGGAACTCGGCGTCGAAGGCGAGGATGCCGGAGTTGATCTCGCAGACCTCGCGCTGCGCCGGCGTCGCGTCCTTCTCCTCGACGATCGCCTCGACGTCACCCTCGTCGTTGCGCAGCACCCGCCCGTAGCCGAACGGGTTGTCCACGACCCCGCTGAGCACGCTGACAGCGCGCTCGGCAGCCTCGTGCTCGGCCGCGAACGCCCGCAGCGACTCGCCGTCCAGCAGCGGGGTGTCGCCGTACGCGATCACGACGGTGCCCGTCGTGTCGCCGACCGCGTCCATCGCCACCCGCACCGCGTGCCCGGTGCCGAGCTGCTCCTCCTGGACGGCCAGCACCACGTCCGGGGCGAGCTCTCGGATGTGCTCGGAGACCTGCTCGCGCTGGTGGCCGACGACCGCGACGATCCGGTCGGGATCCATCGCGCGCGCGGCGGCCAGGACGTGCTCGATCATGGTGCGCCCCGCGATCGGGTGCAGCACCTTCATCGTCTTGGACTTCATGCGGGTGCCGCCTCCGGCAGCCAGCACGACCACGGTCAGTCCGTTCGTATGTCCTGCGCTCACCCGCGTCCCTTCATGAAGCCGGTCGCCTCACTGTAGGAGGTGCTGGAAGATCGGAGAACTTCATCCGGCAAGACCGTCCCGCACAGTCTGACAGCAGATGCGTGCGACGCACGAGAGCGGTGCGCACCGCTGCATAGCGCGGACGCTCGCCGACGTTGTGCAGCTCGGCGGGGTCGCGCCGTCGGTCGTAGAGCTCGACCAGGTCCTCGGTCCGCCAGTCGATCAACGTGTAACGGTCGGTCCGGACCCCGCGGAAGAGCCACCTGTGGTGATCGGGGTTGCGACCCCGCCACCCGGCTTGGACGAGGAGCGTGCGGTCGGTCTGGCGGCGGTCGCGCCGGGCCCAGGGCAGCATGCTCCTGCCGTCGACCTTCACCAAGGGGTTCGCGTGCGCGATGGCCGCGAAGGTCGGGGCGAGGTCGGTCATCGACGCGACCTGTCGGCGGACCACGCCCGCCGGGATGCCGGGTCCCCTCATCAGCAGGGGGACGCGGAGCGACTCCTCGTAGGCAACGATCTTGCCCGTGTAGCCGTGCTCGCCGAAGAGATAGCCGTTGTCGGAGGTGAACAGGATGAGCGTGTTGTCGAGCTCGCCCGCCTCCTTCAGGGCCGAGACCGTGGTGGCCACCGCGTCGTCGACGGACGCGAGGGATCGGATCCGCTGGGTGAAGAGCCGCTGCATCGTCTCGGGCTCCACCGGACCCTGGTCGGTCACCCACGCAGGCTTGTCTCGCAGGTCCTTCTCCTTCACCCCGGGCGAGTCTGCGAAGGGCGCCTCGACGCCCGCATAGCGGGCCTCGTCACGATGGGCCGGGATCGGTGGGGCCGAGCAGTTGCCCTCGGTGTCGTTGATGCACGTGCCGTGCGGTGCGCTGTAGGAGGTCCACACGAAGAACGGCCGTGGGTCCTCGGCGGATCTCGTGATGAAGTCGGCGGTGCTCTGGGCGAGGTAGTCGCTCTGGTGACCCGGCGGATGGGTGAGCGTCGTGCCGTCGTACTGCTCGAAGCCGTAGTAGTCGAAGATCCCGTCGACGGTGGCGTCCCACTCGTCCCAGCCTGGCGGGACGCCGTAGCGCTCGTTGTAGGAGTTCAGGTACTTGCCCGCGAACCCGGTGCGATAGCCGGCGTTCTGGAGCCACACGGGCAGTGCAGTCGCCTCAGCCGGCTCGAACGCCTCGACCCCGCCGTGGGGCCCGGCGTTGTTGAGCACTCCGTTGTTCTGCGCGTACTGACCGGTCAGGATCTGGGCGCGCGCCGGGCAGCAGAGCGGCTGAGGCGCGACGAAGTTGCGGAACGTCGCCCCCTGGCCGCCCAAGAGCCTGCGGGTCTGCGGCATCCACCGCATCTCCATGAGGGCCTGGTCGTCGGTGCTGATCAGCACGATGTTGGGTCGGTCGCTGACCTGCGCCCGGGGCACCGCCGGCCCGTCCGCCGACTCGGTGCGGGCGAGAACCACGGTCGCGACCGAGCTCAGGACGAGCGCGACCAGCACCGCGCCGGCGAGGATTCTGGGACGATTCATGGAACGGCACTCTCCGAGTCGAGTGGGTGGCGGTTCGAGGGGTGGACCCGCACGAGGCGACAGGTTCACACGGGGACTTCAGATGCCTCCGGCGGTCTGCGCGATGACGGTCGGTCAGCCGCGGTCAGCCGCGGTCAGCGCTCGCAGGCACGGCGCACCTCCGCCAGACAGACGTCGATGCCCCCGCGACCGGCCGCGACGTCGTGGTCCTCGCCACCGTCGAGACGATCGGGACCTGGACCTCCCAGCAGCACGTCGGAGCCGGCCTCCCCCGAGAAGTCCACGCCGGGGTTTCCTTGGCACTTGTCCTCGGGATCGGCGGGGGTGGCCTGCAGCCGGTCGTCGCCGGCCCCACCCGTGACCACGACGTCGCACCCGTACGCCCGGAGCACGTTGTCCTGGGCATCGCCGATGATCCGCAGGAACCCCGCGTAGCCGCTGGCGTTCTCGAAGGTGTCGAACCGGACCTGAGGATCATCCGCAGAACCCGACTCGTCCCAGAGCTCGCCGGCAGCGAGATCAACCGTCAACTCACGTGAGCCGACGGACAACGTGTCGCTTCCCGGCCCTCCCGACAGGTTCACGTCCTGGACTCCGCCGAAGAACCCCATGGCGACCACGTCGTCTCCGCCACCCATCGACGCCGAGACCAGTTCGTGGTCCGCGGCGAGGAGCTCCGCTGCATCTCCGCCGACGAAGCGGACCGTCTCCGCGTTGAGGTCCGAGGGTGTGAACCACTCGAAGGCGTCCCAGTGGCTCTGCACCACACCGTCGACCGTCGCCGTCTCGAGTGCGTTGTCGATCACCCAGTTCCCGTTCGGCGGATCCTCGGAGGCGTTGCCGTTCGGGATGAGACCCAGATAGTCCGTGCCGGCGCCCCCCCGCGGCCGAACATCGGACCCCAGCAGTCCATACACCTGCACCTGGTCCGCGCCGTCGCCGAGGTCGAGGACGTCGTGCGTGGTCTGCCTCGGCACCCCGATCTCGACCGTGTCCTTGCCTCCGCGGGTGCTGACCCGGTCGAGCTCGTCGTCGGGGGACGGGTGGCCCGCCCTCACCTCGGGGTCGGCATCGACCTGGTCGCGGCCGGCCCCGCCCAGGTAGACGTCCTGGCCCCTTCCGAGGATCGCATGCACCCGCATGCGCCGGGAGCCCTTGACGACGACACGGTCGTCTCCCGATCCGGCATCCACCGTCACGTAGGTCGCGTCGCCGGTCACGCAGATGCGATCGTCCCCTGCCTTCGAGCGCACGTAGTGGCCACGGGTCACGATGACGTCGTCGCCACCCGTCCCCTTGAGCACCCCCGGGCTCGTGCGGTCGCCGACGATCGTCGCCCGATGCCCCTGACACATCGGCACCGCGGCTGCCGAGACCGCCGAGACCGCCGGCGCCACGACACCGACCACCACTGTCGTCGCGAGGACCGCGACACCTCTACGCCACCGACTCACCCGAGACCCCCTTTGCGTGGTCACCCACCGTACGCCGCAGCCGCGCTCATGCCGTCCCGCTTGCGCTGACCACCATGCTCCCCGGGTAGGAGTCGAACCTACGTCGCTAGTCCTGATTCAAAGTCAGGCGGGGAACGCTCCCCGCAGGGAACGACACCCAAGGCTAGGGCAGGCTCGCTGTCTCGGTGGCTTCGAGGCTCGTCGCCCGCGCTCCCTGCGGATACTGTCGCCGCGTGGACCTGCCCGTGATGCCGCCCGTCCAGCCGATGCTCGCGAAGTCGGTCAAGGGGATCCCCGATCCCGAGAAGCACGGTGGGTTGAGCTTCGAGCCCAAGTGGGACGGGTTCCGCTGCCTGCTGTTCAAGGACGGCGACGAGGTCGAGCTGGCCAGCCGCAACACCAAGCCGCTGACGCGCTACTTCCCCGAGGTGGTCGCCGCGGCCCGCGAGCAGCTGCCCGCGCGCTGCGTGCTCGACGGCGAGATCTTCGTCGCCATCGGCGAGCGCCTGGAGTTCGAGGTGCTCCAGGAGCGCATCCACCCGGCCGCCTCCCGCATCGAGATGCTCAGCGAGAAGACGCCGGCGTCGTACGTCGCCTTCGACCTGCTGGCACTGGGCGAGGAGTCGTACGCCGAGCGCCCGTTCGCCGAGCGCCGCGTCGCGCTCGAGGAGGCCCTCAGGGGGCTGGACGGCCCCTGCTACCTCACCCGGACGACCACCGATCCCGCGGTGGCGCAGGAGTGGTTCGAGCAGTTCGAGGGGGCCGGGCTCGACGGGGTCGTGGCCAAGCCACTGGCCTCGCCGTACCAGCAGAACGTGCGCAGCATGCTCAAGATCAAGCACGAGCGCACCGCCGACGTCGTCGTCGGCGGCTACCGCGAGCACAAGACGAGCACGCCCGGGAAGCCACTGCTCGGCAGCCTGCTGCTCGGGCTCTACAGCGACGGGGAGCTCCAGCACGTGGGGGTCAGCGCGAGCTTCACCGCCGCCCGCCGAGCTGAGCTCATCGAACAGCTCCAGCCTCTCGTCATCCCGATCGAGGAGCACCCCTGGGGCCGGTGGGCGGAGTTCCTCACCGCCAACCCTGACCGGGTGCCGGGCACCCAGAGCCGCTGGAGCCAAGGCAAGGACCTCTCGTTCACGCCGCTGCGCCCCGAGCTGGTGCTGGAGGTCGCCTACGACCACATGGAGGGCCGGCGCTTCCGCCACACCGCGCAGTTCCGGCGGTGGCGCACCGACCGCGACCCCGAGTCGTGCGGCTACGACCAACTCGACGAGCCCGTGGGATACGACCTCGCTAGGATCCTGAGCGTCGACTGATCCGACCCGCCAGTCGTCCGAGGAGGCAGCACCATGTCCGAGATCTCGCCCGAGGAGCCGACCGGCGGCTACGCCGTCGTCCTCCTCGTCGAGCAGGCCCTGACCACTCAGGACGCCGCCCAGGTGCACTCGCTGCACGAGGGGCTCGACGAACCGGTGACCTACCACGTCCTGTTGCCGCTCGAGGACGCCGCGGCGCGCATCGAGTCTGCGATGGGGTCGCTCACCGCCGGCGACATGCTGGCCACCCCCACGATGCCGATGGGCGAGGTCGACCTCGAGGCGGTCCGCAAGGACTGCGAGGAACGCTCCGGCTCCGAGCTCGAGGCGACCCTCCAGGCGCTGCGGGCGAGCGGCGCCACCGCGGTCGGCCAGATCGTCACCGACCCGCCGATCGACGCGCTGGCCGCCAAGGTGGCCGCGGTCGACGGCCGCGAGGCGATCATCTTGACCCGCCCCCACGTGGTCGCGGAGTTCTTCCACCTCGACTGGACCTCCAAGGCTCGGCGCCGCCTCGGCGTCCCGATCCTGCACCTGCTGGAGCACGAGACGTTCGACGAGCAGGGCGAGGGGTACGGCGCCGAGGGTGTCACGGGGCTCTGATCAGCGCGTGAAGCTCTCCTCCCGTCTCCGGCGGGCCACGGCCGAGACGGACCAGTCGGCTGCCGACCGGCCACCGCCCCCACCATCGCCGCCCCGGGGCAGCCCGGTGGTGGCCTACGCCGGCATCCTCGACGGCCGGTCGCTGTGGCTCGCGCTCGAGCCCCTCCCGGGCGTCATCGCGCTGCGCGACGCCGCCGGCGTCGTCCACACCATCCCCAGCGACCTGCCCGAGCACGACCCGTCCTACCGCTCGGTGCGCGTCGACCTGCTCGCCCTGCCCGGCGAGGAGGAGCAGGCCTACGACGTCGTCGTCGTGCCTCCGGACGGTCGCGCCCCCCGCACCGTGTGGACGCCGCCGCTGCCCCGCACGCCCATGCGGGTGCCGATCGCTCCCGGCGGCGCCTGGCAGCTCGACCTCGCGCGGACCGAGGAGGGCATGCTGCGGGTCCGCCGCCTTCGTGCGGCCCGCGGGGTCGACGTCGTGGCGATCGCCCTGGCCGAGGACGGCATCCGGCTCTCGCTCGCGCCGGTCGACGACGTCCCCGTCGAGCTCGTGGCGCTGGAGGACGACGTCGTGGTGGCCATCTTCCCGGTCGGGCGCGACGGCGACACCCTCACCACGCTCATCACCGCCGACGGCCTGCCCGAGGGCCACGACCAGCTGGTCCGCTGGGGGCTGGGGTCCGCCGACCACTGGGTGCCGCTGCGCCGCATGGTGAACGACCTGGCCAACCCCAACGCCGCCGTGCTCCTGCCGGTGCTGACCGTGCCCGGCTCGGACGACCACCGGATGCGCCTGCGTTACGCCCCCGACGGCACGCTCGCCGCCCGGGTCGTCGACCTCGCCGCGAGGGAGGAGGAGGCGTGAGGATCACCTACGTCGTCTTCAACGTCGACGGGATGGGCGGGACGTCGCGCTCGGCCATCACCCAGGCCAACGCCCTGGCCGGGGACCTCGACGTGCGCCTGGTCAGCATCACCCGCAGCGCGGATCGGCCCCACTACGACATCGACCCGCGCGTGGTCGTCGACTACCTCACCGATGTCCGCGACGAAGCGCTCGCCGACCCCGAGTCCCGGGCGCTCAGTGAGCGGGAGTCGGCCTTGGTGCCCGCCCGCTGGGACGGCCAGTTCTCGGCCCTCACCGACATCGCGATGGCCCGGGCGCTGCCGGCGCTCGACACCGACGTGGTCGTGACCGTGACGCCGGCACTGCTGGCCGCCGCCGCCCAGCTCGTGCCCGACCGGGCCGTGCTCGTCCACCAGGAGCACCGCTCCTCCTCCGACCGCACCTCCGGCCTCGAGCCGCTGCTGGCCTTCGCCCCACGCGCGGACGTCGTCGCCATGCTGACCCCCACCACCGCCCACTGGCTGCGCGACCAGCTCGGCGACCTCGCGCCCGAGATCGTGGTGGTCCCCAACCCGCTCCCCCTCGGCTTCGCCCCGCGATCGCGCCTGGACAGCAAGCTGATCGTCTCCGCCGGCCGGCTGGTGCTGGAGAAGCAGTTCCACAAGTTGGTGCAGGCGTTCGGCGAGGTCGCCGACCAGCTGCCCGGGTGGCGGCTGCGGATCCTCGGGGACGGGTTCCAGCGCAACGAGCTCAAGCGCCAGGCGCGCAAGTTCGGCCTCTACGACCGCGTGGAGCTGCCCGGCACGACCACCGACATGGCCAGCGAGTGGGCCAAGGCGAGCATCGCCGCCCTGACCTCTCGCGCCGAGGGCTTCCCGCTGGTGCTGCAGGAGGCGATGGCCGCAGGCGTGCCGGTCGTCAGCTTCGACTGCCCCTCCGGTCCCCGCGAGATCGTCGAGCACGACGTCAACGGCCTGCTCGTCGCCCCCGACTCGGTGGCCGGCATGTCGCGCGCGCTCCTCCAGGTGGCCAGCGACGACGAGCTGCGCGCCCGCCTGGGCACGGGGGCGTTCCACACCTCCCGTCAGTACGACGCGCGCGCTCTCGCGGAGCGCTGGGTCGGCATCTTCGCCGACGCGCGGGCCCGGCGCGGAGGGCTCGGCCGCGTCGCAGCCCGCGCCCAGGCCCCGCGGCGGCGCCAGGAGGTCACCACTGCCGGCGTCGACATCACGGGCATCACCCCGGCGCAGGCACGCCACGCCGCGCTCTCCGCGGCGGTCGCGGCCGCCCGGTCGGCCACCGAGGAGTGGCTGGTCATCCCCGCCCACGACGCGCCCGCGCCCGCGGTCGTCGTGCCGATGACCGCCCGCGACGCGGTGCTCGCGTCCCTCGCCGAGGCCGACCTGCCGGCGTACCTCTCCTTGCGCGAGCCGGCCTCGAACGGCTGGCCCGAGCGGCGCGGGACGGTGTCCCGACTCGCCGCGGAGCTGCGCCGCGGGCGCACCGGCGCCGTGTTCCTGGAGCCGTGGCCCGACGACGGCGACCGGGCGAGCCTGCTCGGCCACGGATGCGGCGTCGGCCTGGAGTTCTGGGAGGCCGGCGTCGACGGCGAGCTGGTCTCGCCGCGCGCCAACGCGTTCACGCGCCGGATCCCGCCCGGCGCCGACACCACACAGATCGAGATCGACGGCGTCACCGTCCGCACCCTGCCGTTGATGGCCGAGCCCACCGTCGACGAGTGCCGGTTCCCGATCGACGTGGTCTACACCTGGGTCGACGGCAACGACACCGCCTGGAACGACGCTCGCGAGCAGCGACTCGCCACGCTGACCGGCACCGCCCTCACCCGCGAGTCGAGCGGCCGCGCCCGGTTCGTCTCGCGCGACGAGCTGCGCTACTCCATGCGCAGCGTGCACCTGTTCGCGCCCTGGGTCCGACGCATCCACCTGGTCACCGCCGGTCAGGTGCCGGACTGGCTCGACACCTCCCACCCCGCCATCCGGGTCGTGGACCACCGCGAGATCCTGCCTCCGGACGTGCTGCCGACCTTCAACTCCCACGCCATCGAGACGGCGCTCCACCACGTGCCCGACCTGACCGAGCACTTCGTCTACCTCAACGACGACGTGTTCCTCGGCCGGCCGGTGCGTCCGGAGATCTTCTTCAGTCCCTCCGGCCTGTTCGCGGCGTTCATGTCGCCCACCCAGGTCGGCCTGGACGACGTGCCGGGCGCCGCGCCGTACCTCAAGGCCGCCTGGAACAACCGCCGACTGCTCCAGCAGGCCTTCGGCGTCGTGACGACGCACAACCTGGCCCACACCCCTCATCCGCACCGGCGCTCGGTGCTCGACGAGATCGAGCAGCGCTTCGCCGAGGAGGTCGCCGGCACGGCGGCGGCGCCGTTCCGCTCCGACACGGACGTGTCGATGCTCAGCTCGCTGGCCCAACACTACGGCCTGGTGACCGGCACCGCCGTCCGCGGCGAGGCCGACTTCGAGTTCGTCAACCTCAGCAACAGCGACCTCAACCGTCAGCTCAACCAGCTCTCGAAGCGTCGGCGTGACTTCTTCTGCCTGGGCGATCACCACGACTACGCGATGGTGGCCGCTCGCGTCGACCAGGAGCTCTCGTCGTTCTTCTCCGCCTACTTCCCCGTCGCGGCGCCCTGGGAGATCTGACTCTCCAGTCGCTCGATCCTCCGGTCGCGGTTGGCGATCTTGCGATTGAGGTTGCGGCGCACCCGCCCGACCTGCGCGGTGGTCTCGTCGAGCGCGATCGCGGCCGCGAACTCGTACATCGCGACGTACTCCTCACGCTGGGCCTCCAGCTCGGCGACCGCGCCGGCGTCGTGTGGCTGGGCGACCAGCGTGTTCATCGCCGACCAGGTGCGCTCGGCCAGGTCGCGCAGCTGGGGCGGCACGACGAGGTCGTCCCACGTCACCTGGGAGCGGTTGAGCCGCTGGTCGATGAAGTCGTCGACGGGGTGCGGCGCCTCGAGGTCGGAGTCGTAGGCGATCGCGAGCTGCTCCCCCGCCCGCCGCATCGTCGCCCGCCAGTCGCCCACCAGGTCGGCGTACGGCACGAACGCCCGGCGGTGGCCGCGGGTCGCCCGCTCGGTCTGGAACGCCGCGTTGACCCACGCCGCCACGTTCGTGGTCTCCCGCTGGCGGCGGAACGCCGGCGTCTGCTCGGTGAGGTACGCCGTGTCGCGGCTGCGCACGACCTCGGTGGGGTGTCGGAGCATCGTCAGGGTGGTGACCTCCGCGCCCAGCTCGCCGGCGACGCGCAGCCACAGGTCGTGCACCCAGAACTCCCGGGGGTCCTTGATCACGATCTGGGGGTGGTCGAGCTGGCCGCCGAGCCACTCCCGCAGGCGCTGCTCGGCCTCGGGGGTCACGGCCTGGGCCGCCAGCTCGCTCGCGGACGGCCGGGAGTCGATGGTCCGCACCGGGATCGGGTTGAGCAGCTCCTTGTGGAACTCGGTCACCCACAACGGCTCGTAGTAGCCGCGCGGGTTGGAGTCGTCCGCCTCGACCTCCGGCTGCGGGACGTGCAGCCCCAGCCTCTTGAGCGTGCCGGCGACACTGCTCGTCCCGCTGCGTCCGGAGCCGGTCACGATCACGAGCTTCACGTTGCTGGCCACCCCGGGAGGCTATCGCGGGGAGGTTCGAGCCGACCCCAGGCCACGGAAGGACAACGCGTTCCACCGCGGCCCGACGGGGGTGAGCTCGACGCGGCGCGGGTCGAGCCCGTCCTGCCCCTGGACGTCGTCGGTCTCGTCGCCCTCGCTGCGCCGGATCACGACCTCCAGCCGCGACTCCGAGAGCCCCTCGGCCAGACCCTCGCCCCACTCCACGACGGTCACGGCCTCGTCGAAGGAGGTGTCGA
>NZ_JANINT010000156.1 GCF_024509035.1 Nocardioides sp. | reverse complement strand
CCGGACGTCGGGAAACGTGGGCTAGAACTCATCGGGTTCGGCGATCCCCTAGGCCCGCTTGCGCTGGCCTGCCTCCGCCGCGTGCCAGGCCTGGGTGACGACGTCGAGCTCGGCCCGGACGACGTCGAGCTCCTGCTCCAGCTCGGCGACCCGGACGATGGCCTCGGCGGCGCGCTGCTCGGCGGCGGCCAGGCTCTCGGCGACCTCGCGGGTGCCCCGCTCGGCGGCGTCGGCGCGGCGCGCCTCGGCGTTGAGCTTGCGGGTGGCGTCGGCGGCCCTGCCCTGGGCGGCCGTCAGCGCCTCCTCGAGCTCGCCGATCGTGCGCTGCTGCCCGGCGACGCGGGCCTGCATCGACTCGGCGAACGCGGCGTTCTCGGCCGTGCGCGCCTCGGTGAGCGCGCGGTAGGCCTGGGCCTGCTCGGCGCGGTCACGCGCCGCGTCGCGGCGGGTGGCGGCCAGCTCGGCGTGGGTGATGCGGGTCGCGGCGGCGCCCAGCACCACGGCGACGACGGCGGTGAGCGAGACCAGCAGCACCGAGCCGCTGGCGATCGCGGCCGCCACGAGCGCGGCGGCGATCACGAGCAGCACGACGGCGACGGTCAGGCGGGTGCTGCGCTGGCGACGGCGGGCGGCCGGAGCAGGGGAAGAGGCCATGCAAGCAGGCTAGACATCTTCGTCGTCGGAACGGACGCGACACGCGCGCTCGAGCAGCAGCGAGGTGACCACGATGCCGACGCCGGCGACGGCCGCGACGGCCGATCGCCAGGCCCGCTGCTCGCCGAGCTCGGTGTTCACGCCGAGCCAGCTGACGGCGTACCCGAGGTAGCCGCCGGCCACCAGCGCGCCGACGAGCGCGCACGAGCGGGCGAGCACCAGACGGTTGACGGCCCGGTGCGGCTCGAGGCGCTGCTGCTCGACCTGGACGGCACGCCAGGTGACGTACGCCGTGGCGCCCAGGATCGCGGCGACCAGGAGCAGCGCGAGCGGCTGGGCCCACGTCACGATCGGGGCGCTGTCGCGCAGTCGCTCGGCGGCCGGGTGGAGCAGCCAGCCACCAACCAGACCGACGACGGCCCAGAGGGCGAGCGCGGCACCCGACGTCGGCCGGAGGCGTCCGGCCGGCTGGGGCTCCTCGCCGGAGGGTCCGGCGCTCACCGTCCGGTCACTGGATCTCGAGGGCCAGGTCGTCGCGCAGCTTGAGGCCGCTCTGGTCGGTCTGCTCGAGGAGGTCGCCGACCGCACCGCGCTCGGGGATCTCGGCGGTCGGGTCGACGTCGAACCAGGGGCGCAGGACGAACGCGCGCTCGGCGGCCCGCGGGTGGGGCAGCCGCAGCGACTCGGTGTCGCTGCGCCGGTCGCCGACGACGATCAGGTCGACGTCGAGGGTGCGCGGGGCGTTGCGCTGCTCGCCGCGCTCCCGGTCGAACGCGTCCTCGATCGCGAGCGCCCGGTCCATGAGCCGCGTCGCCGCCAGCGTGGTGTCGATGAGGACCACGGCGTTGAGGTAGGTCTTGGCCTCGGGCGGGCTGTCGACGGGGTCGGTCTCGTAGACCGGCGACACCGCGGTGACCCACACGTCCGGGGTGTCCGCCAGCGCGTTGATCGCGCCCTGCAGGCTCGTGAACCGCTCGCCGAGGTTGGAGCCGAGGGCCAGCACCGCGCGACGGATCGGCCGCATCTCCCCGGTCAGGGTGTCGGTGTCGACGATGTGCGGGTTGGGGGTCTCAGTCACAGGGGCCCTCACGTTTCCGGGTGATCGTCAGCGTGACGTCCGCGAACGTCGCTTCGATGGGTGCGTCCGGCTTGTGGACCGTCACCCTCGCCCATTCAACACGGCCGTCCAAGAGGCAGACGTCCGCGATCCGCTGGGCCAGAGTCTCGATCAGGTCGACCGGATCCTTCTCCACGGCGGCTTTCACCGAGGCCACGAGACTTCCGTAGTCGACCGTGTCGCGCAAGTCGTCGGAGGTCGCCGCGGGCGCGGTGTCGACCCCGAGGACCAGGTCGATGACGAAGGTCTGCCCCTCGCGCTTCTCGAAGTCGAACACCCCGTGATGACCGAAGCACTCGATGCCGCTGACGGCCAGCTCGTCGATCACAGCTCCTCCTCCCCGTCGTCCTGCCGCTCGTCGAGCCGCTCCATGACGCGCAGCGCGTCATGGGCGGCGCGTACGTCGTGCACGCGCACGCCCCACACGCCGTGTCGCGCGAGGTGCAGCGTGATGGCGGTGTTGGCGTGCTCGCGCAGGTCGACCGGCCGTGGGGTCCCGCTGCGGTCGGCCAGGAGCCTACCGAGGAAGGACTTGCGGCTCGCGCCCACCAGGAGCGGGTAGCCCAGCGAGGCCAGCTCGTCGAGGTGGCGCAGCAGCTCCCAGTTGTGCTCGGCGCGCTTGGCGAACCCGAGCCCGGGGTCGAGCACGACCTGCTCGGGGGCGACCCCGGCCGCCCGCATCACCTCGACCCGCGCCGCGAGCTCGTCGCGGACGGCGCCCACGACGCCGCCCGGGCCGTCGTAGACCGCGAAGTCACGCATGTGATCGGCGTGCGCGCGCCAGTGCATGGCGACGTACGGCGCTCCTGCCGCAGCCACCACGTCGAGGATGCGCGGGTCGGCCAGACCACCCGAGACGTCGTTGACGATGGTGGCGCCGGCGGCCAGCGCCGCCTCGGCGACCTCGGCGCGCATGGTGTCCACCGACACGACGGCCCCGTCGCCCGCGAGCGCGGTGATCACGGGCAGCACTCGGCCGAGCTCCTCCTCCACGAGCGGCCTGGTCGCGCCCGGGCGGGTGGACTCGCCGCCGATGTCGAGGATGTCGGCGCCGTCGGCGAGCAGCTCGCGCCCGTGGGCGATGGCATCGCGCGGCTCGAGCCACCGCCCGCCGTCGGAGAAGGAGTCGGGGGTGACGTTGACGACGCCCATCAGCCGGGGTCGCGACCGCGGCGTGAAGAGGTCGACGGTGCTCACGGGCGGCTCATGAGTGGCTCACGGGTGGCTCACCGGCGGTGGATCAGGGCCATCGCCTCGGCCCGGGTCGTCGGGTTGGTGCGCATCGCGCCGCGCACTGCTGAGGTGATCGTCCGGGCGCCGGCCTTCTTGACCCCGCGCATCGTCATGCACAGGTGCTCGGCCTCGATCACGACGATCACCCCACGAGCCTCGAGCAGGCGCATCAGGGCGTCGGCGACCTGCGTGGTCAGTCGCTCCTGCACCTGGGGACGCTTGGCGTAGACGTCGACGAGGCGGGCCAGCTTGGACAGGCCGGTGATCTTGCCGCTCTCGGCCGGGATGTAGCCCACGTGGGCGACTCCGGTGAACGGCACGAGGTGGTGCTCGCACATCGACCACAGCTCGATGTCGCGCACCAGGACCATCTCGTCGTGGCCGAGGTCGAAGGTCGTGGTGAGGACGTCCTCGGGCTCCATCCGCAGTCCGGCGGTGAGCTCGGCGTACGCCCGCGCCACGCGCGCCGGGGTCTCGAGCAGGCCCTCACGCTCGGGGTCCTCGCCGATGGCGATGAGCAGCTCGCGGACGGCGGCCTCGGCCCGCGCCTGGTCGAACGGCGCGATGTCCGCGGCGGCGCGGGCGTCCGGCCGGATCGAGTCGGTCATGCCCTCGACCCTAGACGGCGGGTGGGACACCCCGTGATCACCGCGGCGGCAGGCCGGGGGGCGAGCCGGGCGTGCCCCCGACGCCGGGGCCGCCGTGCACGTCGCCACCGGAGCCCGGCGGGGTCAGCACCGGCCCGGCGCCGCCGTCCTCCTGGGCGTCGTCCTTGGTCTGGCCGTTGGCGGCGGTGCGGTCGCGGATCCACTGAGGGATCTCGACCGGCGGCAGCGTCGAGGGGTGGCGCTGGTCGGATCCCGTCCAGGCGGGACGCTCGGGGCGGCGGCGCAGCGGCTCGAAGACCCGGGCCACCTGCTCCTTGTCGAGGGTCTCCTTGTCGAAGAGCTCGAGCACCAGCGCGTCGAGGACGTCGCGGTTCTCCTCGAGGATCTCGTAGGCCTCCTGGTGGGCGTTGGCGAGGAGCTTCTTGGTCTCCTCGTCGACGATCGCGGCGACGTCCTCGGAGTAGTTGCGCGAGTGGCCGAAGTCGCGCCCCAGGAACGGCTCGGAGTTGGACTCGCCCAGCTTGATCGCGCCCAGCCGCTCGGTCATGCCGTACTGGGTGACCATCGCGCGGGCCAGGTTGGTGGCCTTCTCGATGTCGTTGCCGGCGCCGGTGGTCGGGTCGTGGAAGATCATCTCCTCGGCCGCCCGGCCGCCGAGCATGTAGGCGAGGGAGTCGAGCATCTGGGAGCGGGTCTGGGAGTACTTGTCCTCGTCGGGCAGCACCATCGTGTAGCCCAGGGCGCGACCGCGGGGCAGGATCGTGATCTTGTGGACCGGGTCGGTGCCGGGGAGCGCCGCGGCCACCAGGGCGTGGCCGCCCTCGTGGTAGGCCGTGATCAGCTTCTCCTTCTCGCTCATCAGGCGCGTGCGGCGCTGCGGTCCGGCGATCACGCGGTCGATGGCCTCGTCGAGGCTGACGTTCGTGATGAGCTTCTGGTTGGCGCGTGCGGTCAGCAGCGCGGCCTCGTTGAGCACGTTGGCGAGGTCGGCACCGGTGAAGCCCGGCGTACGGCGGGCCACCGAGAGCAGGTCGATGTCCTGGGCCATCGGCTTGCCGCGCGAGTGCACCTTGAGGATCATGTGGCGGCCGTTGAGGTCGGGGGCGTCGACCTGGATCTGGCGGTCGAACCGCCCGGGGCGCAGGAGCGCGGGGTCGAGCACGTCGGGCCGGTTGGTGGCCGCGATGAGGATCACGCCACCGCGGACGTCGAACCCGTCCATCTCGACCAGCAGCTGGTTGAGGGTCTGCTCGCGCTCGTCGTGGCCGCCGCCCATGCCGGCGCCGCGGTGACGGCCGACGGCGTCGATCTCGTCGATGAAGACGATGGCCGGTGCGTTCTCCTTGGCCTGCTCGAACAGGTCGCGCACGCGGGAGGCACCGACACCGACGAACATCTCGACGAAGTCGGAGCCGGAGATCGAGTAGAACGGCACGCCGGCCTCACCGGCGACCGCGCGGGCCAGCAGGGTCTTGCCGGTGCCGGGAGGGCCGTAGAGCAGCACGCCCTTGGGGATCTTGGCGCCGACGGCCTGGAACTTC
>NZ_JANINT010000155.1 GCF_024509035.1 Nocardioides sp. | reverse complement strand
CCTCCGGCTGCAGGTCGCGGGTCTTGGACACGACGTGGCGGGCGTAGGAGGCGCGGACCTCCCCGGCCTCGACGCGTGCCCACAGCTGCGGGTGGCGGTGGTAGAGGTCCTGGGCGTCGGCGATCAGCCGGGCCGCCGCATACGGTGAGCGGCCGATGCGGGCGCCGAGCTCGGCGGCCGCGAACTCCGTCACCTCCGCGACACCCGGCCCGCCCAGCCGGCGGGCCCGCTCGCTCCCGTGCACGCCGGCCCAGCCCGGGTCGAGCCGATCAGCGGAGTGGAGCACCGACCACTGGTAGGCCGCGCGGAGCAGGTCGACCTCGGCCCGCCAGACGGTCTCGGCGCAGGCGCCGGCGAAGTCGAGGACCTCGTCCTCGGTCATCTCCTCCAACGCCAGCGGCTGCTGCATGAGACAAGCCAACCAGGGCCCGCCGACAGTCGAAGGGCTCAGAACGCTGTATCCACAGGGGATTCGGAAACCCGAAAGTAAAATCTCTGATGCGGCGCGGGGATCGATGCGGCAGGAGGAATCCCGGGTCTGCAACGACGACCACAGCACAGCAACCCACCACGATCCGGCGCCCAAACGGGGACGGTGACCACCCTCGGGCGACCACAGCGGACGGCGACCACGCTCCCCGTTCTTCAGCAACGACGAGCCGGGCGTGCCCGCAGGCCGACGAGCATCCGGCGCCCTGCCGACGCTGCGGGGGTCTCGACAAGCTCCACCGGCGACGCTCCGGAGGTCACGTGGCCGGCAGCAGCGCCGTGCGGCCGTGGGCGGCGAACTCCGCCTCGATCGCTGCCCGGCCCGCGGCGTCGAGCGCGACGTACGCCGCGGTGCGGCCGACCCGGACGAAGACCGGGTCGTCGGTGACCCAGGCCGCCGCGCGCAGCGGTGCCTTGTCGACCTTGTTGCTCGCGGTCAGCGGGATCCGGTCGGTGACGCGGACGAAGCGCGGCCACCACTTGGCACCCATGTCGGGCTGCTCGGCCAGGAAGCCGGCGAACGCTGTGGGGTCGAACGTCTGCCCGGGCTCGAGCTCGACGGCGCACATCACCTGGTCGCCGGTGCTGGGGTCGGGCACCGCGTGGACGACCGCCGACAGCACGCCGGGCACCCGCTGCAGCACCCGCTCGACCGGTGCGGCCGCGAAGTTCTCGCTGTCCACGCGCAGCCAGTCCGAGGAGCGACCGGCGAACCAGAAGTACCCCTGCTCGTCGCGGTAGGCGAGGTCGCCGGACCAGAAGTCCGCGCCCCGCACCCGGTCGGCCGTCGCCTCCGGGTTGCGCCAGTAGCCCTCGAACCGGACGGCACCGCCGATGGCGACCAGCTGGCCCACCGCCTCGGGGTTGCACAGTCGGCCGGCGTCGTCGAGCACGGCACGGGGGCACTCGGCCCCGGTGGCCTCGTCGAGCACGCGGACGTCCGCGTCGCCGGCGGCGACGCCCAGCGCCCCGGCCGGGGTGTCCGGGGTGCGCGCGATGCGGAACACGCCCTCGCTGGACCCGTAGCCCTCGACGACCTCGCAGCCGAAGCGCGAGGCGAAGCGGGCGACGTCAGCCTCCGAGGCCTCCGTGCCGAACGCGAGCTCGAGGGTCGAGGTGCGGTCGCGGGGGTCCTCGGGACGCGCGAGGACGTAGGAGAGCGCGCGCCCGACGTAGTTGACGAACGTGGCGCCGTAGCGGTGGACGTCCTCGGAGAACCCGCTCGCGGAGAACCTGCGCGTGAGCGCGACGGTCGCCCCGACCCGCATGGCGGTCGCCAGGTTGAGCATCACGGCGTTGCCGTGGAACAGCGGCATGCACAGGTAGGTCACCGAGTCGCGCCGCAGCCGCACCCGGTCGACGAGCGCGTCGGTGAGCCGGCCGAGCCGGCCCTGCCCGACGACGACCGCCTTCGGCGCCCCCGTCGACCCGGAGCTGAAGAGCAGCATCGCGATCGTGTCCGGCCCGGGCAGCCGCTCGGGCACGGCGGCCCCGCGGTGCGGCGCCAGCACCTCGGCGTACGCCGCGTCGTCGATGTCGAGCACCAGGTGGTCGGGCACCCCGTGGTCCCCGCCGCGCAGCAGGTGGGCCAGCCGGTGCTCGGTGACGAGCAGGTCGACGTCGGCGTGCCGGATGTCGTGCGCCAGCTCGGGCCCGCTGCGGCTGGCGTTGATGCCGACCACCACCGCGCCGGCCATCGCGGCGCCGCTGATCCAGAACACGAAGTCGGGCACGTTCTCCAGCAGCACCCCGACGTGGACCTGCCGGCCCTCGGGCTCCGGGACCAACGCGGTCAGCGCGGCGGCACGCACCGCACCCTCGCGGACCACCTCGTCCCAGGTCCACTGCCGGTCCTCGAACCGGAGGCCGACGGCGTCGTCGCCCAGGCGCGAGCAGACGACCTCGGCGAACGTCTCGGGGGCTGTCTCGGGGGCCATGTCAGATCCGCTCCACGATCGCGGCCGTCGCCTGCGCCCCGCCGGCGCAGATCGCCACCACGCCCACGGTCTGGTCGCGGCGCTCCAGCTCGTCGACGATCGTGGCGAGGAGCCGGATGCCGGTCGAGCCGACCGGGTGGCCCAGGGCGATCGCGCCGCCGTTGACGTTGAGCCGGTCGGGGTCGACGCCGTGGACCTGGGCGAAGGACAGCGGCACGGCCGCGAACGCCTCGTTGACCTCGAACAGGTCGACGTCGGCGATCGTCATGCCCGCCCGGTCCAGCACTCGCTGGGTCGCCCGGATCGGTCCGTCGAGGAGGTACGCCGGCTCGGCGCCGACCAGGGCCTGCGCGACCAGCCGGGCGCGGGGGCGCAGGCCGAGCTCGCGGGCGCGGGTCTCCTCGACGACCAGGGCGGCGGTGGCGCCGTCGGAGATCTGGGAGGAGGTGCCCGCGGTGTGCAGGCCGCCCTCGCGGATCGGCTTCAGCCCCGCCAGCGCCTCGGCGGTGGTCTCGCGCAGCCCCTCGTCGCGGTCGACGACCCGGCCGTCGGGCAGGGGCACGGCCACGACCTCGCGGTCGAACCGGCCCGCGTCCCACGCGGCCCGGGCGCGCTGCTGGGAGCGCAGCCCGAACTCGTCCAGGTCCGCGCGGCCCAGGCCGCGGCGCCCCGCGATCCGGTCGGCCGCCTCGAACTGCGCGGGCAGGTCGACGCTCCAGGTCTCGGGCCGCGGCCGACCGACCTCGCCGAGGTTGGACAGCAGCGGCACCCGCGACATCGCCTCGACCCCGCAGGCCATGCCGACGTCGTACATCCCCGCGGCGATCTGGGCGGCGACCAGGTGCACGGCCTGCTGGGCCGAGCCGCACTGGGCGTCGATGGTGGTCGCGCCGGTCTCCTCGGGCAGGCCGGCGTGCAGCCACGCGAAGCGGGTCACGTTGTTGGACTGCTCACCCGCCTGCGTCACGCAGCCGCCGATGACCTCGGTGACCGCCGCCGCGTCGACGCCGGTGCGCTCGAGCAGCCGGGTCTGGACGCCGCCGAGGAGCTCCACGGCGTGCAGGCCGCTCAGGGCGCCGCCGCGCTTGCCGTACGGCGTCCGGACGGCGTCCACGATCACGGGCACGGGCATGCGGGGTCCTCCTCGGTCGATGCGTTGGCTCCGGCACCGTAGACGGGTGCGGCGAGGAGGTGACGCCGGATTTCCCGATGACCGGAAAGGCCCCTGGGCGACCCGGACCTGATGGGCCTAGGTTCCCCGCATGGCACCCACACCCGCCACCTCGCTGCGGTACGCCGTCATCGCCCCGGTGGCCGCCGGGACCACCGCCGACCCGGCCTGGATCGGCGCGTTCGCACGGCACGTCGAGGCGTGCGGGTTCGAGTCCCTCGTCGCCGTCGAGCACGCGGTCGTGATGAGCCGCTACTCCAGCGTCTACCCCTACGACTCCTCCGGCCGCATGGAGCTCGCCGACGACTGCCCGATCCCCGACCCGCTGGAGCTGCTGGCCTTCCTGGCCGGCCAGACCACCATGCTCGGTCTCGCGACCGGCGTGCTCGTGCTGCCCAACCACCACCCGGTCGTCCTGGCCAAGCGGCTGGCGACCCTCGACGCCCTCTCCGGCGGTCGGCTGCGGGTGTGCGTCGGCATGGGCTGGATGCGTGAGGAGGTGGAGGCCTGCGGCGTGGACTTCGACAGCCGCGGCCGCCGCGCCGACGAGCAGCTGCAGGTCCTGCGGGCGCTGTGGGCGGGCACCGACCCGGCCGGCGTCGACCACGAGGGCGAGTTCTTCTCGTTCTCCGGCGCGATGTCGTGGCCCAAGCCGGCCCAACCGGGCGGGGTGCCGCTGCACGTGGGTGGACACAGCCGCGCGGCTGCCCGGCGCGCCGGGAGGTACGGCGACGGGCTCCAGCCGCTCGGCGTCGCCGGCGAGCAGCTGGCCGGCCTCGTGGCGCTGATGCGCGAGGAGGCCGAGCGCGCGGGGCGCGACCCGGACCGGCTCGAGCTGTCGCTGGGCCACCTCACCGCCAAGATCGACCTCGACCGCGCCGGGCGGCTGGCCGACCAGGGCGCCTCGCGGATCGTGCTGGCCATGAGCCCCACGAGCGACCTGCAGCAGGCCATGGACGAGCTGTCCGCCTGCGCCGATCGGCTGGGCCTGCGATGAGCGGCCGGCCGGGCCTGTCGGCCGACGACCGGCTGCTGCTCACCGACCTCGTGCACCGCTACGCCGCGCTGGTGGACGAGCGGGAGGCGGCGGAGGTCGCCCGGCTCTTCACCGAGGACGGCGTCCTGGTCTCCCCCGACCCGCCCCGCTCGCTGGACCCGGTCACCGAGCACGCCGGGCGCGCCGCGATCGAGCAGGTGATGGCCGCGGTCGTCGCGCTGGAGACCAGCGTGCACGCGATCACCGGCGTGGTGCTCGACGCGGGCGAGGAGCCCGACACCGCCACCGGCCGGGTGACCTGCTTCGCCCACCACCTCACGCGGCGCGACGACGCGCCGTACGACGTCGTGTGGGCGGTCTGCTACCGGGACGTCTACCGGCGCACCCCGGACGGCTGGCGGTTCGCCCGCCGCGTCGCCACCGTCGACTTCCTCGACGCCCGGCCCATCCGCTCGGTCCGCGCCCGGTCGCCGCGCGGGTGACTCCGGGCGTACCGGTCAGTGGGACTGCGGCCGGGCACCGAGGCGGGCCGACGACCACCCTGGGCCCATGACCCAGACCGTGCCCGGCGCTGCCCCGG
>NZ_JANINT010000154.1 GCF_024509035.1 Nocardioides sp. | reverse complement strand
CCGCCGTGACCAGCCTGACCCAGCTGGACCTGGATCGGGGCGAGACCGAGCGCGCCTGGTCGAGGATCGAGGAGCTGCTGCGAGCCATTCCCGTCGAGCAGGCTCTGGAGCGGGTCGACGCGCTCGCTGTCGCGGTCGCTGCCGGGGTGGCTGCCGGCCGCACGGATGAGGCCCACCGCGCCGCGGCCGAGCTCACCGCCACGGCGGCGGTGGTGGGGACGACCGCGTTCCTGGGTCGGGCGAGCGCGGCACTGGCCCGGCTGACGGAGGGCACCGACGCCGTTCGGCTCTGGCAGGACGCCGCTCGTTCGTTCCATGCGGCCGGACTGACCTTCGACGAGGCCGACACCCGGGTCGAGCTGGCGGCGGCGCTGCGAGCGTGCGCGGACGAGTCCGGCGCGCTCGAGCAGGAGGCGCGGGCCCGGGACCCGCTCGGCGGGACTGAGACGGACCGGGGCCGGCGTGACGGCCACGGGCTCACCGAGCGCCAGGTCGAGGTCCTTCAGCTGCTCGCCCGCGGACTCAGCAACGCCGAGATCGCCTCCGAGCTCCAGCTGAGCGAGCACACGGTGCATCGCCACGTCGCCAACATCTACACGACCCTCGACCTGGGATCGCGCGCTGCTGCCGCGGCGTACGCGGTCAGGCACGGGCTGGGATGAGTCCCCGACGACCCGACAGCGGCTCGTCGTCGGCGACGGTGGGCGCCGGGTGGCCCTCGACGTGGCGACCCCTCGAGCCCGGAGCGTGCCGGGAGTACTCCGCGGCCCTCGTGGTCGTCTCGGTGGCGGGTGAGGAGAAGTCCCCGCCGCTCCTAGAACGCAGGTCAGACGGGCCCTCGGGCTCCCATCACGGGTGGCCGGGGCCGCTGGGAGGCGGCCCCGGCCCTGGGTCACTCGCGCGTCAGCCGCGAGCCGCGATCAGGTCCTCGGCGAAGGCGATGAACCTCCGTCCCGTCGTCGCGTCGATGCCCTTGCCGAGCTGGGCCTGGGTCTTGTTGACGAAGGCCGACAGCTGGTTCCACTCGGTCGCGTGCCGGCCGGCGGCGTGCGAGCGCTGCGCCGCCACGAGGGAGTCCCGCATCCCTTGGTAGACCTTCGGGTCGGTGATCAGGCCGGCGGCCGACGCCCGGTCGACGTTGGCGAGGAGGCTCGCCGCGGTCGCCCGGACCCGGAACGTGACGGACCGGACCGTCGGGTTGCCGATGGCGTCCGTCGCGGTGACGTCCACCGTGTGCAGGCCCGGCTCGAGCAGGAAGGCGTCGATCGTCCCGTCGAGCACGATCGGGGCACCGTCGAGCGTCGCGGTGGAGCTCGCCACGCCGGACCCGTCGTCGCTGATCGCGACGGTGACGGCCGGCTTCGCGTCCGTCGCGTACGTCGCGCCGTCGACCGGCGAGCTGATCGCGACCGAGGGGCCGGTCGCGTCGAGCACCAGGGTCCGGGCGTCCGCAGCGCCTGCGGTGCCGCAGCCGTCCTTCGCCTGGGCGCGCACGACGTACTCACCGTCGGCACCGGTCAGCCCGAACGGAGTCGGCTCCGCCGGACCGGCGGGTCCGTACGCCGCAGGCTCTCCCTCGGGGGTGACGGAGGTCCGCACGGTCAGCTTCGACGTCGGGAAGTAGTTGTCCGTCGTCGTGGTGCCGATCCGGGTGTCAGCGCCGACGTACGTCGTGCCGTCCCTGACCGCGGTGGCGCCCGAGACGATGCCGAGGGTCGTGGTCGCACCGACGGTGTCGGTCAGCGTCGAGGCCGGGTCGCCGTCGTCGGCGAAGGCGTCGACGCCCTCGACGGGGGAGTGGAACAGCGAGCGCATCACGCTCTCGCGCGCCACGCAGTCCTCGAAGAGCCACATGGTGCCGAGCCCGTAGGACCGGCCGTCCCGCGGCGAGCTCGTGCGCCACTGGTACTCGGCGTCGAGCGACTTGTGCCAGCCGAGCATCACGTTGTTGTCGACCGGCCAGCCCGCGGCCGGGACGTCGCCGACGGCCGGGGCGTACGTCGCGTACAGGTCGGTCAGCCCGCTGCTGTCGCCGTGCCGTCCCGCGAGAGTCCGCACCAGCGTGTTGAGACCCTCGGGGCCGAGCATGGCGAGCTTGGCCATGGTGGTGGTGTCGCGCAAGGGCTTGAACAGGTCCGGGTCGTAGTCGCGGAACACGTTGTTCTCGTCGTCGTCCACGCCGGGCGAGAGGTGCATCGCGGCGTCGAGCTTCGCTCGGATGCCACCGGGGAACTGGTCCGGCGGGAAGAGCGCCTCGTTGGAGAGGAACTCCTCCGGGTTCGCGAAGACGTCGAGCGCCTCGCTGGGGTTGATCTTCCCGTCGTCGTCCTTGTCGAGGGCGTCACGGACGGCAGGGTTGAGATCGGTGAACCCGAGAGCCGCCGTCACGATCACGCCGAACAGGTCGTCCGCCACGTCGACGAGCGCGTCGACGACGTCGTCCTTCGCCTTCGTGACCAGCTCGTCGACCTTGTCGATCAGCGCAGCGACCTCGGGGAACTCGTCGCGCAGGGCGTCGGTGATCGGACCGACGATGTCGGCGATCGTGCTGGTCACGAAGCTGACGATCTTGCCGATGAACTCGCTGGCGCTGTAGATGCCCTCGCCGACGAAGTCCGGCAGGCCCATCATGGACAGCAGATGGTTGAGGACCCAGTCCTTCAGCGCGGCCTGGACCTGGGCGGCGTCGGGCTCGCCCCCGCTGAACAGCTGGCGTCCGATGGCCTCGGAGACGGCGGGCCAGGCGCGCAGACCGTCGTCGATGTCGGTGATCCACGCGTGCTCGTAGGACGAGATGAGGTGGTCGAACGGCTCGACGACGTCGGTCGGGTCGGGCGCGCAGCCGACCGTGGCGCCGACACACTTCCACCAGGTGACCGGCACGTCCTGCGGTCCGGTCGCGGTGTCGACGTGCAGGGTCTCGTGCTGCTTGTAGCAGTCCGGGTCGATGCTCAGGCAGTTCGTGTGGTCGAGGTCGAAGTCACGTGCCGCCACGTCGACCTGGAGCGCCGCCTGCTTCTCGAAGAAGTAGTCGTAGATCGGCGACGAGGAGTGCGACCGTGCGAAGTCGGACAACACGAGGGTGTCGCCCACGAAGTCGAGCGGCGCGGCCATGTCGTACGTCGTGCTCGGCTCTGCGTCGGCACCGGGCCGGTGCTTGTCGACGTACCCCTCGATCAGCACGTGCCGGACGGAGATGTCGGAGTTCTCCAGGTCGGTGAAGTCGGGGAAGACCCCTCCGGCCATCTCGTTGATCCACGTGTGGGCCCACGTGTCGCCGTTGGCGTGGCCGCCCATGTAGCCGAGCGCGAAGGCGATCCGCCGCAGCCGCTCGTCCTCGTTCGGGATCGGCTTCCAGGCCTGCTTCCACAGGTAGCTGAGCCACTCGGTGCTGTAGGCGGCGTCGGTGGACCGGTGGGTCGACGGGTCCGGGTCGTCGTTGTGCGTGCGGGTGTCGGGGTGGATCTGCCCCTGGCCGAACAGGATGTCGGGGTAGGCGTCCGGCCCCGCGGTGCCGGCGCGGTAGGCCTCGGGGTGAGCCTCGAGCGCGGCCCGGATGGTCGGGTCGACGGGGACCGTCACCGGTGCGCTCCCGTCGACCGGATCGATCGTGACCTCGCCGTCGAGCGCGTCCTGCAGGGCGGCCTCGACGGCGAACAGGTGCGTGGGCGGCTTCCACGCGTCCGCGGGGCCGTCGGTGGCGAGGGTGAGCCCGCTGACGACGACGCTCGTGGTGGCGACGAGCACGAGCCCTTGTCGCCAGCCGCGGTGTCTGCTCCGCACTCGATGGGTTGCCGTGGGCATGGGGTCTCCTCGTGTCGTGCCGGTCAACTGGATGCGGGGTTCGCGCGGTCCGCATCTGTTGCAGGCCCCGCGCACCCACGAACGGACCTTCTCGGCCGCCTCTTGGAGCCCACTGGGAGCCGACTGGAGGACCTCGACGTTCAGGCGCCCCGCGCCGGGGCGGGACCCGAGCGGTCCGTGCGGGTGGCTTCTGCTCAGTCCGCCTGCTCTCCTGCCGATGAGGGGGTGGGGACGTACGCGCGATCCCGGGGGTGGGGTCGCGCGGTGTGTCGGCGACGGCACGGGGGTGAGGAGGTGGGCCGTGGTGTCCACGCGGGTACGGATGGTGGCGGGGCTGGCAGCGGCCCTGGCCGTCGTGGCGACGACGTACGCCGGTCTGTCGACGCTCCGGTCGGATGCCGACGCCGCCGACGCCGCCGCAACGCGGTTGGTGGTCGTGCGGATGCACATCATCCAGATGCTCGACGTCCCCTGGGGCGCCTCGCCCGAGGAGACCGACGACCCCCAGGTCGTCGCCGACGAGCTGCTCGGCGCGAAGGAGGGCGTGCTCGGCGAGATCGACGACCTGACCCGCTCACCGGGGCTCCCCGAGCGCGATGAGTTCCTCGCGCACTTCGACACCTCGCTCGTCGCGCTCGGACGCATCCTCGCCGCGGTCTCGGCGGGGGACGACGGGGCCGTGGGCAACGCCGGGACGGTCTCGGCGCGGCAGATGTACAAGGCCGACGCGGTCCTGGAGGACGCGGCGGATCGCCTGCAGCGCGACGCGGACCGGTCGGCTCGCCAGGAGGCCGTCGGGTCGGTGGCCCTGATCGGCTGCCTGTTCCTCGCGTTCGGCGCCTACTTCGTGCGATCGGTCCGCTCGCGGGTGGCGCTGGCGGCAGCCGTCGACGAGCTCGCGGAGGCGCGCGACGCCGCTGTGGACGCCGCCCACCAGAAGGTGGCCTTCCTGGCCACGATGAGCCACGAGATCCGGACACCGCTCAACGGACTCGTGGGTCTCAACGACCTCCTCCTGCGCACCCCGCTGGACACCTACCAGGAGCAGCTCGTGAACGGAGCGGACGCCTCCGGACGCACGCTCCTGCGCCTGGTCAACGACGTGCTGGACCTCTCGAAGATCGAGGCCGGGGGCCTCGTCCTCGAGAGCATCGACTTCGACCTGCGCAAGCTGCTGGACGACATCGCGGTGGTGCTCGGGCTCCAGGCTCGGCAGAAGGGCGTGGAGCTCGTGGTCTCCTGCCACCCCGAGGTGCCCGAGCGGCTGCGCGGCGACCCGACCCGCCTGGGCCAGGTGATCTACAACCTGACCTCCAACGCCTTGAAGTTCACCTCGCGCGGAGAGGTCTCCGTCCGGGCGTTGGCCTATGACCACGTCACCCGCCAGGCCGTCCTGCGGGTCGAGGTCACCGACACCGGGCCCG
>NZ_JANINT010000153.1 GCF_024509035.1 Nocardioides sp. | reverse complement strand
GTCAACGACTACGGCGTCAGCCTGGCCGGTGAGGGCACCGGCGAGACGCCGGCCGAGGAGGTCGTCAGGACGATCCGGGCCGAGGGCGGGGAGGCGGTCGCCAACACCGCCGACGTGGCGGACTTCGAGCAGGCCGCGGCGATGGTGCAGCAGTCGATCGATGTCTTCGGTGGGCTCGACATCCTCGTCAACAATGCGGGGTTCGTGCGTGACCGGATGCTCGTGAACACGACCGAGGAGGAGTGGGACGCGGTCATCCGGGTCCACCTGAAGGGCCACTTCGCGCCGTTGCGGCACGCGGCGGCGTACTGGCGCGCCGAGGCCAAGGCCGGCCGCACGCGCGCGGCCCGGGTCATCAACACCTCCTCCGGCGCCGGGCTGCAGGGCTCCGTCGGGCAGGCGACGTACTCCGCCGCCAAGGCCGGGATCGCCGGGCTGACCCTGGTCGCGGCCGAGGAGCTCCGCGGGTACGGCGTCACCGTCAACGCGCTCGCGCCGTCGGCCCGCACCCGGATGACCGAGGGTGCGTTCGCGGAGAAGATGGCCGTGCCCGTCGACGGGTTCGACGTCATGGACCCGGCGAACGTGTCGCCGGTGGTCGCCTGGTTCGCCAGCGACGACGCCGGCGACGTGACCGGCCGCGTCATCGAGGTCGAGGGCGGGCAGATCTGCCTGGAGGACGGCTGGCGGCACGCGGCCTACGCTCGGCGCGACTCCCGGTGGCCGGCCGCTGAGGTGGGCGCCGCGGTGCGCGGTCTCATCAACGAGACCGCGGCGCCCGAGCCGGTGTACGGCGCCCGCTGATGGCCGGCGCAGGCGACTGGGCCGGCCGGGAGCTCGGCACCCGCACGGTCGGCTGGAGCGAGCGGGACGTCCTGCTCTATGCCCTGGCCGTGGGGGCCAGGGCGGACCAGCTCGACCTGGTCTTCGAGCGGGACCTGCGGGTGCTGCCCACCTTTGGGCTCACCCTCGCGCAGTGGGCGCCGGACCTCCTTGGCAGCAGCGGCGCCTTCGAGGTCGGCCGTGCGGTGCACGGCTCCCAGAGCCTTGAGGTCCACGAGCAGCTCCCGACCGCGGGCGAGCTGGAGCTGACCGCGCGCGTCGCCCGGGTGTGGGACAAGGGAGCTGCCGCCGTCTTCGAGGTCGAGGTCGCCTGCGCCGCGTTCACCGCGACCTGGGGCATCTTCGCCCCGGGTGCCGGCGGGTTCGGAGGCGACCGTGGACCCGGCCGGGTCGCCGACCCGGACGTGGAGGCGACCGCGCGGACGTCGGTGCGCACGGCGGAGAACCAGGCCTTGCTCTACCGGCTTCTCGGTGACCGTCACCACATCCACGTCGACCCGGTGGCCGCCGCGGCGATCGGCCAACCGCGGCCGATCCTGCACGGTCTGGCGACCCTTGCGACCTCCGCGCTGGCCGTGGCCGAGTCGGCAGGCGCGCACCCGGCGGACCTGTCTCGCCTGGAGGGCCGGTTCGCCTCGGTCGTCTTCCCCGGCGACGAGCTCGAGCTGGCGATCTGGGACGACGGCCGGTTCACCAGCACCGGACCACAAGGGGTAGCGATCTGCGCCGGTCGCGCCCACTTCGGCTGACGCGACCACCTAGGACCGTGAGCCGCACCGGGTTGACCGGGACCGATGCCAGCGCCTCCTCCAGACCGGAGCGGAGCAACACGAGGTCGGCGTGCGCGCCCGGCTCCACCCGGCGCAGCTGCCCGCCGGGCTGCTCGGGCGCGGTGAGGTAGCCCCGGAGCGCCCGCAGCGGCGTGACCTGCTCGTGCCCGGCGACCACCCGCCCCGACGGAGTCCGGCGGGTCGAGGCTGCGGCGATCACCTCCCACGGGCTCAGGGGCCCGTGCGGCGCGTCCGACGCACCGCAGACCGGTACTCCGACGGCATCGAGACCGGCCCACGGCCACAGCCACTCCCGCTCGACCCCCTCGATGTCGCGCAGCAGGTCGTCGCCCCGCACGGAGACGAAGCCGGGCTGGGTCACTACGGCCACCCCGGCCTCGCGGATCCGGGGCAGCAGCACCGGCGGGACGACGCTCGCGTGCTCGATCCGGTCACCCGGGAGGGGTCCCGCTGTCTCCAGCGCGGACAGCGTCAGCACCAGCGCGTCGCTGCCCAGACAGTGGACGGCGACCGCCCGGCCGGCGCCGTGGTGGGCGGCGACGGCCGAGCTCAGGTCGTCGACTGACGGCAGGTCGTGGTCGCGGAGGTGGATCTTGGCCGGCCCTGTGGAGAGCGAGGCGGGCAGTCCTGTTCCGTCGGGCGTGCCCAGCAGCATCACCCGCTGCGGCAGTCGTCCCGTACGACGTGCGGAGTCCAGCAGTGCGACGGTCTCGCCCGACAGGTCCGGTGTGGCGTCGGTGACCCCGCTGATGCCGAGGTCGGCTAGATGCTCGCCCAGGGCGGCCAGGTCGGGTGCGACGGTCCCGAGGCGTACGCCGAGCTCGCGGTCGAGACGCCAGAGGCGACCGGTGGACCGGCCGGCGGCGTCGCGCTCGACACCCGTCGACTGCGAGAGATCTCCCAGCAGGTCGAGCCCGGCGCTGTTGAGCACCCACAGGGCGCCGCTGTGGTCGCGCACGCGGACGGGGGTCCCCGCCAGGCCCGGACCGAGCAGGTCGTCCAGCACGTCACGCGTGAGCCGCCCGACCCTCGACTCGTGGTGACCGACCGCGCGCAGCCAGCCGCTCGTCGGCGCGGCTGCCCTGAGCAGGTCGCCCAGCTCGACCAGCGACGAGACGTCGGAGCAGTCGACGGACCCCGCCAGGGCCGCGGTCGCAAGCAGGTGCAAGTGGTGGTCGTGCAGCCCCGGGAGCAGCGCTGCGCCCCGGCCGTCGTACTCCTGCGACGCGGTGAGCGAGGTTCGCGGCTCGACGGCGACGATGCGGCCTCCCCGCACTGCCACGTCGACGCGGGGGCTGTCGGTGCCACGCTCGACGTCGGGCACCGTCACGTCGCGCAGAACCAGGTCGACGCTCTCAGCGGACCTCATCGACCAGACCCCACTCCAGCGCGGTCGCGGCGTCGACGTAGGCATCGGTCAGGGCCATCCAAGCCGTCCGCCAGCGGCCGATCCGGCGCGGCAACGTGACCGTGCCGCCGGCCCCGGGGACCAGGCCCAGCCCCAGCTCGGGAAGCCGGAAGCGGGTGGTGGGGTCGGCGACGACCCGGCCGGCCGCGGCAGGCACCTCGATGCCCGCCCCGATGCAGAGCCCGTGCAGCTCGAAGCGGAGCGCATCGCCGAGGCGCTCGCGCAGTCGGGTCACGGCCAGGGCCCCGGATCGAGCCATCCGCACCTGGTGGGCGCTGACCACGTCGGCGGCCGTACCGAACTCGTCGAGGTCGCCGCCGCTGCAGTACGACGGACCGGCGCCGCGGACCACCACCTCGACGATTCCATCGTCGAGCTCCGCGAGCTCCAGGGCGTCCAGGAATCCGTCGCGGACCTGGCGGCCCCACGCGTTGTGGCGCTCGGGCCGGTTGATCGTCACCGACAGCCGACCACCATCCCGGGCCAGGAGCACCGGGTCCGCCACCGCGGCAGGCTCCGACGCCGGGGTGGCGGAGCGCCACCGCCGGAACTCCGGGCCGGCCAGCAGCATCGAGTAGGCCAGCGACTCCAGGAGCAGGCCGTCGACAACATCGCGACGCGGGCTCACCTCCAGCAGCTCGAGCAGCACCCGGGTCGCCCCCGGCGCGTGCTCGGCCGAGGCCAGCACCCGCGGCAGGTCCGTGGGCGACCCCGCACACCACGGCGCAGGGCCGTCGGCGAGCGTCAGCGCGAGCTGCTCCAGCACCGGTCCCGCGGCGTTCGTCAGCCGACGAGCAGCGACGCCGACGAGCGCGGGCTCGGACGGGTCGACCCGTCGCCGTTCCCCGAGCTCAGCGGCCAGCTGAGCGACGGCGCGCTCGTCGTACCAGTCGATGTCCAAGGCGTCGAGATCCAGGACCCGCAGTGGGAGGTGATCGAGCACCGGGGTCTCCGAACGACGACGGGGGAGCCGTTCCCGCTGATCGGGAGGCGTAGGTCACAAAGGTTGACGGTGAGCATATAACCGGGCCCACCGGGAGCGGACCGCGTTCGCCGGTGGACGGGAGCTGACGAATGCATCTGGCCGAGACCGAGGCCCAGACCCGGATGCGCGGCGAGCTGCGCGCCTACTTCGCGGAGCTGATGACGCCGGAGGTGCGCCACGCGCTCCGCCACGGCTACTACTCCGAAGGCGCCACGGAGGTCTACCGCGACGTCGTGCGCCGACTGGGCGAGGACGGCTGGCTGGGGATCGGGTGGCCCAAGGAGATCGGCGGCCAGGGCCTGTCCATGGTCGAGCAGGCGATCTTCAGCGACGAGGCGACCCAGGCCGACGTGCCGCTGCCGCTGCTGACCATCAACTCCGTCGGCCCGGCGATCGCCGCCCACGGCACCGAGCAGCAGCGCACCGAGCTGGTCCCGGGCATCCTGCGCGGCGAGGTCCACTTCGCGATCGGCTACTCCGAACCCTCCGCCGGCACCGACCTGGCCAGCCTGACCACGCGAGCCGTCCGCGACGGTGACGAGTACGTCATCACCGGCCAGAAGCTCTGGACCGGGATGATGGAGGCCGCCGACTACATCTGGCTGGCCGTCCGCACCGACCCCGACCAGCCGCGACACCGCGGGATCTCCGTGCTGATCGTGCCGCGGCACGCCCCCGGGATCACCTCCACGCGGATCCGCACCCTCGGTGACCACTCCGTCGCCGCGGTGTCGTTCGACGGCGTCCGGGTGCCGGTCGAGAACTGCATCGGCGGCGAGAACAACGGCTGGGCCATGATCACCGGCCAGCTCAACTCCGAGCGCGTCGCCCTGGTCACCACCGCCCCGGTCGAGCAGGCCCTCACCGCCGTCCGCGATTGGGCGATGGTCACCCAGCGGCCCGACGGCAGCCGGGTGATCGACGACCCGACCGTGCGTCAGACCTTCGCGCGGGTGCGGGCCGAGGTCGAGTTCCAGCGGCTCCTCAACGCCCGCCTGGCGACGGCGGTGGACCGCGGTGAGCTCGAGCCGGCCGAGGCGTCCGCGGCCAAGGTGTTCGGCTCCGAGCTCGCCGGTCGCGGCCGCCGGATGCTGACCGAGGTGCTGGGGCTCGACGCCGCCCTCCCGGCCGACGCACCCGGAGCTGCCGCGCACGGCGCGCTCGCCAACGCAGCGGGCCACTCGAACGTGATGACGTTCATCGGCGGCGCCAACGAGATCCAGCGTGACCTGATCGCCCAGCTCGGCCTCGGCCTGCCTCGCAG
>NZ_JANINT010000152.1 GCF_024509035.1 Nocardioides sp. | reverse complement strand
GGCCCGGTCGCGTAGCGTCGGGCAGGTGGCGGAGGTCGTGGGTGCGGCGATCGTGCGGGACGGGCTGGTGCTCGCGGCGCGCCGTACGTCCCCTGCCGAGGCCGCCGGGCGGTGGGAGTTCCCCGGAGGCAAGGTCGAGGAAGGAGAGCGCGCCGACGACGCGCTCGTCCGCGAGATCGCCGAGGAGCTGGGCTGCGCGATCGCGGTGGTCTCGTGGCTGCCCGAGCGGGTGGCGATCGGCGATCGGCACGTGCTCACGGTCGCGCTCGCGCGGCTGGTCGAGGGCGAGCCGCAGCCGCACGAGCACGACGCGGTGAGGTGGCTCGGCGCCGACGCGCTCGACGACGTCGACTGGCTCGACCCCGACCGGCCGTTCCTGGTGTCGTTGCGAGCCGTCCTGGGATGATGCCTCGATGCGCGGGATCTTCTTCGACGAGCACGACGCCCGGACGGTCGTCGCCCGGCTCGTGGGCGACGGGTACGACGCTCAGCTCGAGCGCGAGCGGCTCGCCGGTGAGGACGACGACGAGGACCACCCCTGGGCGGTGGTGACCGACGCGCCGGCGTTCGTGCTCGAGGTCCTCGTCGATCACTACGACGGGTGGCTCGACGCCGAGGAGGAGGCGGCGCCGCCTGCGCCGTTGGACCTGCCCGCTGCGCCGCGGAGGGTCAAGCGGGAGGGGTGAGCGGTGGGCTGGTGGTCTCGAGACGATTGCTGCGCAACCTCCTCGACCACCGTGGTCGCCGCGGAAGATCGGGCGGGGTTCGCTGGTTGTGGTCTCGACGGGCTCGACCACCGGGCCTGATGTCCATCGACCTCCCTAGGATCGCCTCATGACCGCTGACCAGCGCCTCCTGCTCGTGCATGCCCATCCCGACGACGAGTCGATCGGGCAGGGCGCCACGATGGCGAAGTACGCCGCCGAGGGGCGCGGCGTCACGCTGGTGACCTGCACCGGCGGCGAGATGGGGGAGATCCTGGTCCCCGAGCTCGAGCACCTCGCGGCCGACAAGGAGGACCGGCTCGGGGAGCATCGGCGCGGTGAGCTCGCCGACGCGATGAAGGCGCTCGGGGTGACCGACCACCGCTACCTGGGCGGCTTCGGCACCTACCGCGACAGCGGGATGAAGTGGCACGACGACGGCCACGCCATCCCGGCCGATGACATCCACGAGAACGCCTTCTGGCACGCCGACCTCACCGAGGCCGCCGATCACCTCGTCGCGGTGATCCGCGAGGTGCGGCCGCAGGTGATGGTCACCTACGACCAGTTCGGCGGCTACGGGCACCCCGACCACATCCAGGCACACCGCGTGGCGACGTACGCCGCCTCGCTCGCCGCCGTGCCGTCCTACCGCCAGGACCTCGGCGAGGCCTGGGACATCGCCAAGATCTACTGGGGTGCGATGTCGGAGAGCCGGATGCGCGCGGGCCTGCGGGCGCTGCGCGACGCGGGGGACACGACGTCGTTCGAGGGCATGGACCCCGACGGGCCGTTGCCGCACTTCGTCACCGCCGACGAGGACCTCGCGGCCGTCGTGGACGCGCAGGACTACGTCGAGCACAAGATGGCCGCCATGAAGGCCCACGCCACCCAGATCACCACCGACGGCCCGTTCTTCGCCCTGTCCAACAACCAGGGCAGCATCGCCTGGGGCCTGGAGTTCTTCCGCATCGCCAAGGGCACCCGCGGCGAGCTCAACGAGGACGGGCTCGAGACCGACCTCTTCGCCGGACTCTGAGCCCGGGTCCCGGCGTGCGGGTGCTGGCGGCGCTCGGGCTGTGCCTCGTCGGCGCGGGCACGGGCGTCGCGACCGTCGCTCTGCACGACCTGTGGTGGGGGCTCCTGCTCGCGCTGGCCGCCACCGCGGCCGCGGTCACCGCTCTCGCGGCGGGCTGGTGGTCGCGGTTGGCGTTCGTCGTCGGCTGGGACGCCATGGTCGGCTGGCTGACGCTCCCGCGCGCCGAGGGCGACTACCTGATCAGCCAGGACGCGCAGGGATACACGGTCCTCGGCGCCGGTCTGGTCCTGCTCGTGGTGGGCATTGCCACGCTCCCGCGACCCGCTCGCCACCGAGAGGCCTCTTAGGATGACGCCCGTGAAGCAGCCGAAGCCCGCGCCCGTTCGAGAGAAGGAGGGCGGCAAGGTCGTCCTCCTGACCCTGGCAGGGCTGGTGCTGCTCGTCGCCGGTGCGTACGCCGCGCTCGCGCTCACCGCCGGCGACAAGGTGCCGCGCGGCACGACGATCGCCGGGGTCGAGGTCGGCGGGAAGTCGCCGGAGGACGCCGAGGCGGCGCTGCGCGCGGGCCTCGCCGACCGGGTGGACCGGCCGATCGCGGTGACCGTGGACGGTGAGACGACCCAGCTCGACCCGGCGGAGGCCGGGCTCTCCGTCGACTACGCAGCGTCGGTCGCGGACGCGGGTGGCGAGCAGAGCTGGAGCCCCGCGCGGCTGTGGGACTACTGGACCGGCGGAGGCGACCGCGACGCCACCATCAACGCCGACGGCGCCCTCGACGCCCTGGCCGACGAGGTCGGCACGCCGGCCAAGGACGGCGACATCCGGTTCAAGGACGGCAAGATCGTGGTCGTCGACCCGGTCAAGGGGGAGGGGTTCGACCCCGAGACGGCGTACGACGCCCTGAAGGACGCCTACCTCGACGAGGACCCGCGGGTCGAGCTGCCGGTCGTCGAGGTGCAGCCCGAGATCGACGACGCCGACGTGCAGGCGGCACTCGACAGCTTCGCCAACCCGGCCATGTCCGGGCCCGTCACCCTGGTCTTCGGCGACTCCCCGGTGCAGCTCAGCCCGGCCGAGTTCGGCGACGTGCTCGGCATGCGACCCGAGAACGGCGAGCTCGTGCCCGACCTCGACGAGAAGGGCCTGACGAAGCTCGTCGACAGCGGCATCAGCCAGGACGGTGCTCCGGTCGACGCGACCGTGGAGCTCGTCGACGGCAAGCCGAAGGTGATCCCGGCGAAGCCCGGCGTCACCTACGAGCCGTCCGACGTCAGCGACGCGTTCCTCGAGCTCGTGACCCGGCCGAGCGGCGAGCGGGAGATGAAGGTCGAGTCGACGGTCGCGGAGCCGGAGTTCACCACCAAGGACGCCGAGGCGCTGAAGATCCGCGAGCAGGTCTCGACGTTCACGACGTACTACCCCTACGCGGAGTACCGCAACATCAACATCGGCCGCGCCGCCGAGCTCGTCGACGGCACCGTGCTCAAGCCCGGCGACGTGTTCTCCCTCAACGACACCGTCGGCGAGCGCACCCGCGAGAACGGGTTCACCGAGGGCTTCATCATCAGCGACGGCATCTTCAAGGAGGACCTCGGCGGCGGCGTCTCGCAGATGGCGACCACGACGTTCAACGCGATGTTCTTCGCGGGTCTCAAGGACATCGAGCACAAGCCGCACTCGTTCTACATCGACCGCTACCCCGTGGGCCGCGAGGCGACGGTCGCCTGGGGCGCGGTCGACCTGCGGTTCGAGAACGACACGCCGTACGGCGTTCTCATCCACGCCACCGTCAAGCCCGCGACGCCCTCGTCGCAGGGCGTGGTGACCGTGTCGATGTGGTCCACGAAGTACTGGGACATCACCACGACGACCTCCGACCGCTACAACTACCGCCAGCCCGCGACCCGGACGCTGGACACGCCGGACTGCTATCCCAACACCGGGTACGCCGGGTTCGACGTCGACGTCACCCGCACGTTCAAGCGCCACGGCGAGGACGCGATCGACCACGTCGAGAAGTTCCACACGGCGTACACGCCCTCGGACACGGTCGTCTGCAAGCCGCCGAAGAAGAACTGACCCGTGCTTGTACGTTTCACTGATCGAAACGTACGATAGCGGTATGTCGTCGGTCCCTGTCAGCGAAGCGCGCGCCAACCTGCCTGCGGTGATCGCCACGAGCAGGAGCCAGGCGGTGGTGCTCGAGCGTCGCGGCCAGCGGGTGGCGGTCGTCATCAGCCCGGAGCGCTATGACGAGCTGCTCGAGGCGTGGGAGGAGCTCGAAGACGTCGCGGCGTTCGACGAGGCGATGGCCGAGGGTGGTCCCACGATCCCGTGGTCGACGGTGAAGGCGGATCTTGGCTGGGAGTGAGCGCCGCTACCGGATCCAGGTGACGCCGGCGGCTGCTCGCCAGCTGCGGAAGCTCGACCCCCAGGTCGCCCGCCGGGTGCAGGGCGCGATCGAGCTGTTAGCCGTCGACCCCCGCCCTCCGGCGTCGAGAGCTCTGCGGGGCCGACCCGGCTATCGGGTGCGGATAGGCGACTATCGGCTGCTGTACACCGTGCAGGACGACGTGCTCCTCGTCGTGCTCATCCGGCTGGGACACCGCCGCGACGTCTACGAGCGTTGAAGACGCCCCGGCTGCGTGACCGTGGTCACGCCTGTTCGTTGGGACGGCATGCGACGTCTTCTGGGTGCTCTGCTCTTCTCGTCCCTGGCCACGCTCGGACTGGCTGTCCCGGCCGGGGCGGGCGGCATCCCGCTGCCGACGAACCCGCTCGGCAACCCGACGGGAGCCAACGACTGGGACTGCAAGCCGACGCCCCAGCGGCCGGAGCCGGTGATCATCGTGCACGGGACGTTCGGCGACAAGAAGAGCCTGCTGGACACGCTCTCGGCGACGATGGTGGACGACGGCTACTGCGTGTTCTCCCTCGACTACGGCAATCGCGCGACGCGTGACATCGCCGCGTCCGCGCGCGAGCTCAAGCGCTACACGGCCAAGGTGCTCGCGGCCACCGGCGCCGAGAAGGTGTCGATGGTCGGCCACTCGCAGGGCGGGATGATGCCGCGCTACTACATCAAGTTCCTCGGCGGCGGGAAGGTCGTCGACGACCTCATCGGGCTCTCCCCGTCCAACCACGGCACGACGATCATCCCCCAGCAGACCGGCCAGGTCCCCGCGCAGGTCGCCGGCCTGATCTGCATGGCGTGCCAGCAGCAGGCCGCCGGCTCGGAGTTCCTCGCCCGGCTCAACGCCGACGACGAGACGCCGGGACCGGTGAGCTACACCCAGATCAGCACGAGGTACGACGAGATCGTGGTGCCCTACTCCTCGGCGTTCCTCGCCGAGGGGCCGCGCACCACCAACATCACCATCCAGGACGCCTGCCCCGGCGATCTCGCCGAGCACGGGTTCATCGCGGCGAGCCCCACCGCGCTCGCCTACGTGCTCAACGCGCTCGGCCGCCCCGGCCCCGCCGACCCGACGTACCGACCGACCTGCTGACGGACCGGCTCAGGGCGTCAGCCGGGTGAGGTCGCGCGGGAAC
>NZ_JANINT010000151.1 GCF_024509035.1 Nocardioides sp. | reverse complement strand
GACCGGACACACGATGGTGGTCCGCGCGGCCACCGACACCCCGCGCCAGCTCGACGGCGACTCCATCGGCCCCGGCCGCGAGCTGCGGATGAGCTGCATCCACGGCCGGCTGCTGGTCCGGGTCCCGCGCTAGACGCCGGGCCGGCGCCTCAGCGGGAGGTGAGCCGGATCACCGGTAGCTCGCGGCCGGTGCGGGCGGCGTACTTCGCGTAGTTCGGCCAGGTCTGCAGCATGTGCTCCCATGCCTCGTCGCGCTCGAGGCCGCTGAGCAGCCGCGCGTCGGCGGCGACGGTGTGGCCCCGGAACGTGACCAGCGGCTCATCCGCGGCCAGCAGGTTCGCGACCCACGCCGGCGGCTCGGGGGCGCCCCAGTTGGATCCGGCGACCAGCCAGCCCTCGCCCTGCGGGATGCACAGCAGAGGCGTCGAGCGCAGGATCCCGGTACGCCGTCCGGGCACCTGCAGCAGCAGCTCCGGGAGCCCGGCGAACCTCAGCAGATCGATCCGCCCGCGGGTCACTCGCTGGAGGCCCTTGTCGAGGCCCACGATCACCGGGGCGAACCGCGGCAGCCACGGCTGCGCGCCCAGCCTCAGCGCCAGCCACCGCATCGGATTCACCTGCGGAGCATAGGCACGAGTCAACCGCGGGGGCGGGCGTTCTCCACCGCTTCGAGCTCCTCGGGCGACAGCTGCTGGTCGCAGCGCCAGTCCCGGATGTTCTTGGCATAGGTGCGAGCGTCGCTGCGACCGTGGATCGAGGTCAGCACGACGCCGTCACCCCCGTCGTCGACCAGCGCGAGCGACCACGACAGGTGGCCGCCCATGTCCCCGAACGCGTCGTAGCGCACGACGGCGAGGTGCCGCAGGGCGTCGCCCGCCTCGGCCCGCAGCGCCGCCACCTCCTGGCGCAGGCCGTGCACGTCCTCGGGCAGCGCGTCCACGCCGGCGGCGCCGCGCGCACCGCCCGACCGGCGAACGGCGAGCAGGGCGACCAGCAGGGCCGCGACAGCCACGAGCAGGGCGAGCACCGCGAGGATCTCCACCCTCCGAGCCTAGGCGGCGAGACTCCCCAGCCCTGGACGCCGGGCCGGGCGGTCCGAGGGCCCGTGGGACGATGAGCGCCGTGACCCGACGCATCGCCTACCAGGGGGAACCCGGCGCCAACTCCCACCAGGTGTGCAAGCAGCACTACCCCGACTGGGAGACCGTGCCGTGCGCGTCGTTCGAGGACGTCTTCGCGGTGGTGGAGTCCGGCGAGGCCGACCTCGCGATGATCCCGATCGACAACTCGATCGCCGGCCGGGTGGCCGACATCCACCACTTCCTGCCCGGCTCGGGCCTGCACATCATCGCCGAGCACTTCCTCCGGATCCGGTTCCACCTGCTCGGCGTGCCGGGGTCCTCGCTCGACACGATCACCACGGTGCACAGCCACGTGCACGCCCTCGGCCAATGCCGCAAGGTCATCCGCGAGCACGGCCTCAAGCCGGTGATCGCCGGCGACACCGCCGGCGCGGCGCGTGAGGTCGCCGAGCTCGGCGACCCGACGCAGGCCGCGATCTCCCCACCGCTGGCCGCCGAGATCTACGGCCTCGACGTCCTCGCCGAGGACATCGAGGACGAGGAGCACAACACCACCCGCTTCGTGGTGCTCTCGCCCGACCTGGTGCAGGCGCCCTCGGGCAACGGCCCCGTCGTCACCAGCTTCATCTTCAACGTGCGCAACCTGCCGGCCGCTCTCTACAAGGCGCTGGGCGGGTTCGCGACCAACGGCGTCAACATGACCAAGCTCGAGAGCTACATGGTCGGTGGGGAGTTCATCGCCACCCAGTTCCTCGCCGAGGTCGACGGCCACCCCGACGACGTCGGTCTCAAGCGTGCGCTCGAGGAGCTCGCCTTCTTCACCACCGACGTGAAGATCCTCGGGGTCTATCCCGCCGACCCGTTCCGGGCCGAGGTGTCGCGCTAGGGACCGACTCCTGATCCGGCGCCGTCGCGAGCGGGATTTCGCGCCGCCCTGGCAAGGCGGAGGCGCGAAGGCGGGCCGGAGGCCCGTCGAGTCGGTGCTCGGCCGGGGTCCCCGCGGAAACGCGAGCGCAGCGAGCGCTTTCCGTGGGGTGGCGACTTCGCCGCCAGATCGGATGCGAAGGCCCGCGTAGCAGGCGCATCCGGATCAGGAGTCGTGCCCTTAGCCCGAACGAGTAGGTTCGGCGCGTGGACGTGCCAGCGGACCTGCCCGACCCCCGCATCGCCGACCTCGGCTTCGCGCGGGTGGACCTCGACCGCGCCGCGCGCACCGGCGACCCCGAGGTCGTGTACGGCGCCGGCAAGACCCCCGACGAGATCGTCTCGATCCTGCGCGCCCTGCACGACAAGCACCCCGACCGCGCCGTCCTCGCCACCCGCGTCGCCGACGAGGCCCTGCGTGCCGCCGCCGAGGCGCTGCCGCACGCATCGGTCGACCCGGTCGCCCGGGCGGTCACCGTCGGCCCGCTGCCGGCGGCCCACGGGACGGTCGCGGTCGTCAGCGCCGGCACGTCCGATGCGCCGGTCGCCGCGGAGGCCGCGCTCACGGTCCGGGTCCACGGCGCCGAGGTCGACCGCATCTCCGACGTCGGTGTCGCCGGGCTCCACCGGCTGCTGGCCGTGCGCGACCGGCTGGAGGCCGCCGACTGCCTCGTGGTCGTCGCCGGGATGGAGGGCGCGCTGCCCTCCGTGGTCGGTGGACTGACCGGCGTACCGATCGTGGCCGTGCCGACGAGCGTCGGCTACGGCGCCTCGCTGGGCGGGGTCGCGGCGCTGCTGGCGATGCTGAACTCCTGCGCACCGGGCATCACGGTCGTCAACATCGACAACGGCTACGGCGCGGGGGTGCACGCCGCACGCGTCGCGCGGCAGTCGGTGCCCCGATGACGAGCGTCTGGGTCGACGGCTCCGCGGGCGCCAGCGGCGACATGCTGCTCGGCGCCCTCGTCGGCGCGGGCGTCCCGCTGGCCGTGCTGCAGGAGGCCGTCGGCGCGGTCGCGCCGGAGCCCGTCACGCTGCGCGTCGAGGACGTGCGCCGCGGCGGTCTCGCGGCCACCCGCGTGCACGTCGAGGTCGCCGAGTCCCACCACCACCGCACGTGGCGCGATGTCCGGGCGCTGCTCGACGGGTGCGGCCTCGCGCTGCGGGTCTTCGAGCGGCTCGCGGCCGCCGAGGGGGCGGTCCACGGCGTGCCGGCCGACGACGTGCACTTCCACGAGGTCGGCGCGCTCGACGCGATCGCCGACGTGGTCGGCGTCTGCGCGGGCTTCGAGCACCTGGGCGCGACCTCGGTCACCGTCTCGCCGGTGGCCGTCGGGTCGGGCACGGTGCAGACCGCGCACGGCGTCCTGCCGGTGCCCCCGCCCGCGGTGGCCGAGCTGCTGCGCGGGGTGCCGACGTACGCCGGCCCGGTCGCGATGGAGCTGTGCACCCCGACCGGCGCGGCACTGCTCACCACTCTCGCCACGGCGTACGGCCCCCAGCCCGCGATGGCGGTCGACCGGATCGGTGTCGGCGCGGGCGGCCGCGACCCCGAGGGGCACGCCAACGTGCTGCGGCTGTTCGTGGGCGAGCCGGGAGCGGGCGCGGGGGCGCCGCTGCTGCTGGAGTGCAACGTCGACGACCTCGATCCGCGGGTGTGGCCGGCGGTGCTGACGGCGCTGCTCGCGGCCGGCGCATCCGACGCGTGGTTGACCCCGATCCTCATGAAGAAGGGCCGCCCCGCCCACACGCTCAGCGTGCTCGTCGACGCGGGGCGCGCCGACGCCGTCCGATCCGCGATCTTCCGCCAGACCAGCACCATCGGGCTGCGCGAGCAGCCGGTCACCAAGCACGCGCTGGACCGCGAGATGGTCGCCGTCGAGGTCGAGGGGCGGCGGGTCGCGGTCAAGCTGGCGCGCCACGACGGCGTCCTCGTCAACGCCCAGCCGGAGTACGACGACGTCGCCCGCGCCGCCGCCGAGCTCGGCCGACCGGTGGCCGACGTGCTCGCCGAGGCCGCCGCGCTGGCCCGGGCCTTCCTGGGCGACACCGCCTAGAGTCACGGCATGAGTCTGGGCATGTCCTCACCGCACGGCGCCGACAGCGAGGTCGGCAGGCTGCAGACCGTCCTTCTCCACCGACCGGGCGACGAGCTCAAGCGGCTGACCCCCCGCAACAACGACCGGCTGCTGTTCGACGGCATCCCGTGGGTGAGCCGGGCGCAGGACGAGCACGACGCGTTCGCCGCCGCGCTGCGCGAGCGCGACGTCGAGGTGCTCTACCTGACCGAGCTGCTCACCGAGACCCTGGCCAGCGAGATCGCGCGCAACCACGCGATCACCACGGCGCTGGCGGGCCTCCACCTCGGCGACACGATGCGCGGCTACCTGGCTCGCTTCCTCCACGACGCCTCGCCCGAGGAGCTCACCGGCCACCTCACCGCCGGCATCCGCAACGACGAGGTGCGCGGCGGCTTCGGCCTGGTCACCTCGCTGCTGGCCAGCGACGACTTCCTCGTCGACCCGCTGCCCAACCTGCTGTTCACCCGCGACTCCTCGGTGTGGGTGCGCGACCGGGTGGCGGTGACCTCCCTGGCGATGCCCGCGCGCTCGCGGGAGACCCAGCTCACCGAGCTGATCTACACCGAGCACCCGCGCTTCCAGGGCACCCGCAAGATCCACGGCTGGCACCACGAGCACGTCGAGGGCGGCGACGTCCTGCTGCTCGCCCCCGGCGTGATCGCGGTCGGCGTCGGCGAGCGGACCACGCCCGCGGGGGTGGAGCGGTTCGCCCGACAGGTCTTCCACGCGGACCTCGCGCACACGGTGCTCGCCGTACCCATCACGCAGGAGCGCGCCACCATGCACCTCGACACCGTGTGCACGATGGTCGACGTCGACAAGATCGTGATGTACCCCAACGTCGCCGACTCGCTGCAGGCCTACGCCGTCACGCTGGCCGGCCACGCCGAGGACGACCGCGACCTGACGCTCGCGGTGGCCGACGCCGAGCCGTTCCTCGTGGCCGCCGCGAAGGCGATGGGCATCGACACGCTGCACCAGATCGACACCGGCCTCGACCCGGTCACCGCCGAGCGCGAGCAGTGGGACGACGGCAACAACACCCTCGCGCTCGCCCCGCGGGTGGCCGTCGCCTACGAGCGCAACGACGAGACCAACGCCCGGCTGGAGTCGGCCGGCATCGAGGTCGTCCGGATCGCCGGCTCCGAGCTCGGCTCGGGCCGCGGCGGCCCCCGCTGCATGAGCTGCCCGATCTCCCGCGCGCCGCTCGTCTCTTGACCCGCTCGGGAGGTCGGGGGAGCGCTCCCACGCTTCGGGGGGTTCGGCTGGCCTCGCTGCGATCACCAGGCCCCGTTTACACGGAGGCCCCGCTCGGGAAGGATCGCCTGCGGGGAGGACTACCGCGAGAGGCATCCATGGCTCAGTCGTTCTACGACGCGTTCACGCCCGAGGAGATCGCACGGATCGCCGCTGCCGGCACGCGCATCCACCTGCCCCAGGGGTGGTCGCCGATCTGGGAGCAGACCCCTGCCGACAAGGCGTACATCATCCTCAACGGCACCGTCTCGGTGCGCCACCACGGCCAGGAGATCGCCCAGCTCGGGCCGGGCGACATCGTGGGCGAGGCGGCGATCGTCAACCACTCGCTGCGGACCGCCTCGATCGTGGCGCTGACCCCGCTCGAGCTCATCCACTTCACCGACGACGCCGTACGCCGGCTCAGCGACGAGATGCCGTCGTTCCACGCGGCGCTCGAGGCCATCGCGCGGGAACGGTTCGGTCCGCGCTGACCGAGCACCCACCGCCCCATGACGTGAGCGACCTCGCAGGAGCCCAGGAGACCGTCGAGGAGCTGCTCCTCGGCGCGCTGCCCCACCTCACCCGTGGGGACGTCGCCGAGCGGGCGGGCGTGCCGATCGAGGTCGCCGAGCAGCTGTGGCAGCTGCTCGGCTTCCCGCGCACCGCGCCGGAGGACCTCGCGTTCACCGAGGCCGACGTCGAGGCGCTGCGACTGGCCCGGGAGCTGATGGAGCTCGGCGTCATCGGCCCCGACTCCCAGGCCGCACTGGTGCGCACCTGGGGGCGCAGCTACGCCCGGCTCGCGGAGTGGCAGACCTCGCTGCTGGCCGACCTCGCGGTCGCCGACCCCGACCCGGCCCACCGCCTCACCGACCTCGCGCAGTCGGTGCTGCCCCGCATCGAGTCGCTGCAGAGCTATGTCTGGCGGCGCCACCTGGCGAGCGCCACCAGCCGCTCCCTCGCCGTCGAGGCGGCCAGCACGCCCGCGAGCACGATGGCGGTCTGCTTCGTCGACATCGTCGGCTACACCTCCCGCAGCAAGAGCCTCGACGAGGCCGAGCTGGTGGCCTGGCTCGAGCACTTCGAGGACACCGCGACCGCCCTCGTCGTGGATCGCGGTGGCCGGATCATCAAGACGATCGGCGACGAGGTCCTCTTCGTCGCCGACCGCGCCGAGGACGCCGCCGAGGCGGCGCTCGAGATGACCGCGCGGGGCGCCGACGACGGCGATCCGTTCCCCTCCGTGCGCGCCGGCATCGCGTACGGCGACGTGGTCAGCCGGCTCGGCGACGTGTACGGACCCACGGTCAACGTGGCGGCCCGGTTGACGTCGGTGGCCCGGCCGGGGGCCGTCCTGGTCGACCGCGGCTGCTACCAGGCGCTGACCGGCGGTCCCGACGACGACGCCGAGGACACCCAGGGCGCGGGGGACGCCGACCCGGCCTCGCCGTACGTCCTGCGCCGCGCGCGGCGGGTCTCGGTCAAGGGCTACGCCAAGCTGCAGCCCTGGGTGCTGCGCCGCAGCAGCCCCTGAGCAGGATGGGGCCCATGCCCACGATCCTCCTGGCCACGTTCGAGCTGGTCCCCACCGGCGAGGCCGGGGCCGACCTCCTGGTCGAGGCGCTCGCCCGCCGTGGCGTGCGCGCGTCCTGGGCGGTGTGGAGCGACCCGGGCATCGACTGGGCGGCGGCGGACGCCGTGGTGGTCCGCTCGACCTGGGACTACCACCGCAGGTACGCCGAGTTCCTCGCGTGGGCGCGGCGGGTGGAGGCGGTCACCCGGCTCGTGCCCGGCACGGACGTCCTCGCCTGGAACGGCGACAAGCGCTACCTGCTCGACCTCGCCGAGCACGTCCCGGTCGTGCCGACCAGGTCGGTGGAGGCCGACGGCCTGGTCGCCGGCCTGGCCGCCGGGCTCGCCGACCACGGGAGCGTCGTGATCAAGCCTCGGGTGGGCGCCTCGGGGGTGGGGCTGGTGGTCGCCGGGGCCCTCGACGACCACCGGTTGGCGACCCTGACGGCCGGTCCGTGGATCGTGCAGCCGGTCGTCGGGTCGGTACGCACCGAGGGCGAGACGTCCGTCTACGTCTTCGGCGGCGCCGCGGTCAGCCAGTTGCGCAAGACCCCGCCCGCCGCCGGCATCCGGGTGCAGGAGGAGCACGGCGGCACCACCGCCGCGGTCGACCTCGACCCCGACGCCGTGTCGCTCGCCGAACGGACCGTGGCGGTCGCGGCGAAGCTGCTCGGCCGCACGCCGTCGTACGCCCGCGTCGACCTGCTGCGCTGGGAGGGCGACCTGGTGGTGAGCGAGCTCGAGCTCATCGAGCCCGGGCTCTACCTGGACCTGGCTCCCCAGAACGTCGAGGCGTTCGCGGCCCACGTGCTCGACTGAGCGGAGCCGCCCGGGCAGCGAAAAGCCCGGCCGTTGCCGACGGGGGACACGACAACGACCGGGCGTTGCGAATCTACGTGGCCGACGGAGGCTGGCACAACTCCCCCACGCCCGGGCCGGAGCTTTTTACCGGATGGTGACCTGTCGGTTGGCCAGACCCGAGCGCGCGGCCCGCTCGTCGGGGGTGAGGTCGGAGGTGTCGGCCAGCGCCTCGGCGAGGTCGGCGGCGAAGCGCTCGGCGGGCTCCTCGAGCGGCTCGGGGCCGGTGCCGACCGGGAGGTCCCACACCGGGGTCAGCAGTCCGTGGGCCCGGAACATGCCGACGAACCGCGACCCGTCCACGAGCACGTCCGCACCCCGGGCGTGCAGGCGGGCGAGGGCGTCGAGCAGCCGGTCCTCGGGCTCGGGCATCACCCAGCGCAGGTGCTCCTTGGTGCCGACGTTGGTCCAGTACGCCGCCTCGACGCCGGTCAGCCGCGCGGTCGGCATCGCCGAGGCGTTGGCCTGCTCGAGGGCCGCGGCCATCGCGGCGCGGTCCTCGACCGGGATGTCGCCGATCCAGAAGTCGAAGCCGTCGTGGACGGTGACGTCGAGCCGCACGCCGGCGTCCGCACCACGCACGAGGTCCTGCAGTCGCGGGCCCTCGCCCGGAGGGTCGGTGAGCCCCACGATGCCGGCGTCGGCGCTCAGCGCCTTGGTGAGCACCGCACCCAGGTCGCGGGCCGGGTCGCCGAAGTTGTGCTGCACCTGGAGGCCGAGCCAGATCTCGCCGCTGTCGCGCACCATGGCGGGCGCCGCCATCGGCAGCAGCGTGCAGAGCTCCACCGCGCGGTCGGGGTCGTCGACCAGCGTCAGCCGCGCGGTCGCGGCCGGGACCAGCTCACGCATGGCGACGATGTCGCACTCCGAGGGCAGCCCCTCGAACGGACGGCTGACGAACGGCGTCGGCGCACCGTCGGCCGAGCCGTGGCAGGCCTTGTAGCGCTTGCCGGACCCGCACGGGCACGGCTGCCGCGGGCCGACCTCCCCCGCTGCGGGCTGGTGGTCGCGGGCCTTGGTGCGGGACTTCTTCGCCATGCCGGCGACCCTAGTGGTTGATCTCGCCGCGCCGGTCGAGCAGGTCCTGCACGTACGCCGGGCGGTCGGTGATGACGGCCTTGACGCCGAGCTCCAGGCAGCGCTCCAGCTCGGCCGGGGTGTTCACGGTCCACACGTGCATGTCGTGGCCGCTGCGCGTGATGCGACGACCGAGACGCGGGTGCTCCATGAGCTCGCCGATCCCCGGCCCCACCAGCCAGTCGTCGCCCAGCAGCCGGCGCAGGAACGGCCAGTGGCGGGCGTGCTCGATCAGCAGGACCAGCTGGACGCCCGGGGCGAGACGTTCCAGCCGCTGCAGCGCGGTCCACGAGAAGCTCATCACCCGCACCGGCGAGCCCGGGCGGTCCCAGCCCACGCGGCGCAGCTCCTCGACGAGGCGACGCTCCACCAGGCCGCCGTACCGCGTCGGGTGCTTGGTCTCGATCGCGAGCTCGACCGGGCGCTCGTAGTCGGTGACCGTCTCCAGCAGCGTGCGCAGCGTCAGGACGCGGTCGAGCCGCTCGTCACGGGCCGGCGCCTCGTCGTCGAGGTCGGCCCAGGGGTTCTTCCACGAGGCGAAGTCCAGCTCGTCGAGCTCGGCCAGCTCCATCGTCGAGACCAGGCCGCGGGTGCGCGCCGTACGCCGCAGGTCCCGGTCGTGCACGCAGACGAGGTGCCCGTCGGCGGTCAGGCGGACGTCGCACTCCAACGCGTCGGCGCCGGCGTCGAGGGCGGCGATGTAGGCGCCCAGCGTGTGCTCGGCGTTCTCGTAGCTCGCGCCCCGGTGCGCGACGACCTGCGGCCTCACCGTGCGGTCACCGCGGCCGGTGCTCGACGAGACCCACGAGGTTGCCCTCGGAGTCGCGGACGAAGGCCTGCCACTCGTCGGTGCCGACCGGCCCGAGCGTGTCGTTGGCGTGGGTGAAGATCAGGTGCGGCTCGGACTCGACCACCGCGCCGGCGTCGCCGAGGCGGGCGAGGGTCGCGGTGATGTCCTCGACGCGGAGGTAGATCGTCGCGCTGGACGCGCCCCGCTCGATCATCACCCGGGTCCCACCGAGGTCGAAGAAGACCAGGCCCGGCGGGTCGTACCTCGCGAGCGGCGGGACGCCGAGCAGCATCGTGTAGAAGGCGGTCGCCCGCTCGAGGTCGTCGGCGCGCTGCGCGATCTGGACGAGGTCCACCAGCCGATGTTCTCAGACGCCCGTCAGCGCGACCGCAGGAACTTCCCGAAGTGCGGCACGGTGAAGCCGACGCTGCCCCGCTCGGCGGAGTAGACGAGGCCCTTCTTGATCAGGCCGTCGCGCGCCGGGGAGAGCGACTGCGGCTTGCGGCCCAGGTGGCGGGCGATGTCGGCGGTGGCGACGGCCGCGTCCCCGTGCTCGGCGCCGAGGTCGGCCATCGCGGTCATGTAGTCGCGCTCGGCCGGGGTGGCCCGGTCGTAGCGGGCACCGAAGAACCCGACGGCCAGCTCGGCCTCCGCCTCGGGCGCGGCCGCGCGGACGTCCTCGACCCGGATGGGCGAGCCCACCGCGGCATCCCAGGTGACCTTGCCGTAGGCCTGCACGAAGTAGGGGTACCCGTCGGTGAGCCGGTAGAGCTCGTCGAGCGCGTCGTCCTCGAAGCTGACGCCCTCCTCCCCGGCCGGGACGCGCCAGGCCCGGTCGGCCATCGGGCGCGGCAGGCGGTCGACCGAGACGTAGCGGAACAGGCGTTCGGCGTACGACTTGGACGCGGCGAGCGCGACCGGAAGGTGTGGCAGCCCCGCGCCGACGACGAGGAGCGGCGCGCCCTGCTGGCTGATCTCGTGGCAGGCGCCGCACAGCGCCGCCAGCTCGGGGATCGCGATGTCCTGCATCTCGTCGACGAAGAGCGCCACCCCGACGCCGAGGTCGCCGGCCAGCGAAGCCACGTCGCCGAAGAGCTCGACCAGGTCGAGCTCGAGGTCGCCGGAGTCGGCGCGGCCGCGGGTGGCCGCGACGTCGACCGGTGGGGTCCACCGGGCGCCACCCTTGCTCGCGGGACGGCGGTCCTCGGCGCTGGTGCGCAGCGCGAAGCTCTTGAGCACGCCGGCGACGGCATCGACCCGATCGGGGTCGCGGTGCCGGTGCGCGACCTCGCGGACGGCGGCATGCACCGCCTGGGCGACCGGCATCCGGATGCTCTGGTCGGGGCGCGCCTCGATCTTGCCGGTGCCCCACGCCCGTCGGACGGCCTGGCCGCGCAGGGCGTTGAGCAGCACGGTCTTGCCGACACCGCGCAGCCCGGAGAGCACCATGCTGCGCTCGGGGCGGTTGGCGCCCACCCGCTCCAGCGTCACCTCGAACTGCTCCAGCTCGCGGTCGCGTCCGGCCAGCTCCGGCGGCCGCTGCCCCGCCCCCGGCGCGTAGGGGTTGCGGATCGGGTCCATGCCAGGACCGTATCCGGGTGTCTAGCCGAATTCGTAGATATCGCGCGACACGCGGGCAGGCTCCGGCTGACAGGTCGGACGGGCCCGGTGGGCTCAGGCGGACTCGACCGCGCCGAGGCGGTCGCGGGCCTGCTCGTAGGAGCGGACCAGGCCGGCCCGGAGCATCTCGATCAGCTCGGGCACCTCGTCGATGCCGAGGCGGAACGAGCCCGCGCAGACGTTGTCGCGCCACAGCGACAGCACCACCAGACCGGACTCCTGGTGCCACGAGACCCGCAGGGCGCGGTCGCCCCCGCGGGCGTCGAGGAAGATCGACCCCGTCTCGGGGAGCGGACGCACGGCCGGCACCTGTCCATGATGCGCCCGCCGAGCCCCGGCTGTCACCGGTTCGCGGCAGTCGCGGCAGTCGCGGCAGTCGCGGCGTCCGCCTGCCCGCCTACACTCGACCCGTGCCCGAGCTGCCCGAGGTGGAAGCCCTGGCCCTCGACCTCAGGGGCCGGCTGGACGGCCACGCCATCGCGAAGATCCACGTCGCGGCGTTCAGCGCGCTCAAGACCTTCGACCCGCCCCTCTCCGCGCTCGAGGGCACGCTCGTCGACGACGTCACCCGCCACGGAAAGTTCCTCGACCTCGAGGCCTCCGGACTGCACCTCGTGCTCCACCTGGCCCGCGCGGGCTGGGTGCGCTGGCGCGACGAGGTGCCGACGATCCCGCCCAAGCCCAGCACCAAGTCGACACTCGCGGTGCGCGTCGTCCTCGACGACCAGTCCGGGCTCGACATCACCGAGGCCGGCACCCGCAAGAGCCTGGCGATGTACGTCGTGCGCGACCCGCTCGACGTGCCCGGCATCGCCAGCCTCGGCCCCGACCCCCTCACCGACGAGTTCACCATCGAGCGGTTCCGCGAGATCCTCGAGCGCGAGGGCCGCAAGCAGCTCAAGGGCGTGCTGCGCCACCAGGGCACGATCGCCGGCATCGGCAACGCCTACTCCGACGAGATCCTGCACGCGGCGCGGATGTCGCCGTTCAAGCCGGCCGGCACCCTCACCGACGACGAGCTGCACATCCTCTACGACGCCCTGCGCACGACCCTCGGGGACGCCGTCGACCGCAGCCGCGGGCTCGCGGCGAGCGAGCTCAAGGGCGAGAAGAAGTCCAACCTCGCGGTGCACGGCCGCACCGGCCAGCCGTGTCCCGTCTGTGGCGACACGGTGCGCGAGGTCTCGTTCGCCGACTCGAGCCTGCAGTACTGCGCCACCTGCCAGACCGGCGGCAAGCCGTTGGCCGACCGGCGGCTCAGCAAGCTGCTGAAGTAGCGCCGTGTGACGTTTCACTTTGAGTGACCAAATTTCACTTCGCGCGGCCATTCCACGCTCCCCGGTGGGCGTTTCACTCAACGTGGACACAAGTTGCGTCGCGATTTCACCGTGCGTGGACACGACTCGATTCACCGCACGAGGGCGAATGTCGACTCTTCCGTCGTCGGGCGATCGCCCAAGGTCGACGGGCGGTGAGGCTGGTGTTCGGTGTGCAGGTACACCAGTCCCCCGGCTTGGTGTCCGCGCAGTCGTGACATGCGGGCTCAGACGGCTCAGCCCGGAGCAGCGTGTCAGGCGAGCCGGTGTCACCAGGTGAACGGCCAGAATCCTGACCTTGGCTGTGTAGAACGCGTCGGCGGTTGGAGCGCCCTCAGCGTGGAGTTCGGCAACGCGAAGGATCGGGCGTACTTACAGGGTGACTTGCTGAATCACGCCATCCACGGCTGAGGTGCGGACGCGCACCGTCGGCACGTATCTAGCCCGATAGTCGTCGTCCCCTGGGGCCGGATCTGAGTCGTCCCACTCATACGGGACGATCCGCAGGGTGTTGGTGAGTCGAGCGACAAGGAGGGTGATCGGATATGGGCATCGGAGCAGAAGGTGGACCTCGGCATTCCGATGGTCATTCGCCAGCGAGCGGATGCGGTGGGCAGCCTCTGCCGCGACTTCTCCGGCGGTGGCTGGATCGAGCAGTTCTTGCACCGCGTAGGTGAGGTGTTGCCATGCGGCGATGTCGGGTCGGCACTCGTCGAGGTACCGCTCGAAGGCTGCGTCGCTTCGCTGAGGGAGCAGATCCAGGTAGACCGCGACGGACGGTCGTCCGGAGGACTGGACGGTCGCGTTGGTGCCTTGGCTTGTCACCGCCAGTAACGGCCGCTCCGGCATTCTCGCTTCGCCGTCACTGGCCCAGGTTTCTCCTCGTTGGTCAATGACGTCCATGTGTCCGATGCGGGATGACGGTAGCGACGCGCCGATGGCGAAAGCGACGGACAAGTGCGCGCCACCGGTGATACGGACTCTGTTCGCGCCGGAGCGGGTGACGGAATCGGGGAGGTATCGGATCGTGTCGGCGAGGTCGCGGAGTCCGTCCACACTCGGCAGGCGTTCGTGGGTCGACGGGCGGATGCGGACATCAAGGTGGCTGCCTGTCCGGTCGTAGACCTGCGGTGTGTTGCGGGTCTGGATGTTGAGGTTGAAGGTTCCGCCTTCTGATGCGATCGACGCGCGGGTTTGTGCGATCCGATGCGCCAAGAGTTTCTGCACGAGCACGAGGATCCCGGCGCGGGTTGTTGGGTGTTGGTCGACGGAGGCCAATGTGGGGTCCGCGTGATTGAGAAGGCGATCTGGTGCCCCGTAGTCGATCTTGCCGGGCTCACGCTCGACGGCGTTCGCAATGCCGAGCGCGAACTCGGGGTGTTCGGCATGGAGCCGAACTAGGAGTGGTGCCTCGGTCTTCTTGACGACCGTGCTCTTTTCGATTTCGGGGGTAATGACCAGAACGGCTCCAGCGAGCCCTTCGCCGATGGCTTGTTCGAGCCGTTCGGTGGTGTCGCCGGGAGGCAGGTCGTCCTTGTCGCGCCACACGGGGATTCCGGCGGCGCGAAGCAACCACGCCAATTCGGCGGTGATGTCTGTGCCATCACTCTGGCGGTAAGAGATGAAAACCGGTCCGAACGCGTCGGGCGAGATCCTGGTCATCGGTGCTCCGTTTCTACGCGAACACTCATTGTTTGCCTTCGGGGCTGAGGGGATCGACTGGCAGGTCGCCTGCGATTCGCAAGCCGCATGTGCGAGGGGTGATCGTAAGGATCCGGCGGGCGTCGATGACGTATCCGTCGCCGGTGTTGCGGACGACGACGAGTGTCGGGTTCGGTGTCAGCGGGTGCGTGATCGAAAAGAGCGCGAGCGTTGCGAGGTCTGTCGGACTGGGTCCAACGTCGGCGGGGTGGGTGTGCCAGTCGCCGAGGTATCCGAGGCGGTGGTCGTCTCGCCGCGCGGCGTGCACGGCTGGCTGTGTTGCCCCTGCCGGGATCTTGTAGTGGTGTCGCCCTCGATACGGACTGGGAATCTCGATGGCTCGGGTGACCCATGGCTGGTCGTCGAGGTAGACGCCGATCAGGATGCCGCCGGTCTCGTTGGGGTGGGCCTTGGCGGCTGCTGCGACCATCGCGGATTCGGCTGATTCAGAGACGACGAGCAGCGGCTCGGGTACGCGACTACTCATGCGCCTCCACCTGGCCTTGGCTGGTCGAGGGTGCCAGTGCGGTCGAATGGTGCGTCCATTGCTCGGAATACGAGGATGCGCTCGTCAGGTCGTTCCCGACGCCCGGTGAGGTAGTCGATTGCGGCGTGTGCGATATCTGCTGCCGTTGCGAGGATGGCGGTGGGTGGGGCGTTGTTGATCGGTGCGGTGCAGCCCAGTTCGAGGAATCCGGCGTTTGGCTCGGCCGGATCCTGGGGCGGCAGGTTGTAGTAGTTCGGGTCTGTGGGGCGGGCCGCGATGAGAGTGTCGCCCTCGGATTGGCGCTGCACGCGTGCGATCGCGCCCTGATGGAAGATCGCGCCAGTGATGAGCGGCGTTCCGGTTCGACGGCAGACATCGGCGAGGGCGGCTGACAAGGAGAAGAGGCCGGTGCAGTCGATGACGAGGTCTACACCTTCAACCTGGGCGGTGAGCCCCGCTGGGTCATGCGGTAGGCCGCCATTCGGGTCGACATCGGTCCATGGCGCGTGGTCGTCCACCGTCATGGAAACAGCGAGGGTCTTCCGGTAGCCGACGAGGTACTGGTTGCTGACGTGGCGGACGAGGTTTCCCGTCTTGAGGTAGTCGTCGTCGTGGAGTCGAATGTGAGCGACGCCGCTGGCGGCGAGAGCGACAGCGACGTGTCCGCCCACGGATCCGGCACCAGCGAGCAGCACCGTCTTGTTGGCGAGGAGTTGTACGTCGGGTCCGGCTCGGCGCTTGCGAGCAGTCGCGTCGTTGGGTGACGCGGACATTGCCGATGTCTTGAGAGTGTCGCCTTGTCCCTCGAAGCCGACGACTACGGCGTCGTGCTCACGATCGTGGCGGGGCCAGGCGAGGACCACGAAGTCGTATCCGCCACTGGGCTCGGCGAGGGCGCTGGGTGCCCTCTCGCTGAGTCCTCGTTCAAGGTCGTCCCTCTGCCTCTTGGTGAGTGCTGCCCTGATGTCGTCGAGGTTCCGGGGCGGGACACCGATGTCACGTCGAAGGTAGAACGCGCCCTTCAGCAACCCCTGGTCGCCGTCTTCATCTGGCGAGGCATCAGCAGGCTTGAGCATGAGTGCTCGTTTGCCTTGCTTTGTGGCTGTGAGGGCGGCGCGGTATCCGTTGCTCCCGGCGCGGATGAGATCGCCGAAGGGAAGTTCCGCTTGGTAGGTGTTGCTCCCTCCGAACTGGAGATAGGCGTCGAGGGCGCGGTCTTCGAGTCGGAAGCCGCGCTGCGCTGTCTCCGCCCATTGATCGAGTCGTGCCCACAGTGTGTCCGGGTCTCGTCCTTCGACCTGGGCGGGGTCGTCGTCGGCCCAGAGGCAGATCGTGCCGTGGGCGGCGTGCTCGGTTTTGAGCCTATCGACGGTCACGTGGGCGTAGCGAAGAGGCCAGCCTTGGGGGAACCAGACCTGCATCCGAGTTGCGTCGGTGAGGGGCTTGAGGCTCTCGCGTATGGGGCCGGTCCACATTGCCTGCCCGGTGTTCCGCACCGGGGAGAAGCCTGCGTTGACTAGCGCAGAGCAGAACCGCTCGAACGCGGCGTCGTCGTAGGTCTCCAACGGGGGGTTACCCGTGACGGGGTTCCGGCCACGGAGGGCTCGCGAACCCGCGTGGCTGATTGCTGCCGACCGCGCTGACAGCGGTGACGGCCCCGAGGGAGAACCCGTTCGCGTCGCAGCCTTCGGGGAGCGGCAGCACCTGTCCGCGCTCGTTGGTTCCGAGGATTTCGCGCCACATCTTCGCTGCGCGGCATCGTTCGGAGTTGAGCGCCTCACGGGCCTGCTCGGCGAGACGGTTCAGGCTCTGTGCGGCGACGTTCCACTGCCATGAGTCGAGAGCGGGCTTCATGGGTGTTCGGAGCACTGGGTCGGGGAGACCGTCCTCGGCGCATGTCTCGAACCGCTTGGCGACCTGATCCATGGTCGAGGTCAGCAGTTCTGCCCAAGTGGTGCCGGTGACGAGTTGGTCCTTCCAGACGTAGTAAGCAACAACCTCAGTGAAGAGGCCACCGGGTCGTTCCTTCCCGAAGTGGATGTGCCGTACCTGTCGGAGGAGCCGCACAACGGGCCGGTAGGCGTTGACGCCACCGACGGCGGGACTCCACGTGGCGGTGGCGAGCGCCTTCGTGTCGTCAGCGAACTTGACCGGGTTGGTTTTGATCCAGCGCTTGTCGTCGTTGTTCCACAAGTCGCGGTCGCGGTTCGGGATGCCCCAGTGCTCCGCCCACGGGACGGCTGGGACGGCGTCGATGGAGAACGAGTTGTCGCTGTACTGGTCGTTGGGGTCCGGGAAGTCGATCTTGAGGGACCGGGCCTGACGAGTCACGCGACCGTCGATGTCGCGGTCCTTGAGGCCGTACTTCGCAACGAGTACGCGCTCGACGGCGTTGTAGACCTTCTCCGGGCTGTGCCGGACCGAGAGGTTCTTGAGCCGAAGGAAGACGTCGACGTCCTTGCCGGGATACCTAGCCGTCTGGCGGGCGTAGGACCCAATGAGGATGGAGTCGATGCCCCATTCGCAGAGTTCCGCATCGGCTTCGAGCAAGTCGCGGACCTCCGTGTGGGCCGCGATGGCGCGGTCTCGCTTGTCGCCACTGATGGTCACATTGCGGACCGCTTGCCCGAACTCGTTGTCCAGCGTCTCCATGGTTCAATCCCTCGTTGCTTTCCCTCGTATTCGTTCGCTCTGACCGTACGCGCCACCACCGACAGGTCTGCGCGCAGAACGGTCCGATCGGTATCGCCTTGCCTCTAATCGGCATGCTCGGAGCCGTTCCTGCCGGGTCGTTGCTCCTATGCGCGGGCCTCGGCGTGAAGGTTCTCGTGCACGAGTGAGCCGAGGAGGTGAACGAGAGCGACCTTGACCTTGTCGTCGGTGAAGAAGATGTCGGCCATCTTGTTGTGGCTGGTCTGGTTGCCGAGCACGGCTTCGATGACCGCATCGGAGAGGTCCGGGGACTCCATGAATTGCTTCTTGGAGTTGGTGGCGGCTTGAGACTGAATGGTGTCGTCGTCCATGAGGACGGTGACGACGCCTTCGACCCAGGAGCGCTGTTCGGCGGGGGTGAAGTCTTCTCCGGCGAACAGGTCGTTGACCTTGTTGAGGATCTCCTCGAACCGGACCATGCGGGGGTCGTGCTTCGCGCCGGTGCCAGCGGCGGAGACGGGCTTGAGCGGGTCGGCCTCGCCCTGCCTAAGGTCGAGCGCGACGTCGCTGGTCCGGGTCTGCTTGATGTGGGTGAGTTCGACGGTGGAGAAGTCGATCTCCTGGTTGCGCTGCCGGTTCGTCAACTGGCGGGCGAGGAACCGCAGGTAAAGGGACCGCTTCTCCAGATCGGCGTCCTGGTAGTTCACGATCTGGGAGAGGTAGTCGTAGAGCCGGATGAAGGAGCCGACGTCCTTCCGGAACAGGTCGAGTTCGTCGATGGTCGCCTTGTCGCCTGCCTCGACGGCGGTGTTGTAGCGGTTGTTGAACCGGTCCTTGGCTGCCTTCAGCGGGGCTTGGAGGGCGCTGTTGCCCTTGCCAAGCACGTACGCGTCCGCGAACGCGTCCACTTCGCCGGGGGTGTAGATGCCAGCGGCGTCCAACTTGGCTTGGAGGTCGTGGACCAGGTCCGGGTCGGTCTCGCCTTCGATGGTGGCGGTCTCGTAATGCTGTTTGAAGTCGGCCAGGATCTGGTCGGGGTCGTTGCGGAAGTCAAGGACGAAGGTGGTGTCCTTGCCGCCCGCCGGGTAGGTGCGGTTGAGCCGCGAGAGGGTCTGCACGGTGGAGACGCCTCGCAAGATCTTGTCCACGTACATGGCGCAAAGCAGCGGCTGGTCGAACCCGGTCTGGAACTTGTTGGCGACGAGCATGATCTGGAACTCGTTGGTTGCGAACGCACGCGGCAGTGACCGGCCTCGCAGGTCGGGGTTGAGGCTGGTTTCGGTGTAGGGCGGGGTCACGCCGAGGAAGGCGACCCCGGGTACGTCGATGGAGCCGGAGAACGCGACAAGGGTGGCGACATCTTTGTAGCCACGCTTCTTGATGTAGGCGTCGATGGCTTCCTTGTAGCGGACAGCGGCTTCGCGGGACTCGGTGACGACCATGGCCTTGGCGTGACCGTCGAGCAGGTGCCGCACGTTGGCGCGGTAGTGCTCGACGATGATCTGGACCTTCTGGGCAATGTTGGTCGGGTGAAGGGAGACCCACCGCATGAGGCCCTTGGTTGCCTCGGCCTCGTCGACCATTTTGACCTGGGACAACTTGGCCTTGCTGTCCTTGGCCTGCGCCTTGACCTTCTCTGCGATCCGGAAGGCGGTGTCATAGGTGGTGTAGTTCTGGAGAACGTCGAGGATGAAGCCCTCTTCGATGGCCTGCCGCATCGTGTACGTGTGGAACGGCTGCGGGACGCCGTTAGCGTCCTTGCGACCGAACAGGCCCATCGTCTTGGGCTTCGGGGTGGCGGTGAACGCGAAGAACGACAGATTCTTTGACTCGGCGCGTTCTTCCATCTCGGCGGCGAGGATGTCCTCGACCGCGACCTCTCCCCCGTCCTCGACTTCGGCCTGTTCCTCGGCGGTGAGGACCTTCCGCAACTGCTGCGAGGTGCGGCCGGTCTGGGAAGAGTGGGCCTCGTCAGCAATGATGGCGAACCTCTTGCCCGCCAGCCCCTTGTTGGCGGCGATCTCGGCCATCGCGAACGGGAACGTCTGCATCGTGACGACGACGATCAACTTGCCGTTCAGCAGTTGCTGAGCCAGCAGGCCGGACTTGGAGGTCTGGCCGACCTTGCGGGCCTCGTCGATGTTGATGCGGGCGACCGTTCCGGCGGTGCCTTCGATTTGCTTGATGGCTTGCTGCAACTGGTCGTCAAGGACGTTGCGGTCGGTGACGACGATGACCGAGTCGAACACCTTGCTGTTGTTCTCGTCGTGCAGCGTGGAGAGGCCGTGGGCGAGCCAGGAGATGCTGTTGGTCTTACCGGATCCGGCGGAGTGCTGTCCGAGGTAGCGGCGACCGGCTCCCTCAGCCTTGACGGTGTCGAGCAGGTTGGTAACAAGTTCCCACTGGTGGAAGCGAGGAAACAGCAGCGTCATCTCCTTCGACTTCGCACCGGTGATGGGGTCGATGTCGTCGCGGTGCTCGATGTGGAGGAACTTCCCGATGATGTGCAGCCACGCGTCGCGGTTCCAGACCCGCTCCCACATGTAGGACGTTGCGGAGCCCCCGGGGTTGACCGGGTTCCCGGCTCCCCCGTCGTTGCCCATGTTGAACGGCAGGAAGAAGGTGCCCGCCCCGGCCAACTTCGTGGTCATGTGGACTTCGTCGTTCGACATGGCGAAGTGCACAAGCGCACGGGAACCGAACTGCAGCAGCGGTTCGCCCTTTGGCAGCCGGTCCTTGCGGTACTGGACTTTGGCGTCCTCGACGCTCTGCATCGTGTCGGTCTTCAACTCGACCGTCGCAACTGGAAGGCCGTTAATGAAGAAGACCAGATCGATGGCGTCGCTCGGCCGCTGACGCGAGTGGTGGACCTGGCGCATCACGCGGAGGCGGACCTTGCCATACCGCTCCAACGTTGCCTCGTTGAGTGTGGTGGCGGGCTTGAAAACGCACATCTGGAACTTCGCGGGGGTCTTCTTGAACCCCTTGCGGAGTACGTTCAGCGTGCCGCCGCCAGCGTCAAGTGGCGCGTCAAGCGTCTTCACCAGACGGTCGAGGAACTGCTCTCGCGACTTCTTCCCGTCCACAGCGCTCGCGTCCGGCTTAACGACCTTCGCTAACTCCTCCGGCTGCGTGTCCTCAAGCCAGCCGAAAACGTCGTCAGGGAATAGTGCGCGGTCCCTGTCATACCCGGCGTCCGTGGCTGAGTACAGCCAGTCGTGGGCCTCCAGGTATGCGCACAGTTCGTCCTCGAATGCCTTTTCATGCTCAGAACCCATCCGCGTTCCTTTCGGAAAAGCAGCACGCGCGGCGACGAACCGGTGCAGACTTGCAGGCGCTTGACAAAATGTATGCGGACCGGAGATAGACGCAGTGCCGATCGTTCCCCCTGACTCGATGCGCGCATCGATCCATTCGAGCCTCAGAGACCTGCTCGCTCGCAACCCGATAGCGACGTCGTCGGAGTCGTATGTCCAGCATCATGTCGAGTTCGTCCTCCTCCGGGAGCAGCGGAACCCCCACTACACACTTCGCATCGGCATCAACTACCACGGGGCGAAGGTCCAGCACGTCACATTGGACAGGCGCGGTCGACTCATCGGCTGGAATCGGAATGGCGATGCTCTTGGCACGGGGGCGAGGGCCAAACTCCGCCTTGCAGGGCAGACCATCTTCCCGCGGGACCCGGACGAGCAACTGATGAGCGACAGCAAGGTGGGAGGCGGAGACGTCCCTCCTGGACGGTTTGTGCGGATCGAGTTCAAGGTCCGAGGCTGGCTCGGGAAGACAAGGAATCTCGACGGCATTCAACTGGAAAAGGACATCGACCTTCTCAAGAATGACCGCGCAGACCTCCTGGTTATCTGCCTGTCCGAGACCGCCCACCTGAAGTGGCGCGGCGAAGGCCCGCTCCATCAGGCGAACCGTCGGGTTGGCACGGCTCGGATTGCCCAGATCCTCAGCGACCCTGTAACGGTAGGGGCACAAGCACTGTCCAGAAATTTCACGTTCGAGGGCCAACGTTGGGCGAGTTCCACCGAGAGGGTCGTCGGCAGTAACGCCTCCGTGATGCCGGGCGCGATTCACTACGTCACCCTCGTCTGGCGACGCGCTACGAGGATCACGCCCGACATCGCGCCAACGCCCTGAGAGCACTCCCGGCGGTCACGCCCCACCTAGGCCGCCATCGGGTGCTGCACCAAGCCCGATCAGCAGGTCCATGCCCCGCCGACGGACCCGCGCCTGATCGGTTAACGACTCGAACAATCTGCGCGCCCCGTGGAACGACGCGATGCACTCTGCGAACGCAGCGCCGTCTTGGTATTCCGGGGGAGGAACTACCACAGGGACACTCGCCAGTTTGTCCGAGTTGATCTCCATAAACGTGGTGCCCTGACCGAGCGACTCAAGCAGGCCCTTGGAAGCCATCAGTTGATAGGCGAGGCATTCGGCTGTCAGAAAGCCGCCAGTCATAACGAGCCCCTTGCAGCCCTGATTGAACGTCGTCGCGATCTCGGTGACAGCGACGCTTCCAATGGGCGCTCGTGAACTGACCAGAACACTTCCAGGCGGCAATACCCGCGCGTTTCCGAGCCCTTGTTCTGTGACCGTGCGCAGCGTCGCTCGAAGAAACCCGTCTGCATTGTTGATGTCGACGGGCGTGGCCCAATGGACGTCTCCACCCCAATTCTCGTCCTCGGGAGTCGGCGTTCCACCATTGACGATCCGCACCACACGACGCAGCGGGACAACCGGCCACGACTGCTCGCGAGCGAGGCGGGCGAAGCCGCTGGCGAACTCGCGGACAGCGAGTGCGAGCCTCGTTGCTTCGGCCTCAGACTCTGCGAACCTATCCACGGTTCCATGGAAATCGAACGACTTCGGGTCAGGTCGAAACAGGCGCGCGAAGGGGATTTCATATCCGACCTTGGTCTTGGCGTGATCGACCCAAGCATCTGGGAGGTACGGAAGGACTTCGTTCTCGACGTAAGCACTGATCGTGATGTTGCGACCATCGTCACCATCAGTGTTCCCCCCATACGTGAACGGGATAGTTTCGGTGTCTCGAAGACTAGTGTCGGGCTCCGGATCGCCGTGCTTGTCGTAGCAGATGTCGGCTTTTTCGTCCTGCTCGCCGAGGGACTGCCAGAGAGCCTTTCGTTGTGGCGTGGTCAGCACGAGGCCGTGGTCGCGAAGGTGTGGGTTGAGGTCCTTGAGGAACGCCTCGCGGTTGAAGTAGGTGTCCAGCCCGAACGTTTCAAGGCACTCGCCCAGTGTGTCGAGGTCAAGCGTCTTGAGTGACTTGGCTGCGAGTGCATTCTTAATGCGGTCGGGCGTGCAGTTGAAGTTTAGTCTGAGCGGACGTTCGACGGTGATGGTCCAGTAGCCGAACTCGTCGTTGCTGAGGTTCTTGGAATGGTCGCTTTCGGCGAGATCGTCGTACAGCCGCATGATGGTCTCGCGCGCAGAGTCGGGGAGTTCACGACTCTTGGACCCGAGGCTCTTGGACATCTTGGTGTACATGTCGGACGCGTCGATCAACTGGATCTTGCCGACGCGTGCGGCTTGCTTGGTGTTGTCGAGCAGCCAGATGTAGGTCGAGATGCCGGTGTTGTAGAACATGTTGGTCGGGAGAGAGACGATGGCTTCCACCATGTCGCTCTCGATCAGCCAGCGGCGAATCTCGCTCGGTCCGGATTCTGCGCCACCGCTGAATAGGGGTGAGCCGTTGAGGACGATGGCGGCGCGACCACCACCATCCTCGATTGGGCGCATCTTTGTCGCAAGATGCTGGAGGAACAGCATCTGTCCGTCAGACGTGGGCGGCAGTCCGCCAGGGAACCTGGAGTCCTTTCCGGCGCGCTCGTACTCGGCGACAACGTCTTCATGAGAAGCCTTCCAGTCGACGCCGTAGGGCGGATTGGAAAGGCAGTAGTCGAAGGTGCGCCCGGCGAACAGATCTTCGGCGAGGGTGTCACCCAACTTGATATTGGCTGGATCCTGGCCCTTCGCGATCATGTCGCTCTTGCAGATGGCGTAGGACTGGTCGTTGATCTCCTGGCCAAACAGGGTCAGGCGAGCATCTGGGTTGCGGGACTTGAGGTGTTCATCGGCAACGGAGAGAAAGCCACCAGTGCCTACGGTGGGGTCGTAGACCGTGCGGACGACGCCCTTCTCGGTGAGTGCGTCTCCGTCCTCGGCGAAGACTAGGTCGACAGCCAGACGAATGGCGTCACGTGGAGTGAAGTGCTCTCCGGCGGTCTCATTGGAGGCTTCGGCGAACTTGCGGATGAGTTCCTCGAACAGGTCGCCCATCTCAGCATTGGTCACCGTGTCCGGGTGCAGGTCAATGTCGGCGAACCTGCACAGGAGAATGTAGAGCCGGTTCTTCTCGTCGAGTTTCGTAATCTCGTTCTCGAACCCAAACCGCTCAAAAACATCAATATTGGACGAGAACTTGCTCACGTAGTCGATGAGGTTGTGCCGAAGACCGTCCGGGTCCTTCTTCAGGCGTGCTAGGTCGTAGGCGGAGGTGTTGTAGAAGTTCAGCCCGAACTCACGACGAACCTTTATGTCGAGAATCTCCTCGCGACTCTCGGACTCGGCGAGGGCGCGCACCTGATCTCGGGTGGGTTCGAGGATGCAGTCCAGGCGGCGGAGGATCGTCATCGGGAGGATGACGTTGCCGTACTGGTTGGGCCGGTACACGCCTCGCAACTGGTCCGCGATCGACCAGACGAAGTTGCCAAGGTTGCTCATCAAACTGCTCCGCTTCTAACTGCAATCGAGTAGTGCTGTACGGCTATTCGGCACAGATGCTGTGATCCACACTGCCCGGAATTGACGACTGGTCGACCGGTTCGGCGCGCACACGCTGAAACACCTCAACCCTAGAGAGGACCGCCGACAGAGTCAGTGGAACGCGCCTGGCCCGGCGATGGTGGCGATGAGGTGACCGGGGGCACCGGCCTCCCACCGGCGACCCCCTCCGCCCAGGTGGCGCACAGACTCCTCGGCGAGGAGCAGGCACCTGCGGACGGCGTCGGCGTGTAGTGACCGTCCCGTCTCCGACGGCGAACCTCACAGGCCAGCCATGACGGCTCCTCGGCTGCTCGGTCATGATCGTCATCGACGCCGCACGGGGGCGCTGGTGAGGTGCCATCCGAAGCACCGGTCGCACTGGTACGCACGGTGCTCCTGCCTAGGCCGGTTGGTGTTGTCGCGTCTCTGTATGCGGGCGAGTGCCATCAGTGCGTCGACGCGCGTGCGGTATCGCTGCTTGCGACAGCGTTTGCCCGACCGGCTTCCGCTCATGCCTACTCAGAGAGACGAAGTAATTCGGGCACGAACACGCGCGGCTCGGGCAAGGTCGGCGGGGTCCAGTCGGGGCTCTGAACCACCAGCGGAGGGGTCGAGCCCTCCCACAGTCGTATGCCCCCCACTGATCCGGGGCAGCCGCCTCCGGGCCGCACGCGGGCAACGCAAGATGAGGCGCACGTACCCACAGCCCCTCGGTGAGCGGATTACGCACGACCCCGCCCAGGCCACCCGGCTCATCGAGGGCAGGTTCGCCGGTGCCCAAGGCGACCACGCCACGTACTCGGGGGCATGGTTCGGACTCGTGCAACCGAGGTGGTTGAACGGAATGCCATTCATCCACTCGTCGCTGAGGGCGTGCCAAGCACGCGCCTGAATCTCGACGCTTGTGCCGCGGGTCTGGGAACAGTTGGGTGACACTTTGCGGGTCCTCTCGCAGGCTAGGGCTACGTGACGAGCCGCCGACCCTCGACTCGGGTCCCGCACGGTAGACGCGGGGTCCGACAAGGGCGGCACACCGGACTAGACGTCCCGCGACCGGCGATGATGCATCGGGCTTACCTGCCCGCCGACCGGGCTCCCAGTCGACTCGATGCACGCGAATCCGTGCGGCACGGGCACTACCCGGCGTCGTTGAGGGTTCCCTGATCAGGGTTGGGATAGCCACCTAGGAACGGGACGCCGACCGCACCGGCGATGCGGTGCAGTTGATACAGGGTGGGAGATGTCGTTCCGTTGATGATGCGTCCAAGGGTGTTGACGTTCATCTCGGCACGCGTGGCTGCTTCCCCTCGCGTCAGCCCCGCGTCTCTGATGCGTGCCACGATCTCCCGCGCGATCTGGTGATGGTGCGCCGCTGCAGCGAGAGACGCCTTCTCTGCATCCGTCTGCGCTGGCTTCCACTGTGGCCTGCGTGTCACACCAAAGACGTGTCGGCCGCCGTTTCTGTTCTTGCCGTGGGCCTTTTCGTCGGCAAGCCACAGGCGCGGTTCGCGGTCTTCGGACTCTTCACCCACGAGGGAAGTCTAGAGCAGGGCTCTGTGCGCCTCGTCCTGCGAAATGCATACGTTTTGTCAAGATCTCTAGTGCTAATCTCTAGTTTCACAGATGAACTCTCGGATGAACGAGTTTATGGTTAAACTCGCCTGCACTCCCTCGGCCCCGGTCGGCATGGCTTCCGCTGATCGGCGTGGTCGGCTGCTCACCCTCGACGCATGGAGCACCAGAGGCGTCCCCCGGGGGCCACGGCCAGCCTCCACGTCGACTTCGAACGTTTGTTCGACATCTGGCGGTCTGCTGGTGTAGGACGTCGACTGGCACCTCTGCAGCACCGAGGTCGGCTCCGAGGTCACCGTCCCAGCCATCCCCTCGTGGCCGCCGCAGCGGCGCGTGGCCCGGAGTCCACCCAGTCAGCGCAAAGGACAGCGCATGAGTAACGTCCACTACCTCACGGCACCCGTCCAGACCTCATCCCTCGGGCGGCATAAGCCGCCTGCGCTGCGGTATCGGCCGCCGATCCAGCCGGTTAGGCCGGTCTGGTCGCACACCGCGTCGTGGGAGGACCTGGCCTACTTGCAGTCCGTCGAGCCGCTGGACGGGATGCCCGAGGGTTGGGGACACCGGTGGACCGTGGAGTTCATGCATGGCCGGAACCTCTTGACGCAGCGGGCAGCGACCGTCTCGGTCGGGGACCTGCTGGCGGCCGATCCGATGCTCAAGAACTCGTGGCACAAGAACAAGACGTGCCGGGGTGCGTTACCTGGACTCGACCGACGGGCTGCATGCGCACGCGTCGATGTTCGAGCGGAAGACGCTCCTCCTGCTCGACTTCCACGGCGCGACCTCGGTCGCGGCGCAACCGTTCACGCTGTCCTACGAACTCAGTGGCCGGGTCCGGCATCACACCCCGGACTTCCTGGCCTGGGTTGACGGGGTTCCGACCGTCATCAACTGTCGACCAGCCACGCTGGTGAAGCCCCGGCTGCTCGAAGACGTGGCAGCACTTGGAGCGATGTGCCTCTCGCGTGGCTGGCACAACACGCTAGTTGTCGGCTACCCGCCGCCACCGCTCGCTGCCGTTGACGCGTGGACCGCGCATTCGACCGCTCAGGACGTCTTCGGGTACGGCGAGGACCTCATCGACAGGCTCTCCGGTGGGCCACTTCGCTTTGACGAACTGACCGACGGGTTCGAGGCGACTGCCGTCTCGCGGGCTGTCGCGCAGTTGCTGCTGTGGGGGCGGGAACTCTCCGTCAATGTTGCTGAGCCGTTCGACGACGACACCCTCGTCTACCTGCCCGAGCACTTTTCCGGAGGCGGTGCAGTGTGAGCAACTTCCGTCCCGTCCCCGGCAACGAGTTCCTCCTGTACGGGAAGTGGCACCAGGTCGAGTCGTACAACCGGGCTGACGGCTACATCGTGGCCGTCGACCAGACCGGCACCTTCTCGACGTTCACGCTCGAAGAACTCATTCATCACCCCGCGCTCGCCGTACCCGAGGAGAAGCCCGCCCTCGTCGACCTGTCCGGGTTCGTCAGCGACCACGACCGTCGGTTGGCGATGCTTCGCATCGACGAAGTGCAGGAGGCCGTTACCGGCTTCCGGTCCGGCGAAGCGCGAGATGCCCGCACTGGTGAGCCCCGCCCCCAGTACGACCCGAAGACAACGACCAAAGGGGCCCGGCTACTGGCGAAGGCCGTAGAACTCGACACCCCCGCGAACCGGGAACTCGGGCTCAAGATGTCGGTCAGGACGATGCGGCGCATCGACAAGGCTCTCCAAAGCGGCGATGCGATCCACCACTCGCTCGGCAAGCACAAGCCCCGGCATTCCAGCGGACGCCGCGCCATGACAGCCGAGTTCGAGCAGGCCACTCGCGAAGTGATCGAGAGCCGCAAGAAGGGCTCTACGACCACGTTGCAGACCCTCTGGACCGAAACCCAAGGGCGGCTCATCTTCACCAGAGGCGAGGTCTGGTTCGAGTCCTGCAAGAAGCCGTCCTACAGCACATGGTGGCGATGGCTTCACGACAACTACACGCCGAGCCAACTCACTGGGCGTGCGTCCACGCGCGCGACCGCAACCGAAGCACCCAAGGGCGGATTCGACCGGACCAACCTGACCCGGCCGGGACAACTCGTCCTCATGGACACCAACAGCCTCGACGTCCTGCTGAAAGGCACCGAACTCGAAGGAGTGGTGCGCGGGTCGCTCATCGCTGCCATCGACGGCTACTCGTGGGCATGTCCCGCACTGCGGGTCGTCGAACAGTCCGAGACCGCGTTCGACGTGGCGATGACGTTCCTCGATATCGGCCGCCCGAAGCAGATGGATCCCAAGTGGGGAAGCGAGTACCGGTGGTCCTTCGTCGGCATGCCTGAGCACCTGCTCGCCACCGTCGGCGGCTACACAGAGGTGGCCGGGATGCCGGTCATCAACGTCGAAGCACTCGGGCTCGACCACGGCAGCACCTACAAGTCCCGCAAGACCAGGCAACTGGCCAAGAAGTACAAAGTCGACCTGCTTCCTGCCCGCGTCAGGATGGGATCCGACAAGGCACCCGTCGAACGGTTCTTCGGCGCACTCCGCTCCATGCTCCTTGAGAAACTCGCGGGGTACCGCGGCAGCAGGCCCGGCCGAACGCGGCGAGAACGTCGAGGCCGAAGCCGAATGGACCGCACAGCGACTCGAAGACCTCATCACCGAATGGGTCATCCTCGTCTGGCAGACCCACATCATGGACAAGCACAAGCCCGCCTGGTGCCCCGAAGGGGACTGGTCGCCCAACGACCTCTACCAGCACGGCATCACCACCGGCGGGTTCATCCCCAACATCCTCACCAGCCAGGACTACTACGCCGCGCTGCGCACCACACACGTCAAGATTCACTCGCGCGGGATCAACGTCAACGGCCTCTGGTACGACGACGCAGTCCTCGACCTATGGCGCTACAAGCCCGCCCCCACGGGCTCCAAAAAGTGGGTCGTCCAGGCCGACGAACGCGACCTGCGCTACGTCCATTGGATCGACGCCAACGGCGAACGCCACCAACTCGAATGGTCCGGCTGCAGGGGCGACCTGCCCGCGTTCTGTAAGCGGCACGTCAATGCCCTTCGCCGACGGGTCGGCGACCTCAAGCGGTACGACTCCGACGAACTCGCGCTCATCCTGCTCACCAAGATCCTGCCGGTGCCCGACTCGACCGGACAGTGGACCACCGATGACCGCAAGACCAACGCCGCCGCCTCCCGCCACAACCGCGAACTCCAACTCGCCGAACGCGACATGACCAAGGCAGGGCTGCGGTCGACCGAGCCGGACGTGTCCGACTCGACTGAAGGCCGAAAGGCAACGGCCGGTGCCGTCGTGACCAGCCAGAAGACCGCCCACCAACAGGCCGTCGAAGCGACGCGCAGGGCACAACGCGCCAAGGCCACCGCAGGTAACGACATCGAGGCCGCCCCACAACTCGGATCCGGAAGGTCCGGCCTGTTGGGCGGCTACCACCCCATCGACACGGACGGTGCAGCGTGACTATCGCCCCCACCTTCAGCAACGCCTGGTTCATCCAGTTGAAGAAGGCCGACATCTCCAACCTCGACGGATGGCAGGAGTTCGTCACCGACCGCCACGCCTACGAGCCGCCTCCCCTCTACACGCCCGACGAGTACGACGCCCTCACGCCCGCCGACCGGGGTCGCTACGACCTCGCTCGGCGCATCGCGAACATCAACCTGCCTAAGCACGAGACACCGATGACGCAGCAAGTCCGTTCCGACCTTGAACCGACCCTGCACGCCAACCTGTTCTCCAGCGACCCCGGCGTTCGTGCCGGAGTGTTCATCTCAGCCGACGGCGGCCTCGGCAAGTCCACTCTCATGCGTGAGATCGCAGCCGACTTCGACAACGAAGTCCGCGCACTTCAGCAACTCGCCCCCGGCCTGTTCCCGCCGCGCAACGACCGCTGGGTGCCGGTCGCTTGGGTGACCGTCCCCCCAAAACTGTCCATCCGGAGCCTCGCCATAGCGATCCTCGACTATTACGGTGCACCACTCCGCAAGAGTGACACCGACGCCGCCCTCACGAAGCGCGTCGAAGACACCATTCGAGACTGCGGGACAAAGTTGCTCGTCCTCGACGACATCACCCGCTACAAGGACTACGAGGCTGACCGGTTCGCCTCGGACTGGATCCGCAACCTCATGGAGACCTCAGTGACCATCGTCGCCATGGGCGTCGACGTCCGAGGCTCCGGAATCCTCTACGACGGTAAGACCAACCGAGAACAGCAACTCCGTACCCAGACCGCCCGCCGGTTCACCGTCCTCACCATGGAGCCATTCCCCTATGACTCCCCCTCCGATATCAGGGCCTGGGTCGCCCACCTCCGCGCGCTCGAAGAGGATCTGTTCCTCATCCACAAGGCACCCGGCATGCTCTCCGATGACCTCGCCGACTACCTGCACGAACAGACCGAGGGTGTCATCGGAGTCTTGACCAAGTGGGTCTCAATAGCCGCCATGAAAGCCGTCGGACGACCGGAGAAGAGGGGCGGCGAATACCTCACCCAAGCCGACTTCGACGACACCCCTATCCCGTCCGTCCTCTCCCTCAAGGAAGACGTGGACCCCCTCACCCCACCTCCGCCGAGCAAGTCCGGGACCAGGAAGCGCAAGAAGGGGCGCAACACCATGTACGACCAGCCACCGCGCACAGAAGCGGGGGCCGCGTGAGCGAAACACCCTGGGCCCGGCGACTGCCCCGCTCGAACCAGCCCCTGCCGGGCGAATCCCTCGCCGGATATCTGCTCAACCTCGCCCACCGGCTGGACCTCTCCCCAGCCGATGTCATCAAACGCACCGGCATCAAGACCCTCACCCGTGTCAGCGTGCTCGACCTCTCCTACAGCGTCACGCTCCCACTCGATGCCGCGCAACGGCTCGGAACCGCCTCCGGGCTAACCGACGCGCAAGTCACCGGGCTCACGCTGGACAGTTTCGGGACTGTGCTCGACATGGCGCGCCCCGGCAAACGGATCGCCCGCTCGAACTACGGAAACAAGTGGGTCAATCCGGGCCGTACCCGCGCATGCCCAGACTGTCTGCGCGAATCACCCCACCCGGTCTGGAGCACCCGATGGATCATGCCGTGGGCGCTGGCCTGCACCATCCACGGCACTCTGCTCATCGACCAGTGCCCCGCATGCGGCACGTCTCTCGGCGACCCCGGCCCCGGATCCATCAGGAGCCTCATCCCGAGCGTCGCGAGCCCGGTTGAGCACCCAGCCGCCTGCCGCAGCACCACTGGACGGGTCATGTGCAACCACCGCTTCGACCAAGCGGACCCCATACAGGCGCAGCCGCATCTCCTGTTCCTTCAGCAGCGTCTCAACCAGGCCGTGGCGAATCCCACCGCCGACGGCAATCAGTGGCTGCGCGACCTTCGCCTGATCGCACTCCTTCTCGTCGCCGTCGGCCTGCCCGACGACCTAACGCCAACCCCTTACGCCGACGCCGCCCGACAGCACGCCCACGAACGGCGGCACAACAGCGACAAGGCCCGAGACCACAGCATCCCGCCGGGCTCCGGCCAAGCAACCGCAGGTCTTCTGCTCGCCGCAGACAAACTGCTCAAGAACGCCGAAGCCTCAGACGACCTCGCCGACCTCAACCGTCAAGCCACCGAGCAAGCACCCACACCCTGGGAGCAGGCAAAGAACAAAAGCGGCCCTTCACTTCGGCTCCACGAAGCCCTCCACCGTCACAAGCGAAGCACGACCCGACCTCAACGCCTCGCCGCGTACCTGCCCACGGTCGAAGGTCTCGCCCCCGAACACATCCCCGCGTACCTTCCCGCAGCCCTGTTTGACGCACACCTCGCCGACGCTCGTCACCCATCCGGGACTAACGGCCAACGCAGCCGCTACGAACGCCCCCTCCGTCGCTACGCCCCAATTGCCGTCGCCATGCACGCGTCGCAGATCGACGCCACCACAGCAGGACGTCTGCTCGGTTATCCCGACACCCTCACAGCCGCCGCCTGCGCCCGCGCCTCTGAAGCCTTCCGAGACCATGGCGGCGAACCCGAACTGTTCCGCCGCATCGCAGCAATCACGAGCCACTACGCCACCGCTGCTCGAATCGACTACCGCAGACGCCGCGACCACTTTGACGCCGGTTGGCGCATCCCCGACGACGAATGGACCCCACTCCAAACCTCGCTCGCGCGCAACAATCGCCCCTGGCAGATCCGGCACATCGAATACTCCGCCTGGGTCTGGAGCCTCATCACCATCGGAGACCCACTTCTCGCCCCCATGACCCGTATCGAGCGCAACGGCCGCCAAAGCACCAACGGCACCCGACTTGCACACGATCACCGGCGCTGGGGCAACGCCACCCTGCGGTACCTCGACGCTCTTGCCGCGCGCCTCGCCGCCACCATCGACGCCGACATCTGACGCGTTCAAGGCGTGATCCTCCGCCACGTGACTGCACTGCTCCGGAGCGACGTACGCTCATGTCCACGCTAAGTGACACGACCGAACCGGTCATGTCCACGCAAAATGAAACGGCAAGCACTCATGTCCACCGAGAGTGAAATCGGCCGTGGCCACCAAGTGAAACGTCACGCTCAGGCGGGGGCCACGAATGTCCACTCAAAGTGAAGGTTCACACGCCGCCGGGTCCGGGCCCGGCGCGCGCCGGGTCGTGACGTAGGGTGTGCGCCGAAAGGGAGTAGTCCCCAACAGTCGCGTCGACATGCTGGCCCCCGGGCCCGGCGCGGCAGGCCACCTCGGTGGCGGACGAGACTTTCGACCAGCTGCCCGACCCTTGAGACGGACGAGCCTGGTCGAAGGGTCGTCCAGGATCTGGCCGATGCCCTCGGCCGGACTCGGAGAGGATCCGACCACCATGTACGCCTTCCTGCTGAGCACCGCCGTGATCTTCGTGGCCGAGCTCGGCGACAAGAGCCAGCTGATGGCCATGACGTTCGCCGCCCGCTACCGAGCGCGCGACGTGCTCATCGGCATCACCGTCGCCACAGCCGTCGTCCACCTCGCCTCGGTGGGCATCGGCTACTTCATCGGCGACGCGTTCGCCGACCAGCAGCACTGGATCTCGATCGCCGCCGG
>NZ_JANINT010000150.1:15550-33212 GCF_024509035.1 Nocardioides sp. | reverse complement strand
GCCGATGGTACTGCAACCGAGAGGCTGTGGGAGAGTAGGACGCCGCCGGACATACTTTCAAGTAGCGCCACCCGCATCGCGGGTGGCGCTACTTGCATTTCAGGGGTGTTTGCTCGGCCCGATATCCGTCCACAGGACCCGCTCCGCCACGGCTGTCCCCAGGGTTCAGTCGACGCCCTGCGGCTCGTCGGTGCGGCCGTCGAGAGTCGCAGCTGGAGGTGATGTCATGACGACACACAAGCTGCCGGCCCGCGGGGCCGGGAAGGAAACCGAGCCCCCGGCGCCGACGGCCAACGAGGTCCGCCTCGTGGGGCGGATCTCGAAGACGCCGGAACGCCGCGAGCTGCCGAGCGGGGACGAGGTCTGGACGTTCCGGGTCGTCGTGCCCCGTGCGCTGTCGACACGCTCGCGTCGAGGCGTCGACGCGCTCGAGTGCGCCGCCTGGTCGGCGCGGGCCCGCCGGTCGGTGCGGACCTGGGCGGCCGACGACATGGTGGAGGTGACCGGGTCGCTGCGTCGGCGCTTCTTCCGGGCCGGCGGCTCGGCGGCGTCGCGGGTCGAGGTGGAGATGAGCGCTGGACGTCTCATCCGTCGCGCAAGGACCGGATGAGCACCCCCACACTCGGCTTGGGCTGGAACGAGGTGGCCTTCTCCGGGAGGAGGCGCTCGGCCGCCGCGATCCTCAGCACCTGCCCGAACTCCGGCGCCGGCATCAGGAGGGCGACCCCGCGACGGCGGGAGACCGCGTCGAGCGCCTCGTCCACGGCGTGCAGGTAGCTCGTGCTCGTCGGCGGCCTGCGGAGGGCGGCCACGAGGTCGTGATGCAACCACTCGACCGCGGCTCGGTCGGCGGTGAGATCCGGTCGGAGCGTGGCCCACGAGCTGCCGTCGGTCGCGATCAAGGCGTCCGGTCCGAGCGCGGCGACCGCCTGACGGCGCCCGCTCGGCTCGAACCTCACCCCGAGGGCCTCGGCGGCCTCGCGGACCGCCTCCAGTGACGTGCCGGTGAACAGGCGGTGGATGGCGCCCAGGAACAGGGGCGTGTCGTCCTGGTCCACGAGCATCGCCAGACCGGCCGCCACCGCCGGGCCGGGTCGGAGCTGCTGCATCCGGAGGTAGGCCGCATACCGGTGGTGACCGTCGGCGATGAGCGCTCGACTGGTGGCCAGCGCAGCGTCGAGCCGGGTGAGGTCGGCGGGATCCCGGACGGCCCAGAGGCGGTGCTGCTGCCGAGCGCGGTCCTCGAACTCGAGGTGCACGGGGCGCTCCAGGATGTCGGCCAGCAGCCGCCGGCTGTCCTCCGAGCCCCGGTGCACGAGCAGGATCGGCGCCGGGTTGACCTGCATCTCGGCCATCCGGGTCGCGAGCTCCTCGACCTGGGCGGGATGGATGCCCTCGTGGGGGAAGACCGCGATCTCGTCACGTGTCAGCGCCGGTCGGGAGACGTCCAAGGCGCCCACGAGCCCGCGGACCGTGATGCCCCCGGAGGTGTACTCGTGCAGGTAGACGGCCGGACGCGCGTCGTGCGTGACCTGCCCGCGCCGCTCCCAGCGGTCGAGACGCTCGGCCACGGAGCGGTAGGGGCGGGTGAAGGCCCGGATCGACGAGACGTCGCCGATCCGGCGCGGAGCCAGCGTGATCCCCCGGAACGGGAGGAGCCGCAGCGGCCCGGCGCTGTGGGGTGGGGTGACCACCTCCGCGCCGACGTCCATCGGAGCATCGTAGGGTGCCAGCACCAGGGGACCCGGAGGAGGTAGGCGTGCTCGGCTCGTCGGACGAGGTGCTGGCTTCGGCCTACGACCTGGCCATGCTCGACCTCGATGGCGTGGTCTACGTCGGCGGCGACGCGGTCCCCGGTGCCCCCGGGCACCTCGCGGCCGCCCGAGCCGACGGCATGCGGCTGGCGTTCATCACCAACAACGCCTCCCGTCCGCCCGGAGTCGTGGCAGAGCACCTGCGCCGGCTCGGGGTCGAGGCGGCCGAGGACGACGTGGTCACCTCGGCCCAAGCGGCCGCTCGCGTGCTGGTGGACCGCTTCGGCGCGGGTGCACGCGTGCTCTGCCTCGGCGCGGACGGGCTGCGGCAGGCCCTCGAGGCGGAGGCGTTGGTACCGGTCGGCCCCGAGGACGAGGCGGTCGCCGTCGTCACCGGCTACGGACCGGAGGTGCGCTGGGTCGAGCTGATGAGGGTGGCCGTCCGGATCCGCGAGGGTCTGCCGTGGGTGGCGAGCAACACCGACATGACCTTCCCCGCGTCGTTCGGGGTCGCTCCGGGCCACGGCGTGCAGGTCGAGATGCTCCGGCGGTTCAGCGACGTCACCCCCGTCGTCGCCGGCAAGCCCGAGCGGCCCCTGATCGACGAGACGGTGCGCCGCGTCGGCGGGCGGCGGGCGTTGATGGTGGGGGACCGTCTCGACACCGACATCGAAGGCGCCCGCCGGGCCGACGTCGACTCGCTGCTGGTGCTGACCGGTGTCACCGGCCTGCCCGAGCTGGTGGCGGCGACCCCCGAGCTCCGGCCCACCTACGTCGCCGCGGACCTGGCCGGCCTCCTCCAGGCACACGAGGTCCCGGCCCGTGCCGACGACGGTGGTTTCACACTGGGCGGGTGGCGCGCCGCGGCCGAGGACGGGGGCCTGGCGGTCACGGGTGCGGGTGACCGCGACGACTGGTGGCGGGTGGTGGCGGCCGCGGCGTGGGACCACCTCGACCGGGTCGGCGAACCGGTCGGCCTCTCCGGCGTGCAGGCGCCGGGGCGGTAGCCTCGGACCCATGAGCGAGGACCCGGACTTCACCGGACCCGACGACCTGGACCGGGCGCCCGACGTGGATCCGGCGATGGCGCCGGAGACCGAGCGCGTCCGCACCGGGATGGCGGACGTCGACGAGGTGATCGCCGCCGTCGAAGGGTTGGAGGAGCGCCCGATCGAGGAGCACGTGGGCGTGTTCGAGGCAGCCCACGACCGACTCCGCCGCGCGCTCGACCATCCGGCCGGGCCGGTCGAGCCGGCCTGACCGTGGCGCCTCGCAGACTGCGCCTCGACGCCGAGCTGGTCCGCCGCGGCCTGGCCAGGTCGCGTGAGCACGCCAGTGAGCTCATCGAGCAGCGCCGCGTCAAGGTCGGCGGCTCGGTGGCCACCAAGCCCGCGACCGGGGTCACCACCGACGTGGCCATCGTGGTCGCGACCGACCCCGACCGTCCCGACTACGTCTCGCGAGGCGGCCACAAGCTCGCCGGGGCCCTGGCGGTCTTCGAGCCGGCGGGCCTGGTGGTCGCGGGGCGCCGGTGTCTCGACGCCGGTGCCTCGACCGGCGGGTTCACCGACGTGCTCCTGCGCCACGGGGCGCGGGAGGTGGTGGCCGTCGACGTCGGGTACGGACAGCTCGCCTGGCGGCTGCAGCAGGACGAGCGGGTGAGCGTCCACGACCGGGTCAACGTCCGCGACCTCCTGCCCGAGACGATCGGCGGCGGCGTCGACCTCGTCGTGGGCGACCTCTCGTTCATCTCCCTCGCACTTGTGCTCGACGCGCTGATCGGGGTGACCGAGCCCGACGGAGACCTGGCGCTGATGGTCAAGCCGCAGTTCGAGGTCGGCAAGGAGCGCGTGGGCAAGGGCGGCGTGGTCCGCGACCCGGCGCTGCGTGCCGAGGCGGTGGCAGGAGTCGCCGCCGCGGCCGCGGCCCGCGGCTGGGGTGCCCGGATGGTCGCGACCAGCCCGCTCCCGGGCCCGTCGGGGAACGTCGAGTTCTTCTTGTGGCTGCGCCACGGTCCGGCGCAGCTCGACGCCGAGGCCATCCACACCGCGGTCAGCGCCGCCGCGCCGTCGGGGGTGCCGGGTGAGAGGGTGGACCCGTGACCCCCGCCGAGGACCCGCAGCCCCGCCGCGTGCTGCTGCTCGCCCACACCGGACGCGGCGTCGCGCGTGACGTGGCGCGGTCCTTCGCGAAGGCCCTCACGACCCACGGCCTGGTCGTGCGGGTGCTGGCCGAGGAGGCCGTCGAGCTGGGGCTGGAGGCCGACGTCGATGCCGTCGAGGTGGTCACCGAGGGCGACGCGAGCGCCGGTTGCGAGCTGGTGGTCGTCGTCGGCGGCGACGGGACGATCCTGCGGGCCGCCGAGATCACCCACGACTCCGGTGCTCCGGTGCTCGGCATCAACCTGGGACACGTGGGCTTCCTGGCCGAGGCCGAGTACGACGACCTCGAGTCGACGATCGACGCCGTCGTGCGGCGTCGCTACACCGCCGAGGACCGGCTCACGCTCGACGTGAGCGTGCACCTCGATGGCGAGGTCGTCACCCGCACCTGGGCCCTCAACGAGGCCAGCGTCGAGAAGGCCTCTCGCGAGCGGATGCTCGAGGTGGTCGTCGAGGTCGACGGACGCCCGCTGTCCCGGTGGGGGTGCGACGGCGTCGTGTGCGCGACCCCGACCGGGTCGACCGCCTACAACTTCAGTGCCGGAGGGCCGATCGTCTGGCCGGGCGTCGAGGCCCTGCTGATGGTCCCGATCAGCGCCCACGCACTGTTCGCCCGGCCGCTCGTCGTCGCGCCCACGTCCGTGCTCGCCGTCGAGGTGCTGGCCCGCACCGACGGCGCCGGGGTGCTGTGGTGCGACGGTCGCCGGACCGTCGACCTCCCGCCCGGCGCCCGGATCGAGGTGCGCCGGGGCGCCCAGCCGGTGCGGCTGGTGCGGCTCCACCAGGCCCCGTTCACCGACCGGCTGGTCGCGAAGTTCGGGCTCCCCGTCGAGGGCTGGCGCGGCTCGGCCGAGCGGCGCCGGGGTCTCGCCGAGGACCCGAGCTGGGAGACCGAGGAGCCGAGAGGCGCGGGACCGCATGCTTGAGGAGATCCGGATCAGCTCCCTGGGGGTCATCGACTCCTCCACCCTCGAGCTCGGGCCGGGCCTGACCGTGATCACCGGTGAGACCGGTGCCGGCAAGACGATGATCGTCACGGCCCTGGGGCTGCTCCTGGGGGGCCGTGCCGACAGCGGGGCCGTGCGCACCGGCGCCAAGACCGCCCGCGTCGAGGGCGTCGTGCGGGTCGGTGACCTCGACACGTTCGCCCGGGCGGTCGACGCCGCCGGGGGAGAGGTCGAGGACGAGCGTGTGGTCCTGGCCCGCAACGTGTCGGCCGAGGGACGCTCACGGGCCTTCGTGGGCGGTGCGTCGGTGCCGGTCTCCGTGCTCGCCGACGTCGCCGAGCCGCTGGTCGCCGTCCACGGACAGTCCGACCAGCACCGGCTGCTCCAGGCCCGCGCCCAGCGCGAGGCGCTGGACCGTTTCGGTGGCGAGACGATCGCCGCGCTGGCTGCGACGTACGCCGACCTCCACCGTCGTCTCGAGGCGACGGAGCGCGAGCTCGCCGAGGTCGTGGCGACCGCCCGCGAGCGGGCCCAGGAGGCCGACCTGCTGCGCTTCGGCCTGGGCGAGGTCGAGCGCGTCGCTCCCGAGCCCGGCGAGGACGTCGCGCTGGCCGCTGAGGAGTCCCGGCTGGGGTTCTCCGACACGCTGCGCACGGCCGCCGAGCAGGCCCGTGAGGCGCTCTCGAGCGAGGTGGGCGATCCCGACGCGCTCGCGACCACCGCGGCCGCCCGTTCGCTGCTCGACGGCGTGCGCGAGCACGACACCGAAGCCGGCGAGCTGGCCGACCGGCTCGCCGAGATCACCTACCTGCTCTCCGACCTCGCGGCGGACGTCGCCTCCTACGCCGCCCGCATCGACACCGACCCGGCTCGACTGGCCGCGGTCTCCGAGCGGCGTGCGGCGCTGACGGCCCTGACCCGCAAGTACGGCGAGACGATCGACGACGTGCTCGCCTGGGCGGAGCGATCGGCCACCCGCCTGCTCGACCTCGACCACACCGACGAGCGCATCGATCGGCTCCGCGCCGAGCAGGCCGAGCTGAGGCGCGGCCTGGCCGGTGCCGCGGCCGCGCTCTCCGCGGCTCGCACCGAGGCGGCCGGTCGCCTTGCCGAGGAGGTCACCGCCGAGCTGACCCTGCTCGCCATGCCCCACGCCCGCCTCGGCATCGAGGTCCGCCAGCACGAGGTCGACGAGCCCGCACCGGGCACCGACGGTCCGCTGCTGGTGGACGGCCGCTGGCTGCGGTTCACGGCCTCCGGCACCGACGAGGTGGAGCTGCTGCTGGCGGCCAACACCGGCTCCGAGCCGCGGCCGCTCGGCAAGGGCGCCTCCGGCGGTGAGCTGTCCCGGGTGATGCTGGCGCTCGAGGTCGCGCTCGCCGGCACCAGTCCGGTCCCGACGTTCGTCTTCGACGAGGTCGACGCCGGCGTCGGTGGCGCCGCTGCGGTGGAGGTCGGCCGCAGGCTGGCCCAGCTCGCTCGCAGCGCGCAGGTCCTCGTCGTCACCCACCTGCCGCAGGTGGCGGCCTACGCCGATCGCCACGTCGTGGTGGAGAAGTCCTCCGACGGCACCGTCACCAGCTCCGGGCTCAGCGTCGTCGACGAGGAGCAGCGGGAGCGCGAGCTGTCCAGGATGCTCGCCGGGCTGGCCGACTCCGAGTCGGCGCTGGCCCACGCACGTGAGCTGCTCGACGTGGCCCAGGAGGCCCGCTCAGCGCGGTGACCGGCGCCGCTCGGGCCGACGCGCCCGGGTGAGGGTGGTCCGTCGACGCCCTGGCGTCGGCTGGCAGCATGGACGCGGTCATGAGGATGCCTGTACGCCACCGTCCCGCCCTCGACCCGCCCGGAGTGGTGGGCACCGCCCGAGTCGACCGCCGCACCACAGCACTCCTGCCCCGACTGCGCCCCGGCGACATCGCCGTGATCGACCACGCGGACCTGGACCGCACCACGGCGCAGGCACTCGTGGACGCCGGCGTGGTCGCGGTCGTCAACGCGGCTCCGATGATCTCCGGACGCTATCCGTGCCTGGGCCCCTCGCTGCTCGTGTCGGCAGGAGTCCCGGTCGTCGACGGTGTCGGCCCGGACGGTCTGGCCGCGATCGAGGACCGGCAGCCGGTCCGCATCCACGAGGGCGCGGTGCTGGTCGACGACGTCCCCGTGGCCACCGGCCGACGGGTGGACGCCGAGATCCTCACCACGGAGCTCGAGGCCGCCCGCGACGGGTTGGCCACCCAGCTCGAGACCCTGACCCACAACTCGACCGAGTTCCTCCGGCGCGAGCAGGGCCTGCTGCTGCACGGGCTCGGCGTGCCTCGGGTCGGCACGCGGATCGCGGGCCGCCCGGTCGTGGTCGTGGTCCCGAGCCACGACCTCGACAGCGAGCTGCGGGCGGTGCGCACGTTCATCCGTGAGCAGCAGCCCGTGCTGATCGCGGTCGGCCGCGGCGCCGAGACCCTGCGGGAGAGCGGCCTGCGCGCGGACATCGTCGTGGTGGATGCCGGCGCCGATCAGGCGGAGGTCCCGAGCGCGAGGACGCTCAAGGCGGCGCGCGACGTGGTCGTCCGCGCGGACCCGGGCTCCGGCCGTACGGCGATCGATCAGCTCGAGCGCCTCGGCCTGCGACCGGTGCACTTCGAGTCCGCCGCCACGCCCGAGGACGCCGCGCTGATCCTCGCCGACGCCGCCGAGGCCGCCATCATCGTCGGGGTCGGCATGCACGCGACCCTGGAGGACTTCCTCGACCGCCGGCGCTCGGGGCTGGCCAGCACCTTCCTGACCCGGCTCAAGGTCGGTCCACGTCTCGTGGACGCCTCCGCCGTACCCCTTCTCTACGCCGGCCGAGTGCGTCCTCGGCATCTGTTCCTGGTGATGTTGTCCGGCCTCGTCGCACTCGCGGCGGCCGTGGGCGTCACGCCGGTGGGACAGGAATGGGCCGACGCCCTGGTCGACAGCTCCCTGGCCGACACCCTGCGAGGACTGCTCCCGTGATCTCCTACCGCCACCACATCGTCTCCCTCGTCGCCGTGTTCTTGGCCCTCGCCGTCGGGGTCGCACTCGGCGGAGGGCCGCTGAGCGAGCTCGGCCGCGACGACACGCCCGCGTCCGCGACGACCCGGCAGGACCGGGCCGAGACGGCCACGGCGACGTTCGCCGAGGAGTTCGCCGCCGCGGGCGCCGCGAGGCTGTACGACGGTGGCCTGCGCGACCACGCCGTCTCGATCGTGACCATGCCCGGCGCGTCCGGCGACGTCGTCAGCGCGCTCGGCGCGCAGATCGAGGCCGCCGGCGGCCAGGTCACCGGTACCTACGACGTGCTCCCGGCGCTCACCGACCCGGCCGAGAAGTCCCTGGTCGACACGCTCGGCAGCCAGCTGATGACCCAGCTCGGGTCCGGCGCGGTGACCGCGGACGCCTCGACGTACGTGCGGCTCGGCCAGCTGCTCGGCCTCGCGGTCGCCGCCGGTGACCTGCCCTCCGCGGACGCGACCTCGGTGCGCCAGAGCCTGACCGGCGCCGAGCTGCTCAGCTCGCCCGACGGCGCGGCTCGCGCCCCGCTGGTGCTCGTGGTGCTGGGAGAGACGACCAACCCGGCGATCCTCTCGGGGCTGGTGAGTGGCCTGGCGGCCAAAGCGACCGGCGTCGTCGTTGCGGGAGACGCGGTCTCCGCGAAGGGCCGAGGTGACCTCGCGCAGCTGCGCTCGACCCCGGCCGGCGACGAGGTCGCGACCGTCGACGGCACGGACTCGACCGTCGGCCAGATCACCGCGGTCCTCGCCCTGATCCGCTCGATCTCGGTCCAGGGCGGATCTTTCGGAGCGTCGGGTTCCGATGGACCCGTCCCTCTGAAGTAGACCAGACCCGGACCCGGACCCGGACCCGGCCCCCGACCCCCGACCCCGTCGGCTCCGCCACGCGCCTGGACGGCTGACTCCGAGGTCTGGCCGGTCTCCAGTGCAATTGTTCGGTTAGGCACCGATTACTGGTGGGTAGCCGGTGCCTAACCCAGCAATTGAACTCGACGACCAGCGCCCCCCGAGATCAGTCGTCCGGCCGCGGTATCCCCGGTCGCCGCGTCTCCGCCCCGTCTCCCTCCTCCGGCCTCCGCCCTGCCAGACACGCGCTGGTTGCGCCGCTCGCCATGACGGTTTCGGGGCCCGGATCCCGTAGGATCGAACTCCGTGAACCAGGCGACGCCCACCAAGCACGTATTCGTGACCGGAGGCGTCGCCTCCTCGCTCGGGAAGGGCCTGACGGCGTCCAGCCTCGGCAGCCTCCTGCGATCGCGTGGTCTGCGCGTCACGATGCAGAAGCTCGATCCCTACCTCAACGTCGACCCCGGGACGATGAACCCGTTCCAGCACGGCGAGGTGTTCGTCACCAACGACGGCGCCGAGACCGACCTCGACATCGGTCACTACGAGCGGTTCCTCGACACCGACCTCAGCCAGATCGCGAACGTCACGACCGGGCAGGTCTACTCGAACGTGATCGCCAAGGAGCGCCGTGGTGACTACCTCGGCGACACCGTCCAGGTGATCCCGCACATCACCAACGAGATCAAGGACCGCATCCTCGCGATGGGCGCCACCCAGGTCGACGGGCAGCCCGTGGACGTGGTGATCACCGAGGTCGGCGGCACGGTCGGCGACATCGAGTCGCTGCCGTTCCTCGAGGCCGCGCGGCAGGTGCGTCACGACATCGGCCGGGACAACTGCTTCTTCCTGCACGTCTCGCTGGTGCCCTACATCGGCCCGTCGGGCGAGCTGAAGACGAAGCCCACCCAGCACTCCGTGGCGGCCCTGCGCCAGGTCGGCATCCAGCCGGACGCCATCGTGTGCCGTGCCGACCGCGAGCTGCCGGCGTCGATCAAGAAGAAGATCTCGCTGATGTGCGACGTCGACCAGGAGGCCGTCGTGACGGCCGCCGACGCGCCCTCGATCTACGACATCCCCAAGGTGCTGCACCGCGAGGGCCTCGACGCCTACCTCGTCCGCCGCCTCGACCTGCCGTTCCGCGACGTCGACTGGACCGTGTGGGACGACCTCCTGCGGCGGGTCCACCACCCCAAGGAGGAGGTCACCGTCGCGCTCGTCGGCAAGTACGTCGACCTCCCCGACGCCTACCTCTCCGTCGCCGAGGCCCTGCGGGCCGGGGGTTTCGCGCACGAGGCCAAGGTGCACCTGCGCTGGGTGGCCTCCGACGAGTGCCAGACCCCGGCCGGCGCGGCTCGCCACCTCAGCGACGTCGACGCGATCTGCGTCCCGGGCGGCTTCGGCGTCCGGGGGATCGAGGGCAAGCTGGGCGCCCTCACCTACGCGCGCACCCACGGCATCCCCACGCTGGGACTGTGCCTGGGCCTGCAGTGCATGGTCATCGAGTACTCCCGCACGGTCCTCGGCCTCGAGAAGGCCGGCTCCACCGAGTTCGACCCCGACACCCCTGAGCCGGTGATCGCCACGATGGCCGAGCAGAAGGCGTACGTCGAGGGTGCCGGCGACCTGGGCGGCACGATGCGGCTCGGGCTCTACCCGGCGGCGCTCAAGGACGGGTCGATCGCGCGCGAGGTCTACGGCGCCGCCCAGATCGACGAGCGGCACCGGCACCGCTACGAGGTCAACAACGCCTACCGCGACCAGCTGGAGGCCGCGGGCCTGGTGTTCTCCGGCACCTCGCCGGACAACAACCTGGTCGAGTTCGTCGAGCTGCCCCGCGACGTGCACCCCTACTACATCGCGACCCAGGCCCACCCCGAGCTGCGCTCGCGCCCGACCCGGCCGCACCCGCTGTTCGCGGGCCTGGTCGGGGCGGCGATCGAGCGGCAGCGTGAGCTGCGGTTCCCGATCGACGAGTCGGGCCTGCGCCGCGAGCCCGCGCCCGACGAGGACTGAGCCGGTGCCGGAGCTCGCCGACCGGCGTGGTCAGTGGCCGGTCGCGGCATCCCGGACGGCCTACGACGGCGGCGGGTGGGTGGTGAAGGTCCGCGAGGACCGGATCCGACGGCCCGGCCACCCCGAGGACGAGCCGTTCACCCGGCTGGTCGTCGAGCACCCGGGGGCTGCGATCATCCTCGCGGTCGACGACGACGACCGGGTGCTGTGCGTGTGGCAGTACCGGCACGCGGTGGCACGGACGCTGGTGCAGCTGCCTGCCGGCCTGTGCGACGTCGACGGCGAGGACGCGGCCGAGGTGGCCAAGCGGGAGCTGGCCGAGGAGGCCGGCCTCGAGGCCCAGGAGTGGACGCACCTCGCCTCGACGTACTCCTCACCCGGCTTCTCGGCCGAGCAGAGCCACTTCTTCCTGGCGCGCGACCTGCGCGAGGTCGGTCGCGGTGACTTCACCCCCGAGCACGAGGAAGCCGAGATGGAGCTCGGCTGGGTGCCGTTCGCCGAGCTGCACGAGGCGGTCGCGAGCGGGAGGCTCGCGGACGCCCACCTCGCGACGGCGGTGCTTCTGGCCCGAGCACGGGGTCTGGGCGGATAGTGTCGCCGGTGGCCCTCACACCGTCGTGACGGCCTGACCCGAGCAGAAGGAAGCACGCGTATGAAGGTCGGTGTCCCCAAGGAAGTCAAGGTCCACGAGTACCGCGTCGCGATCACGCCGATCGGCGTGCACGAGCTCACCGCGCACGGCCACGAGGTCTTCATCGAGCGCGGAGCGGGGGAGGGCTCCTCCATCCTCGACGAGGAGTACGTCGCCGCCGGAGCTCATATCGTGCCCGATGCCGACACCGCCTGGGGCGAGGCCGACATGGTGCTCAAGGTGAAGGAGCCCATCGCGGAGGAGTACCACCGGCTGCGCGAGGACCTGACGCTGTTCACCTACCTGCACCTCGCGGCCGACAAGCCACTCACCGAGAAGCTGCTGGAGACCAAGGTCACCGGCATCGCCTACGAGACGGTGCAGCTGCCCTCCGGGGGACTGCCGCTGCTCTACCCGATGTCCGAGGTCGCCGGGTGCCTCGCGCCGCAGGTCGGCGCCTACTGGATGACGAAGGCCCACGGCGGCCGGGGCGTGCTGATGGGCGGCGTCGGCGGTGTGGCCAACGCGAAGGTCGTCATCATCGGTGCCGGGGTCTCCGGCCAGAACGCGGCGAACATCGCGCTCGGCATGGGTGCGGACGTCACGCTCCTCGACACCGACCTGGACAAGCTGCGGATGTCGTTCTGGCGCTACAACAACCGGGTGCACGGCCTCGCCTCGTCGAAGCTCGCCCTCGAGCAGCAGGTGACCGAGGCGGACCTCGTGATCGGCGCGGTGCTGATCCCCGGTGCGGCGGCGCCCAAGCTGATCAGCAACGACCTCGTCTCGCGGATGAAGCCCGGCTCGGTGCTGGTCGACATCGCGGTCGACCAGGGCGGCTGCTTCGAGGACACCCGGCCCACGACCCACGCCGACCCGACCTACCAGGTGCACAACTCGACGTTCTACTGCGTCGCCAACATGCCCGGTGCGGTGCCGAACACCTCGACGTACGCGCTCACCAACGCGACCCTGCCGTACGCCGTGGCGCTGGCCGAGAAGGGCTGGCGGCAGGCCTGCCGCGACGACCACAGCCTGGCGCAGGGCCTCAACACCTACGCGGGCCGGCTCACCAACGCTCCGGTCGGCGAGGCCGTGGGCATCGAGGCCGACGCGCTGGACGCCGTCCTGGCGTGACCGAGGCCCCGCCCGCCACGACCGCGCCGTCCGAGATCGGGCGCGCGGTCCGGACCTACCTCGACCACCTCTCGGTCGAGCGCGGACTGGCGAAGAACACGCTGACGTCGTACCGCCGCGACCTGCGGCGCTACCAGGAGCACCTCGCCAGCAGCGGCATCGAACGGCTCGAGGACGTCACGGAGGCCGTGGTCTCGGGCTTCCTGGTGCGGCTGCGCGAGGGCGACGCCGACCACCCGGCGCTGAGCTCGACCTCGGCGGCGCGGACGGTGGTGGCGGTGCGGGGCTTCCACAAGTTCGCCGTCGCCGACGGCCTCGCCACCATCGACCCGGCGAGCGGGGTGAAGCCTCCGACACCCGCCAAGCGGCTGCCGAAGGCGCTCCCGCTCGCCGACGTCGAGGCGATCCTCGAGGCCGCGGGTGCTCCGGGGACCACGCTGGCGCTGCGCGACCGGGCCCTGCTCGAGGTCCTCTACGGCACCGGGGCGCGGATCTCCGAGGCCGTCGGGCTCGACGTCGACGACCTCGACCTGGTCGAGGGAACGGTGCTGCTGCGCGGCAAGGGCGGCAAGGAGCGGATCGTGCCGGTCGGCTCCTACGCCCGCGAGGCCGTCGACGCCTACCTCGTGCGCGGTCGGCCCGAGCTGGTCGCGGCGGGCCCCTCGACGCGCTCGTCGGTCGGCGGCGCGCTGTTCCTCAACGCCCGAGGTGGTCGGCTCTCACGGCAGTCGGCGTGGGCGGTGCTCGTCAAGGCTGCCGAGCGCGCGGGGGTCACCAAGGACGTCTCGCCGCACACCATGCGCCACTCGTTCGCGACCCACCTGCTCGACGGCGGGGCCGACGTGCGCGTGGTGCAGGAGCTGCTCGGGCACGCCTCGGTGACGACCACCCAGGTGTACACCCTGGTCACCGTGGAGAACCTCCGTGAGGTGTTCGCGACCGCGCATCCGAGGGCTCGTGACTAGCCCGTGACCGACATCCTCGACGAGATCACCTCGGCGGCCGCTGCCCGCGGGCTGACCCTCTACCCCCACCAGGAGGAGGCGGTCCTGGCGGTGCTGGCCGGCGACAACGTCGTGCTGGCCACGCCGACCGGGTCCGGCAAGTCGTTGGTCGCGGCCGCCGCCCACCGCGCGGCGCTCGCAGAGGACCGGGTGTCGTTCTACACCGCACCGATCAAGGCCCTGGTGAGCGAGAAGTTCTTCGCGCTCGTCGAGGAGTTCGGCGCCGAGGACGTCGGGATGCTCACCGGCGACGCCTCGGTCAACGCCGACGCCCCGATCATCTGCTGCACCGCCGAGGTGCTCGCCAACATCGCGCTGCGCGAAGGTGCGCGCGCCGATGTCGGCCTGGTCGTGATGGACGAGTTCCACTTCTACGCCGAGCCCGACCGCGGCTGGGCCTGGCAGGTGCCGCTGCTGGAGCTGCCGCAGGCGCAGTTCGTCCTCATGTCGGCCACGCTCGGGGACATGTCCGAGATCGCCGCGGACCTGACCCGGCGCAACGGCCGCGAGACCACCGTGGTCGACGACGCCGTGCGTCCCGTGCCGCTGACGTTCTCGTGGGTGATGACCCCGCTCGTCGAGACGCTCGAGGAGCTGGTCACCACCGGGCAGGGCCCGGTCTACGTCGTCCACTTCACCCAGAAGGACGCCGTCGAGCAGGCGACCTCGCTGCTGAACGCCGGGTGGGCGGCCGCGCCCCGCGAGCAGCGCGACCTGCTCGCCGAACGCCTGGCCGGCGTGCGGTTCGGCGCCGGCTTCGGCAAGACCCTGGCCAAGCTGCTGCGCCGCGGCATCGGCGTGCACCACGCCGGCATGCTGCCGCGCTACCGCCGGTTGGTCGAGCAGCTCGCCCAAGCGGGGCTGCTGCGCATCATCTGTGGCACCGACACGCTCGGCGTCGGCATCAACGTCCCCATCCGCACGGTGCTGTTCACCGGGCTCGCCAAGTTCGACGGCAGCCGCCAGCGGATCCTGCGCACCCGCGAGTTCCTGCAGATCGCCGGCCGTGCGGGCCGAGCGGGCTTCGACACAGCCGGGTACGTCGTCGTCCAGGCACCCGAGCACGTCATCGAGAACGAGAAGGCGAAGGCGAAGGTCGCCGCCCGCCAGGCGGCCGGCAAGAAGAACTCCAAGGCACAGCTCCGCAAGCCGCCGGAAGGAACGGTCGTGTGGAGCGAGCAGACCTTCGACAAGCTGGTGGCGGGCGTCCCGGAACCGCTGGCCTCGCGGATGAAGGTCGACAACGCGATGCTCATCAACGTCCTGGCCCGGGAGGAGGACGCGTTCCCGGTCCTGCGGCGGCTCCTGACCGACAACCACGAGGACCGCCGCCAGCAGCTCCGCCTCGCCCGACGCGCCCTGCGCCTCGCGCGCTCGCTGGTGCGCTCGGGCACCCTGACCCGGCTCGACGAGCCCGACGAGCTCGGCCGGCGTTACGTGCTCACCGTGGACCTGCCCGCGGACTTCGCCCTCAACCAGCCGCTCGCGCACTTCGCGCTGGCCGCGCTCGACGTGCTCGACCCGGAGGCCGAGACCTACACCCTCGACATCGTGTCGGTCATCGAGGCGGTGCTCGAGGGGCCGCGTCAGGTCCTGTTCCAGCAGCAGCACGTCGCCCGGGGGGAGGCGGTCGCCGAGATGAAGGCCGACGGCCTCGAGTACGACGAGCGGATGGCGCTGCTCGAGGAGATCACCTGGCCACAGCCGCTCGCCGAGCTGCTGGAGGCGACGTACGAGATCTATCGCGAGCGGCACCCCTGGCTGCGCGAGGACGCCCTGCAGCCCAAGTCGATCGTGCGGGAGATGTACGAGCAGGGCATGACGTTCACCGACTTCGTCGCCCGCTACCAGCTGGCCCGCTCCGAGGGCCTGGTCCTGCGCTATCTCACCGACGCCTACCGCACGCTGCGGCAGACCGTGCCCGACCAGCACCGCACCCCCGAGCTCGAGGACCTCTCGGAGTGGCTGGGGGAGACCATCCGCCAGACCGACTCGTCGCTGCTCGACGAGTGGGAGGCCTTGGCCGACCCCACCCACGTGCGCGCCGACGTCGCTCACCACGAGCCGCCGCCACCGCCGCGGCCGATCTCCAAGCAGGACCGGGCGTTCCGGGTGATGATCCGCAACGCGATGTTCCGCCGCGTCGAGCTGGTCGCGCGCGACGACCTCGACGGGTTGATGGCGCTCGAGCGCGCGACGGCGGACCGCACCGACCCGCCCGGCGAGGTCGTGATGACCCGATCGCTGTGGGACGCCGCGATCGAGGACTACTACGCCGAGCACGACCGGCTGCTGGTGGACGCCGACGCCCGCGGCCCGGCACTGCTGCAGGTCGCGGAGGCGGGTCGCACCTGGCGCGTCACCCAGACGCTGCACGACCCTGAGGGGCACCACGACTGGGTGATCGAGGCCGACGTCGACCTCGACGCCTCCGACGAGGCGGGGGAGCTGGTGCTGCGCACGACCGCGATGCGACGGCTCGGCGGCTGATCGGCGCGATCGGCTCAGCGCAGGGAGCAGAGGGCGGTGGGGCAGGAGTCCAGCCACCGCAGGCCGCCCGACAGGGAGCTGATCTGGCGCTTGTAGAGGGGGTTGTTGGGCGGCAGGTCGTCGAACCACAGCAGCGCCCAGGCGGGCCGCTCGGTCAGTCCGCGGGCCGCGCGCGTGATGGTCGCCGGGTTCCAGGCGCCCGAGAGGCTGTCGCGAGGCCCCACCTCGGTCATCGCCATCCGCTTGACCCGGGCCGCCACACCCGCGTAGCCCCGCAGCGGGACGGCGTCGGTGGAGCTGCCGCGAGCGGCCTCGGGATCGTAGGCGTCGATGCCGGCGAGGTCGACCCTTCGCGGCAGCAGCCGCACCGGGTCGGTGACGCCCGAGTCCGTGACGGCGTTGAAGCTGTAGGCCCAGACGACGTTGTGCACGCCGGCGTCCCACGCCCGCTGCTGCAAGGCTGCCCAGAGGTCCTTGTACGTCGTGGGGTCGGGCCTGCCCCACCAGAACCAGCCCCCGTTGGCCTCGTGGAGGGGGCGGAGGACGACCGCGACTCCGGCGTCCTGGAAGCGGCGGAGCAGCTCGAGCTTGGCATCGACATCCGCCCAGAACCGCGCGTGCTCCGGGCTCGAGGGGTCCAGCAGCGCCGCCAGGTCGTGCCAGGCGCGATCGTCGAAGCGGCCGCCCGTGTGAGGGTTGGGCATGTGCCAGGAGGCGCTCAGCACCGCACCCTGCTGAGCGAGCCCCACGAGCGTGTCCAGGGGCGGCTGGGGGAACTCGTAGGTCTCGCCCGCCGCCAGCTCCTCGAGGTCGAAGCCGACGACCGCGACCCGGCGCCCGCCGAGCTGGGTCAGCGGGGCCAGGTAGTCGCGGTTGGAGACGTTGAGCTGCTGACCCACCCCCATCAGGCCCGCGGCCCGCCAGCGGTCCAGGCGAGCCGCGAGGCACGTGGCCGACAGGTCAGGGGTGGGGTCGACGAGCGGGACCGTCGGACGGCAGGACTCCGGTGGGTACACCTGCAGCCTGGTCGCTGCCGTGGCCCGGCGCGGCAGGGACTTCGTGGCCTCGGCGACCACTCGCAGCACCTGCGTTCCCACGGTGCTGGTGTCGAGCGGCAGGACCGCGCGGCCGCCGGCATCGCCCTTCGCGGTCGCGATCGGCTGCCAGGTGCCGTCCACGGCGCGCTGGAGCGTGAAGCTGCGCCCGGTGCGCACCGGAGTGGCCAGCGCGACCACCGAGCTCGGCTCGCCGACGGTGACGACCGGCGGAGAGAGCCGCATCGTGACCGTGTGCTTCGTGGTCGTCACCCGTTCGACCTCCGACGGGGCCGGGCGCGCGAGCGCAGGGGTCGCCCCCGAAGCGATCAGTCCCCCCGTGAGCAACCCCGCCAGCCAGGCCAGGACGGCCGCACGTGGGCGCACACCCTCAGTTTAGGACGCCGCCGGACAATCCGCGCGGCTACGCGACGATCGGTGGAGCGTCGGCGGCGTTCGCCTCGGTCTGAGTGACCCGCCACGCCGTCCCTCGGCGCCTGGCCACCGCACGCACCGATCGCCGCTCGCGTTCGCCCGTCTTGCCCAGCGACGCCCTCGGACGCCGCCGGACAATCCGCGCGGCTACGCGACGATCGGTGGAGCGTCGGCGGC